>JAYELZ010000184.1:7920-12132 GCA_034717835.1 Chloroflexota bacterium
CAAGTCTAGCAGGCAGCGGACGGTCGTGGTTTTCCCGGCTCCGTTCGGGCCGAGATAGCCAAAGATCTCACCGCGCTGCACTTCCAGGTCAATGCCCCGCAACGCGCGGACTTTGCCGTAGGATTTGATCAATCCTTGGGTCATTAAAGCAATTTTTTCGAACATAGTTACCTCCTTCCCGCAAAGTTGAACGCTTATGCTGATATTATAATCGCTTGGGCCGGTCTCCTGACCGTGCCCGCCGGGGATGGGGCCGGTGTAAGCTAGCTGGCGTGACTCTTGCTCCCCGCGTTGGTCAGGATGCGCAACGGCTCTTGAATTTGCATGATACTGGAGACAGCGAAGTCAATGCCCGGTTCCACCTCTCCTCCGGAACGCACTAATACTGTCCGTATATCGAACTCGGCAGCGGCCTTGAGGTTGCGTGGCTGGTCATCCAATAAAATACAAGCGGAACCGGGCACATTCAGACGCGCCAACGCCAGCTCGTAAGCGGCGGGACGTGGTTTGCTCAGATAATCTACTGCGCGAACATCAATGAGCTCAGTGAAATACGAACGTATCCCCAACCGCATTAACACCTTCTCGGCCCAGGAGGCGATGGCGTTGGTAAAGATGACTTTGGGCTGCGAAAACTGCTCCAAGATCTCCGCTAATTGGGGATTGGGTTGGAGGTAGGGGGCGACGTCGAACTCGTGGACGTAATCCAAGTAGTCATCAATATCAACTCCTGGATGATGCTGTAGGAGACCCGCCATGGTGGTGCCATATTGCTGGTAGTACTCATCACGCAACTTCCCCGCGGTCCGATTTGAGACCTCTAGAGCCGCTATCAACCATTCATCAATCCGCTCTCTGACATGAGCAAAGAGCCCGGAGGCGTTAGTATAAAGAGTGTCATCCAGATCAAAGAGTAGATATTGAATTTGTGTCATAGTTGTAAGTCCAAAAGCATAAGTTGAAAGTTAAAAGTCGAAGGTCAAAGGTCAATACCGTGAATAATCTCTGAAACGAGCAAGAAGTTTTGTTGACAATCTCCTAGAAAAGCCTATATAATAAAGTGAGCTGTCACAGATAAGTAAATAGTAGACATTAACTTCTGCGTAAATCCATGAGCATTATACCTAATTATCTCGTGATGACACGACTTTGAAGTTGTTAGCCTGTCCAAGCGCAAACGATGTGAAAAGGGTTTGTCAGGTTTCTGAGGTGATTTGCACATTGACAAAGGCTACATGGTGAGAGTAGTTTTCGGGTGGTCTAAGCGTTGCGACGCGAGCAAGGTTGCCGAACCGGGTGGAATCTCACTGCGTTTTGGTAAGCAAAAGCTGCCTAGGTAGAGCTGTGACAGCGTGGCGTGATAAAGCGGTACAATTGAGTTAGGAGATGTGATTATGGCACATAACAAAATGACTTTGCAGGACATTATCATTGATATTCACGCTCTCAACGAGGACATAGAAGCCTATGAACGAAAATATGGTGTGCTTGCCGAGACATTCTACGAATCGTATCTCAACGGTGAAGAACCCGTAGATGATTCCTGGGTACTCGACTGGGCCGATTGGGCGGGGGCATACAAAATCCTGCTCCGCCGCCGTGAACAATATCGCCGTACCATCCAAGCCTTACGAGAACAAGCACCAGCCCTAGTGAGTGTAATCAGGAGAACTGTACAACGTGAACCCATTCCAGTCGCTTCGTGACTACGAAGAATACGTTTACACCTTGCAACAGCACTTCCCTGCTATCCAACGTTCGACACTGGTCGTCGTGCAACGCGGTAAGCGAGTGGCAGTATTGCAAGGAGAGCTAACCTAAGGGTATCGGATCACCATCAGGGAGCGTTTATCCTTTGATACTGACTCTGTGGAGCTTGAGTTCTATGGGTATGAGTTGTGGCGCGGAGCAGATAAGTGGGCATGGTATGACGCTCAACCACAGCCAAATGACCAGGCACTTGCTAGTACATATCCGCACCACAAACATATTCCCCCGCATATCAAGCATAATCGTATCCCTGCACCCAATATGAGCTTTGTGCGCCCTAACCTGTCGGCGCTTATTCGTGAGATTACAGAGCTCGTCAAGGAATAGTCTCTATCCGGAGATGCTAATTTAGGGTCTAAAGTCAGTACCGGTGTCTCTCCGTGTCCTTAGCCATGTTGGCTAGGATTGTACGGTGAGACACCGGCTTTTTCGTTGGAGCTAAAAGTTATTGGTGTTAAGCGATCTCGTCGTGGAGCGGCAAGGCGACCATGCCGCTGATGATTTTGGGGAAGAAGTCGGTGGATTTCTGCGGCATCTTCTCGTTGGCGTGGGTGCAGGCGCGCACGTGTTCCATGCGGGTGCCGTTGAGAAGGAAGATGAAGTTGGCTGCGCCGCTATCTACGGCTGCGTAGCCGGGTGTGGGGTCGCGGAGGTAATCTAGATTCTCTTTGCGGGCGACGCTCTCTTTGCTCAACCCCATCACGTGCTCCAGGATCAGCTCGTGGAGCACGGCGACATCCAACGCGCGCCAGCTCGCGTCGCGTTCTGGCGCAATCTCGGCCATGGCGTCCAGCGATTTAAGCGTGAGCAGGCTACACGTGCCATCGTAGAAACCGTAGCGGGGATGTGCGGGCGTCGCCTCGGCCAGCGCAACGTCCAGGGCGGCCTGGTCTGCCAACGCGGTGATCTCAAAGTATGGATCCAGAGCCGCCAATAGTTCTGCGCTGCTCAACTGAGTGTAGGAGTGGATGAGGCGATGAGTGGGAAGAATCACCAATCCCGGATCGCTCATGCTGACGAAGGTCGCCATCACGTAGTTGAAGGCGGCGTTGGCGGGAGCGTCGGGGCGTTGCGCGCGCATCTTGTCGCGATAAGCAAGCGCGGTCTCGTAGCGATGGTGCCCGTCGGCGATGATGAGGTTGCGCTTCGGCGCCATCTCCGCGCTTACCGCGGCGACGAGCTCCGGGTCTTGCACCACCCAGAATTTCTGCGTTACTGCCGGCTCGATCACTTGCTCGTGGAGTTCCCAGGGTGCGTGCGCGTCCAGGTAGGGTTGCAGGAGTGCGTTGATCTGATTTTCGGCATCGGGATAGAGGGTGAAGATGTGCCCCCAAGCGGTCTCGGTGACTTCGGTCAGCTTGAGGCGGTCGGCTTTGGGGCCGCTCAACGTCCGCTCGTGGGGCAGAATAACCCCCTCATCAAAGCGGGTCAGTTCCAACGCGGCGGTGAAGCCCCGGCGGGTATGTTCCTGACCGTCGGGCGTGGTGAAGGTCTGTTCCAGCACGTAGAGGGCCGGCTGGGCATCGCGCAACATCACACCCTCGGCTTGCCAGTTGAGCATATAGCCGCGCGCGCGCGTGTAGACGTTGTTCTCAGGTTCATCGGGGGTGCGGAGGCCCTGGATAATGCGCGCAACGTTGTGCGGATCTAGGGCGTAGTATGCAGCTCGTTCCGCCGCGTGAATGCGGTCGTAGGGCATGGTGATAACTTTGGAAAGGTCTGGCTTTTGCTCAGGATTGTAACGCAATCCCCGGAAAGGTTTGATTTGGGCCATACATTCCTCCTGTTTTGCTAACGGCTAACAACTAATGGCTAAATGCTTCCTAGCAGCCTTGATAATCTCATCCCCGATGCGAATTTTCGCCTCTTTGGTCCCGGCCCCGATGTGCGGGGTTGCCACTACCTGCGGCAGGGCCACCAGTTTACGCAAGAGCTCGCTCTGCGGCGGCTCCTGGCTGTAAACATCCAGCGCGGCGCCGGCCACCCGGCCAGCCAGTAACGCGGCGTAGAGCGCGGCCTCGTCCACCACACCGCCCCGCGCCGCGTCCACCAGAAGCACTCCCCGTTTCATCTGGGCAAATTCTGCGGCGCCCAAAAGGTGATGGGTCCCTTTGTTATGTGGTAGGTGTAGGCTGATGTAATCAGCTCTGCCCAATAGCTCCTCAAAAGGCACAATGTCCGCATGTTTGATGTAAGCGTCAAAGGCGATGACGTCCATGCCGAGGGCGCGGGCTTTCTCCCCCAACAGCTGGCCGATGCGCCCGTAACCGATGATGCCCAGGGTCTTCCCCATAAGTTCGGTGCCCGCAAGCGCTTTCTTGGCCCATTGACCGGCTTTCATGGTCGCGTCGGCGCGCGCGAGGGGCCGGGCTAGCGAGAACATCAAGCCGAGCGCTAACTCCGCGACGGCGTTGGTGCTGGCTGCCGGGGTATTGGCGACGG
>JAYELZ010000185.1:0-12109 GCA_034717835.1 Chloroflexota bacterium
GCCCGTATCTCCCAGTACTAGGGGCTAGCGCTAGTCTTTAACCGGGCCAATTTTCGAGCACCGTGCTAACGGCCTTACCCCCCCCTGATGCTCGATTTTAGGCGGGTAGTCACTTGGTCGGGTAGTCACTTGGTCTAGTAGTCACTTGGTCGGGTAGTCACTTAGTCGGGTAGTTCTTGGTCGGGTAGAGATGTTTGCCCTTTGCGGGTCTCCTTTTTAGACGACAAGTACGTCGATCTGGTGTAGTACTTCGGGGCCGCTCGTAACTTCAGTTTTGGCCAGGCAGGTTGCGCAAAGGTAATAGTAGCGGACTTGATCTTCCCGCGGGTGAATCACCCGCGCCACCTGCGCTTTCAATTTAGTGACTCGCGCTGGTTTTAGTAGACATTCAAAGACGCTGTATTGCACCGGGGTGCCGTAGTTAAGCAGGACATTGTGCAGTTTGGTGCGCCGCTTATCAGCGCTGATATCGTAAACTACTACCATAAATTGACGTGTCATGGAGTGCTCCTCACACTAGCCGAGTGGCGCTAGCGGGTAAGAAAAGGGGGATAATTCTCCCGCTGCCCCTCAATAACTTTACTCAATAGCCGGGCTTGTACCTCAAAACATTGCTGATAAGTTAGTCGGTGTTCCAGCAGCGGATGGGTCACGCGGGTATGAATACGTCGGCCATATTGTTGAAAGAAGGTTTTTAAGGCGGCGGGTTGCAGATAAACGCCGCCGTTAGGTCCCGGCCTGAAATCTTCGGGAGTGAGCATCTCTTTGTTGACCAAGGTTAACAGGACGGAATCGGCGATGAGAGAACGAAACTCTTCCATCAGGTCCAAGGCCAGCGCGGGGCGACCGTGCTTATCAGCGTGAAAGAAGCCATCGTAAGGATCTAAACCCACGAGTTCCGCGGCCGTCATCATGTTTTGCCCTAAGAGGGTGTAACCCAAACTGAGCAGGGCGTTGGCGGGATCGGGGGGCGGGCGGCGAGCGCGGCGTTCCAAGCCCCAACCGGGGGGAATCGCTTGGCGCAAAATTTGAAAGTAGGCCCGCGCACCGCGTCCCTCTAATCCCCGTAATTCAGCCAGGGAAGCGGCCGTTTCCACGGCTGCTTCCGATTCATCTAAAGCCTGGATAGAGGATTCCGTTACCTCGGGATGGTTGCGGCAGATCCGCCGCGCCATCGTCCGCTGGTTGCATAATTTCCCCCTGACTATGGCGCGCGCAATCTTCAGGCAGAACTCAGGCCGCTGTGCCTGAGCGTATTGCGCATGGCGGCGGGGGATATTTTTACCGGTAGGCGGCAACAAACGACCCCGTAACTGGCCCGTTCGGCTGATTAAACTCAAGCCGACTCCCGCGCGCAATAAGGCCAACAGAGCGGGGGTAGTGGCTCCTACATGTCCCACCAAGACGATGTGCGAGACGCGCAATAACGGCACCCGCAGCAGCACTACATCATCTTTGGTAACCAGGAGGCGACGGTATTCCTTCTCGATCCGCGCGCCCTGCTCAGTGACGTATAACGTCGCCATCCGCCGCCTCGGTCAGTTTCCTACCGGTACCCGTCCGGCACGTAATCGTAAAAGAGCCAGTCAAAATCATCCTTAACCTCGATGCGTTTGTCTTGCCAGAGATAACTGTACATGTTGCCCTCAAAATGGACTCCAAGATAATCAAAACCCTCATCAAAGGTAGTGAGGCAGGTTTTGTGCGGTTCCAACTGCAAGCGCAATTCAGTGAGCAGCGCGGCCACGTCGCGCCAGGACTGCTTTCCCCGCTGTTGGTTAACGGTAAACACGCAAAAATCGTCCGCATACCGCACCCAGCGATAGCCAAAGTCTGTTAGGCGTTGATCCACACGGTGCAGGTAGAGATTGGCGAGCAAGGGAGAAATCACTGATCCGAGGGGGATACCTTTAGGCACCTCAGGATCGCGCCGCCCGACCAGCAGCCATTGCCGGATTAAGCGGCGGGTGATGGGATCAGTGACCAGCTGATTAAAGAAGGTTTGGATCAATGCGTGATCTAGAGAATCGAAACATTCATCGACATCGGCATCCAGCACCCAACGATAGCCATTCTCACGCAGGAGCACGACTTGCCGCACGGCATCGGCGACTGAGCGGCCGGGGCGGTAACCATAACTGTGCTCAAAAAAGAGCCGTTCACAGCGCGGAGTCAGCACTCGCAGGACGGCGCGCTGCAGCACACGATCGGTGATGGTGGGAATAGCGAAATGGCGATAGCCGCCGCTTTTTTTAGGTAAGCTAAAGCGGCGCAGGGGGCGCGGTTGATAGGTGTTGGCGCGCACGGAGCGGGCTAACGTAACGAGGCGCTCTTCCCAGGTGCGGCTCCATTTGCGCAGACTGATATGGTCCACTCCCCCGGCGCCACCGTTATCACGTACCTCTTCCCAAGCCGGGCGTAAGTTATCCAACGCCAGGATCCGGTCGATTAAACGGGCCCCCATCTGTTCCTCCCAGTTAGACTACAAAATCCTCAGTAGGTTCCTCGTCCGCAGTGGCTAACTGCTGCTCAGCCACACTCAACTCCAATTCCTCTAACTGTCCCTGCAAGCACTGCAGCATCTCTACCAACGAAGAGCCTGCGGGCACCCAACCGACTTTCCATGCCAGCTCACGAATGATATGGTCGGGTAAAGTAGCTAAATAGTAATCATAGTCTAAGGATTCTTCCAAGCGGGCTAAGAAGCCAGTCAACCACTCTCGACAAGGATCACCCGCCGGTAAAAAAGTGTAGTTGAGCCGCGCCACTGCTTCCAGGCGGGTGCCGATAACGTGTAATTCGGAATCCTCATGGAGTTTTAACCGTTCAGCGCTAGCGCGGTAAGGCTGGCTAGTGTGACCGGCGACCGGAAAGCGCGGATGCCAGCGGATACTAACTTCCCCGTACAGCCGGTGGCGCAACAGCCACTGGTGGCGGTGCGCTTCAAAAGTTACGCCTTGCGGCAGGAGCAACCGCCAGCTGGCAGTATCTTGATCTGCCTGGAGAAAAGGATTTTGAGCCACCAGGCGAGGTAGTTCATTGATAGCGAGTCGTTGCGTCTCTAATGAGGATTCCCACCAGCCATAGGGGGCTTCATAGCCCAGGGAGCGATCCGCGTAATGGTGCAGCACGTAGAGGACCAGACATTGGCTCAAAGCCAACTGCTCGGCGGCTATAAATTCTGGGAAGAGTTGTCCCTCTGCTTGCGCTTCCGCATATAACGCGAGGAACTCTGGCTGTGCGGAGGTGGGGTAGCGGTGCGCGAAGAGCCGTCTGGCGTGCCGCAGGGGTGGATAACCAGAAGTGACCGCGATGGTCGCCCGCTCGCTACGGGGTAAGTGGTAGGGCAGCCAGAGGTTGAGGCGTGCCCGGCGGCTTTCTGTCCGCCCGGAAAGCAACCAGCTGGCCAGGACTAGCAAAAATAGGACCAGTAATCCCAGGAGGACTAGCAACAGACGCCAGAGGGTCGGCGCTAACCACTCCTGCAACAGGGCGGCTAAACCATCTGTCAGCAAGCCCAGTAATACTCCGAGGACAACCGTGACTAAAATTAGAGCGAGTACTTCGCTCCGCGAACGTTGTACCTTTTCAATGCAGCTGTAGGGATTACGTCGGTGGTGCATCCGTTCCTCCCCAGATGCCGTAGGGGCCGATCTGTACCTTTAGCTCATTCTGGCTAAACGCTCCGGGGACATAACAGATACGTGCGGGGCTGGGCTGTTGCCCGAATTTACTGGCGCGCTTAGTTTCTCGTCCCACCAGCGGTTCTAAGGAGCCGGTTATGGAGGCCGCAGCGGTGGGAATAGCTTGAGAGTCCTCAAAATTACTGGCGAGCGTGTGCGCCAAGAATCGTTGCTCCGCGGTAAGTCTCAGCAGTGGGCGCTCTCCTGGCAGGGTTACTGAGTACTTTGCAAAGAGCTGCTTAGCAGTGAGTGGTTGTGGGTCAGAGACCAGTTCTAGCTGCCCCCAGCCGTAACCACGCTCGCCGCCAACTTGCAAACGGGCCAACGCGCTCTGCCACTCCAGTGCTGAGTCTGCGCGTTGAAAAAGGTAACCAGTCAAGTAGACTTGTTTTCCCGCCTCTCGAGTGTGGGGCATAAGATACTCGACTTCGTGCAAGCTGTTTTCTTCGGCACTAGCGGCGGAGTAATCCAACGCCGTGCTGGCGTAGGTGGAGAGGTAGTGGTAACGAAAATTCTCTTCCCAGGGCCAGGTCTCAATGGAACCATCTGTATTGGTGGTAGCAAAAAGATAGGTGAAGGCCAGCTCCTGGTTAACACGCTCTCCCACATCCACGTAAGTTTGGGGCGCAGGTTTACCGGCGGGATGGCTGTTGCGCGCCAAACGCGCGGTCAACGCACCCCACAGGTTACGCCCCGTGACGTAGGAGCGGGTTAGTTGTAAGTTGCCGACTTTGCCTCGTCCAATATGCAGCGGTGAACATAATCGAAAGCGCAGCTTGTAGGCCTGCCAGCTCATCGTTCACCTCCCCTCGTTCTTCGCGGCCTTGGCTCCATAGCGGGCGTAGATCAACGTCTGCTCAAAGAGCTCTTTGGTCATGATGAGTGGGTCCAGCTCAGCACAGATGGTTTTGCTAACAGTTGAAAGTGTCCGCTGGGAACCTAAATCGCCATCCAAAAGGTCTTCCCACCCAAAGTCCAAATCCTCTGCGGCTAGCCGCAACAATTGTTCGCGGACCACTTGGGCGATCTTTTCATCTTTATCTTGCGTGCGCGAAAAGAGGAAGAGGAAACAAGCGTAAACGCCGTTCTCCTGCAGCACACCGAGAGCTTTGGTGACCAGATTATCCGTACTGGTCGCGTCCTCTTTCTCAACTGCGCGCCTTACTATCTGTTGGGCGCGCTGGGCAGCTATTCCATCTAAGAGACGTTTATCCATTGAAGTTGGATTAGGCATTGTTGCCTCCTGAGATATTTTCTGTGTGCACTACTCGCATCCGCCCGAAACCACGTGTGCCCATCCCGCCCACCCCTAACCACTCAATCATCTTCAGACCAGCACCAGCCACATCCAACGGGCTGCGCCACGGCCCATTGGTTAAAGGAGTACCCTGCGCCGTCTGCTCAGTGACGGGGAATTTATCTTGACGAAAGCTATCCTCCACCACAGCGCTCACCAGGAAAGCACTGCGCGGAATCGCTTCGTAAGTAAAGAGAGCGCCTTTTTCAGCCGCGCCTGTCTCGGGATCAATGCTCACTGAAGTGCGCACCTCCAAGTTAGAATTAACAATCTGGCTAAAGAGTTTATCAGTAACCAATACCGTGCGCGCTTTGATCGCGTCCCAGGCAGCCCCCTGGAGCATAGCACCCTTCAATTTTAGCGGGTCATCCACAGCCTCCAGCAGGAGCCAACCAAGGTTGAGCTGTTGCTGCGGGACTTTCAGCCCGGCGGCTAACATGATCTTTTCTGCGGGTAGCTGGGGAATCTGTTTTACTCCGGCTCCCCGCAACTGATCTGGACTGGTGACCCAAACTGGGCCAGCTAACGAATGGACGGGGAAGAAGAGCAGCTGCGCGTCAAAGATGTTGATAGTACCGGCGTAAGAGGTGGTCTTTTTGGGGTTTCCTTGCTGCTCCACCTTCAGACTGCCAAAGGTGTAGCAGATCGGGCAATCCCGCTGTTGACAATGGCCTCCCTGCCCAGCACACTGAGGGCTTTCGTTTTGCATCGCGGCATAAGAACGTGCAGCGCCGGAGAGTGAGGTGCCGGGGATTTTAGGGAGGCGGGTGCCAGGTTCGCGTACGATGCTATTATCCACCCGCCCCAGGCGGTAGCCGCCCGTACCGATATGCACGGGGTCCAAGGTCATCCAAAGATAGCTCTGTGTTGCATAACTCATGTTATACCTCCTGAGATTGATTACTGGTTACCAGGAACAAAATTATGGGTTCAGTTGCTGGGTGGTTCGTTTTCCCCTCTGCATTAAAGCGGTCTGAGCTTCAGTGCCTCGTGATATAAATCGATTAGATCCGCCCAGACGCCGTCACGTGCGGCGGCGCGTAGCGCCTTGAATACCTGGTCGAACTTGTCTTGCTCCGATACAGTTTTAGGTTGCTCTTTCCATTCCGCGTTGTGCAAGGTGGCGGTAATAAACTGCTCAAAAACATCGGAATAAGCATGTTGCGGTCCCCGCGGTTGTTGCCACTCGCGGCGTTTTTCCTCAATCAAACCGTGAATCCACATCCACTGAGTGGTTTCCAAATACTCGTTGAGCCACTCCCAGAGTTGTGCTAACCACTCGATCTCATTGAGTAGATAGGGACGCGAGGCGCGGGTGTGACCTAACCGCCGTCCGTCCTCGTCATAAGCGATCGTGAAGCGTCGGGCGGTGGTATCCAGATATTCAAAGTCGAAGGTGGCGGGGTTCAGGTAGACTTGTGTGCCAGGGGCAAGTTTAGCAACAGGCTCTAACTCCTGCCACGGAGGTGGTGCGGTGTATGTCGCTGGCTTGGAAGGATCTTGAGTGCAGAAGTGCGCGTGCCACCGATCCCGCGTCTCACCGTCTCCCATGCGGTCAGCGACGCGCAGGGTGAGTTGTTGGTTGGTCTCTTCCTGCTGTAAGGTGATTTGCCTCCAGTGGGAAAAATGGGCATCTGAAGAGAGGTGTACAGGTCTAGTGCCATTCTCAGTGACTTTCTGTACCGTCCACTCTGTCCACTGGGCCGGTCTAGCTAACATAGCCCGCCCGGCTTCCAGTATGGCGCGCAGAGGCGTACGGCGTGGGGCGACGACCAAGCTTAGGTGGAGCGGCAAGCGATCCTGCACTTTGGAGAACTCGCGCTCGTATTTTTGCTGGATCGCGGTGACAATTTTCATGGCCTGGGTCGCGGGAAGCAGGGTCATAAAACGCTGCGGTGCAGCCAGCAACGGAATCTGAGGACAATACTCCTGGTCCGCGCCCAAAGCGTTCTTAAACACCACCGGGCACTCCACTGCTTGGGCCGGTTCATTGTAGCCGGAAGGTTCCCAGATTCTCCAGTTATCGTTCTCGGCCGCGTGCTGCTGTAACCAGGCCTGCACCGCTTCAAAAGGCGGCTGGTTCTGGTCTAGTTCCAACCGACGGCTTAAAGCTGCCAGATTTTCGATGAGAAACAGTTCTCCCCCCTGCGGCTCCCACAGCACGCTCAAGGTTCCCCCACTCACTTGGAGCTCATAGACGTTATGCGCTTGCAATTTTTTTCGCAAATCCTTCCTATTGCGCGGAGTAATTACCAGCCGGGGAGACGCGGCTAATTGATTAGGTATCAGCTCCGCCTGCACTTCTTGCCAGAACTTTTGGGTCGTCTCCCAACTGCGCTGTACGCGCGCAAAGGAGGCTGGCTTCTGCATAGAGGGGATCAGTGTACCGTCTAACCACCGTTCAAGCTGAAACTGTCCCACGAGTAAAGCCAAGCGACCGTTTTGGTCGGCTACTTCGTCGGTCCAGATGGTGTACTCCTCTTTGGGCTGCAGCCACTGCGCATCTTTGTGCTGTAGCCACTTCTCAACTCGCCGCCTGCGCCGGTGCAGGCAGACACAGCAAATGTGGCGCTCCCGCGCGTACTCAGTCTTAACCCAGTGGGGGAAGTTCATACCCTTAGGCCGATAGCCCACCGGGCGCACGCCACAGACGGTGCAGAGCTCCCGTTGCTCGGCCTGCTTGGCGGCCCACCAGGCCGCCATCCGTGTTGGCTCGGCGGTGAAGGCTAGAGCTTGGTCCTGCTTTTGGAGGTACTCTCCCAATTGCAGGGCCTTACCTCTCACGCTAGCGCCCTCTTGTATCACAGGTACCAGTTCGCCAGCGAAGGAAGGCAGCGACTGCTGCTGCTTGGTCTTTTCGCGTGCCGCGTCGCGGAACGTCTGGGCAATCAAATCCTCAAGCGTTACCCCGCTCTCATTCGCCAGCGCCAGCGTCGAGCTGGAGTCATCTTCCCAGCCCGGTACAATGAAGACGACCCCATTCTCATCGCGGTAAACTTCGTTGCCCAGAGGACAGGTCTCTTCCAAAAGCGTTTGCACCGCATTCAGGGCCATCTCCAGACTATCCTGACGGCCCAACAGGTCGGTCACGTGGTGGGCCTGGCTCAGGTACCCCAGGCCATCAAAGCGTACGGAGAGAAACCGCCAGCGCATCTGCTCCACTGCCGGGATAGCACCATCAAGTACCGCGCGCGCCACACCACTCTTGAAAAGCGCGGCAATCGCGGAGGCATAGTCCCAAAGGTCGATCTCATTGATGGGCCACTGGGTATCACCCAGCCCGAGACGGAGAATTTTCTTGGCTTTATCAACGAAGTCGCCGCGCCGTCCAGACGGGTCAGCGCAGGCCTCAAGCGCGCCAGCGAGCAGCTCAAAACGTTTAGCTTGCAGTTCCCACGGCTTGAGTTTACCCCGATCGTAGCCGAAGGCGGTAGCAAAATAATCAGGCGGCCAAGGTTGTTTTTCTATATCCACTTCTTCTTCCGGTGCCCAGAATTTCTCTCCACCTGAGATCTCACCATGAGCTAGCATTAACAACGTGGGTAAAGCCATGGTACGGCCATTCTCTAACCAGCGGGGCAGAACCGCTTCCCGTTTATAGTCAGGATCCTCTTGGTTTTCCACTAGCCCTGGTTTGTCCTCCGAATCAGTTTCCTGCTGGGGTAGCGAAGGTTTATAATGAAATTCGTCCCAGAAAAGAGTCAAAAGATGGGCTAATGACCATTGTTCGTCCGCTACTGCTACCGGCCATTGCTGAAAAGCACCTTCAAATTGATCTTGTGCCGCTTTTTCCGCTTGGGCCAGTAGTTGCTCCTTGGCTTCAATTCCCTCCAAAGCCGCTGATAACTGCCCTAATTTGCGCCCCAGCTGCGGTTTCTGATCGGCGGGGGCTTGGCCTATGTTGCTGGCCAGTTGAGCGCGCCTAACGCGGAGCTCCTGCTGCTCCTGATGAATGGCTTCACGTTTATCAACCTGAGGTAAGTATAATGAGCCTCTACCCCGTAACCAAACTAACAATTGCCAAACACTAAGCAGCGTTTTATTCAATCTAGGATATTCGTTGCGTTGTTTGCCGCCCCACTCAGCAGCACTTAGAAGTTCAAGCGTTTGACGCTCCTCCTCAGACCAGACATCAAAGTTTCTCAATTCTTCCCATAGCTCTTCTTTGCGAGTTAGCTCTGCAGTTGATTCGAAGATTAATCTCCGGATAGCTGGTTGGAATAGAGTCGCCTCTGGAGAAGCAAAACGCTTGAAATGATAGGGCACAATCTCTTGATGCTCGTCTCGGATGGCTTCAGAGGCATTTTTTTGCTCTTCTTCTCTGGTCTGATCCCTGAGGAAATTTGGATCTAACTTTCCTAGATTATGCAGTAGCCCGGCGATTTCAGCCAGGAGGATTTGATCTTTGCTCTGTTTCACAAGATTCAGTTCACTCATCTGTATGCTCCTTCGCCACCAGGTCTGCAGTCAGAGATTCCATTTTTTCAACCATCTGTGTCAGACTAGCGAATGTGCGTTCCGCCCAGAGGTTTTCAGGCTCAGCTGACTCCACCTTGGATTCTAATTTTTCAGATTCCGAAGCCTTTTCAGCTAATTCTTCGCCTTCGCGTTCCCACCACTTGCGAGCTTTATTGTAGAGTTGACGATCAGTCCTCGTATATTCCTGTCCCAGAGATTGGATGTAGGCTTTGTATTGAGATTCTGGGCTCAGCTCCCTCGTATCGGTTAGGAATTCATCTTTGAGTTGATTCTCGGCTTTCCAATAGCGCCGAAGTTTTCTTTGCTTTTCCCTTGTTTGGGGGAACTTGGGCTTCTCTGGTCGTTCTGACGGCAAACCCGAGACCCGGAGTAACAACTTACCAGGTCTCGCTAAGTTTTCCTCAACTACTCCAAAACCACTTGAAGTCTTAGCTCCAAAGCCATAAGTGCTGAGCATGGCTTGCAAAGATCCCCCTAGCATTTTGAAATCTTTGGCTATCTCAGAAGCAATTTCCTGCGCTGGTTTACCGATAAGATCAAAAGGGAGATACAATAGCTTAAATGTCCCCTTAGCCCCAATATCAACTACCTCAAAATATATGGGGAGTTTGCCCGCTTTTTTAACTCGGTCATGGGGATTTATGACTTCAATGGTAACCTGGTCAAAAAAAGTGCTGTAGAATCTTAGGCGACCAGCTAAGAACCCCGTCTCAGTATACTCGGACAGCAGCTCATTATAGGTCTGGGCAGCTTCAGTTCCTCCTCGGTGATTCAGAAAAGTCTGGGATTTCCCCTTTTCTTTCTCGGTTCCAAAAAGGAGGGTTAGTCTAAGGTGCTTATTAGCAAAGGCCAATGAATTCATTTGGTCAGCATCTTGGGCTAATAAGCGTTGAGCTGTGGCTCGAAGGGTTCCCTTCCAACTAGTGGCCGGCATCATTGGTAAATGAAAAATCTTTTCCTTTCGTATGGGATTATCACAGATATGATAGGGTGTGTCATCTCTGGATAAGAAGGGGCGCGCTAATTTCATTTGAAATTGTAGAACTGCCGCGCCGACAGGTAGATTTTCTATGGCTCTCAAAGGGCTATCAACTAACAATTGAGCAGCCAACTTAGCTTGCGCTTGGATATAATCATTATATTGCCTCCTAAAATGCCTATTGTGCTGGCTCTTCGCAGAGGCATCGCCCAAATCATTGGCGGAAAGTTGAATCCGAGCATATAGGTCCTGCACATCATGCTCTATTTCCTCTCTTGCGGCATAAAAATCATAGCTCATCGAGAACCTCCTCCCCTGTTCGTATATTCGATGCCTCAATGCCCAATTCTTGCAACCTTTGAATAGCTTGCTTTCGTAATTGTGGGGTTGGTACGTAACCCCACAAACGCCGCGCAGAGGGAGTGTCAAATGAAAAGACTTTTTTGCTTACCCCTACTTGTCCTCGCAGAGCAACTTCTAATTTTCCGTGATTAACAGGATCGCCATCTGCGGAAAGCCCCAAAAGAGCATTAATTTGCTTTCGCCATAAACATTGTCCAGAAACAAAGAAGAAACCTCGCAGGTCAGGCCATCCATGATTAGGTACTTTCCGGAATCGGTCATGGTTCAGCCATGATCTTACCCTACTTGCGGCTAGCTTCACTTCCCCTACGCGGTTAGTGATCTCAAAAAGGCCATAATCACCGCCTACTCGCTTGTTGCCTTGAGGTTTGAGTGTGGTTCTACCTCCAATAGCACCATATTTACTGGCGATGTTAATAGCTTGCATAAGTAACCACCTTTCCTCTTCTTCCAAGGGGCGTAATTCTAGAAAGTGCCAGGTCATTGAAGTCTTTGCGGGGAACCCATATTCGGCATCTGGTTTTTCAGTAAATAAATTATCATCCTCATCTAGGATTCTAAGCTTAAATTTGCGCTGCCAACTAGTACAGCCAAAGAGCTGACAGGCAGCACAACGTTTACCCTCTTTATCCGGACAGCTTCGGTCCCCAGTCGGGTCACAAGCACTTCCCCCGAGTCCCCGCACAATAACTTCGTACCACCAGCGGATACTGCCGATGAGTCCGGTTTCGTGCAAACGGGTACTCTTGCCGTCCACTCCCCCAGTCCAGAGTGGGGTTTGCATTCGTAAGGTAATTTTCATGCGCCTCTCCTTATACAATGGATACCCTCTTCAAATCCGTCTTTGGCCCCGCAACCAGTCAGGTACCATCCAGCAATGACAGACACTATCACCATTATATGTACCCTTTGGATAACTGTCAAAACATCTGTTTAGTCTGGTAGTCACTTGGTCTGGTAGTCCATTTGTGGCGGGGCTTCTTTACTCGCGGGGCGGGGCACGGTGAGTGAGCGCTGAGCCATGCCGGACGAGCAAGATTTCTCGACTGTGTGTCACGCAACGGCACTCCGCGCGGAATGACCAGGGGATGGGAGGAAATGATGTTGTAAAGGGGCTACGCTTCGCCAAGAAGAAACGGAATTGGCTCCGTTCTCGCAGTGAGGACACCGGCCCCAGCCAGATCTGTGGTGCTTTAGTGGGGCGGCGCTGGCACGGAGAAGGAACAACTTCGTTAACCCCGTGGGCGCATTTAGGCGGCAGAGCCGCCCTCCGTAGTGTGGAGTGGCCCCCCAGTGCCCTCACGGGCT
>JAYELZ010000186.1:0-2407 GCA_034717835.1 Chloroflexota bacterium
GAGCAACGGTTTGGGCCGCGACCACGTATGCGGACGCATGCGCGTGCCAAAGCCGGCCATCGGTATCACTAATTTCATGGTAAACTCCTTTTGTTTAATCTAATAGTCAGGTAGTCGAGTAGTCTGGACCATGTAGCCGAGGTTTCCATACCTCGCTGAATTTACTGATTTTTTACGGACAGCTAATCAAGTGGGTATGAGTAGCTGTGGCCGATCTCCCGACCGAGCTACTCGGCTGAACCTGCTTACGTTACACAGGCACGGTTGAGTATCTCTGCGTATTCTCTTGAGTTTTCTCTGTAACTAATTTTCAACATCTTCTAAAGTTTCTAGATCTCCACACGGCGGCAACTGCTTCTCCTTATATCCTCCTATGCTATAATCATTCTGTTTAGATACCAAGTGAGGGACTTCCATGTTTAATCTGCAACCTAACATTTTATTGGCCCGGCTGATAGTAGTGCTATTAGGAATACCCATTCACGAGTGGGCACATGGCTATGTGGCCTATCTGTTGGGCGACCCAACGCCCAAAGAGCAAGGTCGCTTATCACTAAACCCCATCACGCATCTAGACCCGCTGGGGACGTTGCTGATTCTCACTACCGGCTTTGGTTGGGGTAAAGCCGCGCGCGTCAATCCGTACCGCATGTATAAAGCCCCCAGTCCCCGGATTGGCATGGCACTTTCCGCACTGGCCGGGCCGTTTTCCAATTTTTTGCAAGCAGTTATTCTAGTCGCCGCCATGAAATTAGGCATACTCCGGTTAGTGCCGGCCAAGCTAACCGAAGCCGCAGGAACTTTCTTCTTCTACGCGATTGCGATCAATGTCGGCTTGATCGCCTTCAATATGCTCCCCTTCCCGCCACTGGATGGTTCCAAGGTGCTGGCCGGGATCGCGCCTCCACCTCTAGCTGATTTCTTGGAGAGGATGGAGCCAATCGCCCCGCTCCTGCTCGTATTACTGCTCTTCGTATTGCCCAACATGGGCATTGACGTTATCAGTTGGATGATTACGCCCATCTACAGTTTGCTCTACCGCATCCTGCTCTGGTGAATTTCACTCGTGTGCGGTACCGGATCGCCCAATTCTTCCAGGCCGTGAGGGCGTACTTCCGGCCGGTGGATTATGAGTATGCTAGTCGCTCTCTTTCCCTGCCACTTCTGAGCCTTTTCCGGCGCATGTCACGGGTGGAACAACAACACAGTCTCGCCCTCTGCCAAACGCTGGAAGCACAAGGCTATCACGCCCCAGAACTTCTGATGGCCGCGCTGCTACACGATCTGGGCAAGGTGGTGGTCCCGCCTCGGCTCTGGGAACGGGTGTGGGTGGTACTGGGCGAGCATTATTTCCCAACACGGGCTGCTCACTGGGCACAAGGCACAGCTCAGGGAATGCGGCGTGGGTTCGTCAGCCGCCAACAACATCCCACCTGGGGGGCGCAGTTGGCGGAAGAGTCTGGCGCGCCGGCCCGCACAGTCTCCCTAATTCGCCGCCATCATAGCCCGCCAGGGGATGACAAGGAATTGGCCGCGTTACAAGCCGCCGATAACAACTAATGGCAAATGCGCAAATGGCTACTTGACTAACGACTACCCGACTAACAACTACCCGACTAACAACTACCCGACTACCCGACTACCCGACTACCCGACTAACGACTACCCGACTAACAGACTAAACAAGGAATTAACCATGACTAAACGACGCATTACAATTATTGGCACCGGCTTTATCGGGGCTTCATTAGGACTAACATTACAAGCCGTAGTAGGAGACGAGGTGGAGATCATCGGGCACGATAAGTACCCGGAGATTTCCCAGCAAGCCAAGCAACTGGGCGCGGTGGATCGCGTGAGCTTCAACTTGGATCTGGCCTTGCAGGGCGCAGGGATAGTGATCATCGCTGTGCCTCTGGCCGAGATGCGCGGTGTGTTGGTGGATATGGGACGCTTGTTGGCCCCGGATGCCGAGCTAATCGTCACCGATACCGCACCGCTCAAAGTTCCCGTGTTGCGGTGGGCCGACGAGCTATTGCCACCTGGAGCACGTTTTGTCGGCGGCGATCTCTTTCTAGCTCCCGAAAAAGGCGAGACGGAATGGCTGCGTTTGCAGGGCGTCGAGCACGCACGCGCGGAGCTGCTCGAGGATGCAGTCTACGCCATCACCGCGCGGCCGGATGACGATGCTGACGCGATAAAAGCGGTAGATAACCTGGCCCGTCACGCCGGCGCACAGGTGCTTTACACGACTCCACTGGAGCATGATGTCGCCCGACTCTTCACCACCGCGCTCCCCGAGCTGGCAGCGACCGCGCTCTTGCAAACCACCACGGAAAACCCCGGTTGGAATGATATCCGCCAGGCCGCGGGCTATGAGTACGCCGCTGCCACCGCGCCCGCGACC
>JAYELZ010000187.1:0-2402 GCA_034717835.1 Chloroflexota bacterium
GTTGGACAGCGTCTTGCTAGTTGGGTTGTTGCTGCTCTCCCTGGGACTAGGCTTCCTGGCGCATCAAGAGGGCTGGCACCAGGTAATACTCCGTGGCGTTATGCACCCTCGTGAGACAGTGACAAGGTGGTCGCGGCGAGCCGCGCTGCCGGTCCTCCAAATTGATTTGCCTTTCGAGGAATATCAACGGTTGCTCCACCAGCGCGAGCAAGCGCGACGCCTGGGCTTGTATGTTCCCCGCGCCCAAGATGTTGCAGCGGCCACGGTACACTACGGGGGGGGAAATGTCGCCGTTGAGTTGCTCTGGCGCGCTGGTCGTTCCACAGCCGAGTCCGATGGCACGTGGCCCCTGGAGGTGACGGTACTAGAGGCCCCAGGGATTGCGGGTTTCTCCCGATTGTCTCTCGTCCCGGCCGACGCCGGCTATCTGTTCCACTGGGGATACTTAGCGACCTTGCGTCAGGCTGGTCTGCCAACGCTACATTCTTCTCTGGTGCGGCTTACTCTGAATGGAAGATCTCAAGGGTTGTACGGGCTGGAGGAGCTCCCCGTTCCTACGCCCGAACGCCCTATCTTGGTGGGATTTGATACGCGAGCGTATTGGGCCGCGCGGGCCGATCTGCGCACATTGCTCAACACATCCGGATTCCAGTACGCTCAATTCCAGGTGTGGCAGTCGGGGGAAGATGAAGCCGTGCGGCAGGAGATCCTGGCGCGGCTACATGCGGTGCAAGCCGGCACTCTCATGCCATCTGCGCTATTTGACGCGGAGGCCACCGGTCGCTTTTTGGCGGTGACGACGCTTTGGTACGGCGCGCCAACATTGGATTGGCGTACGCTCCGGTGGTACTACGATGTCGCCACGGACCACCTTATCCCGTTAAGTGGCGGTCTGTGCGCGGCGGAAGTAGCTCCGTTACCGGCATTCTTCACGGATGATCCGCGCATCCAACTGGCCTACGTGCGTGCGCTACGGCGTTTCAGCCAGCCGGAGGCTCTGGAGGAGTTAAAAATCGCTTTCGGTGAAGAGCTGGAGACTCGCTGGTGGATTTGGGGGGATCTGGCGGATGCCGCTTTACCCTGGGCGCGGTTGGAACAACATCAGCGGGCCATGCGCGCGCAGTTGGCCCCAGCTTTGCCCATCGTGGCCTACGTAGCGGATGATCCGGCGGGCTTGCGACTGGAACTGGGTAATTTGCAGCCGTTGCCGGTAGCGGTGGTGGGATTGGACCTGGGTGGGAATGCTTTCATCCCTCTCAAAATGGAGTGGGTGGTGGAGGCCGACCGCGAGCTTTTGCTTGCTGCCTCGGAGACGCCAACGTTGCGCGCTCTCACCGGCGCCGTGCCGCGTCTGGTGAGCGTGCGTGTGCCGGCCGAGGTGCTGCGCTCTGGGGATGGCGAGGTAGCGGTGCTGGTGCGTCTGGTTGGCCCAGAGACGCCGGAGATACTTGTCCCGGCCCAGGACGCTTATCCAGCACTTCCTCTGCCGGGAGCGGAAACGCAGCCATGACGTCTGCTCCGCAGTTGCGGTATGAATTCAAAGTCCCCTGCAAAGCATATCTGTTGCCGCAGGTTGAGGCTTGGGTACGGTTACATTCTGCACATTGGCGCGTGACCTATCCTCCCCGCCAGGTGAACAATGTGTATTTCGACTTTCTCGACCAGCAGAATCTCAACGATAACTTGAGCGGCGTGAGCTCCCGCCGCAAGTTACGGCTACGCTGGTATGGCACTGACGTAGAGCGCGTGACCGGGGGACATTTTGAATTGAAGTGCAAAGAGGGTTTGGTGGGCTGGAAAGAGAACGTCCCTTGCGATTTAGCGTTCAGCCTTCGTGATTCTGCCTGGGTGATGTTGTTGCAGCACATCCGCCGGGCTGTGCCAGAGCGCGTGCGCTACTGGTTGGAGCAGGCGCCGGTTCCGACATTGATCAACCATTACTGGCGGAGCTACTATGAGACGCCAGATGGCGTGTTGCGCTTGACCGTGGATACCAGGTTGCGCGCCTTGCCTCAACAGTTGGCGGTAGCCCCGTATTTGAGTTCGCCTGTCGCCAATGAGGGGATGCTCATCATTGAATTGAAATCTCCCGTCAATCCGGCGGCCTACCGGCGATTGAGAGAAGTGCTAAAAAGTTTCCCGCTGCGCGTGGAGCGGTATTCTAAATACGTTCAAGGTATGTTGGCCGGATTCCATCTCGAAGGGTAGTTTGGATCATGAAGATCAAGAAGTCTCCTCAAGTCCCCGGAAAATTCACGCCCCGGCAACCGGCTGGCGTGGCGCAGAGGCGCTGGCCGGTTTTGGTCACATTGTTGATTGTCCTGGTTGGCGGCGGAGTATTGGTCGCCGCGCATTTGTTTAGCCCCACATCCCTGCCGCCGCTGCTCTCACCGGTGGCCCCT
>JAYELZ010000188.1:0-2396 GCA_034717835.1 Chloroflexota bacterium
ACTGGTACTCGATTGAAATTACAAAGCCCTCGGCGCTAACAGTAACACTCTCAAACTTACCTGAAGATTATGATTTGGTAGTAGTGCCGGATCCAACATTACTACCACCGTTACCTCCGGGACAAAATCTGGAGGGGTTGGATGACGCTTCTCAGACTACTAATGAAGGTTCTGTTGCTGGCACGGCGGGGTGGTCTTCGATTGCGGGTTGGTCGTCCATTGCGGGCTGGTCTTCAATTGCGGGCTGGTCTTCAATTGCGGGCTGGTCTTCGATTGCGGGCTGGTCTTCGATTGCGGGCTGGTCATCCATTTCAGCTAATCCTGAATATCAGCAGGAGCAGATATACCGCGAGATCAACAGAACTGGTCGTTACTACGTACTTGTGATTGCCTCTAAGGCTGAGACTTACTCCGCTGCGCCTTACACTTTAGGTATCGATCTCTCCCCGCTTCCTGGTGATCACTGCATCTGGGAGGCTCAATACCCTGCCGGCCCAACTCAATTAGCCTATCCACAAAATCCAGTTCTTCCTGAGACTCTCATTCTCTACAACCCCACTCGTCTAGCGCAAACCTACGGGATCACGGCGGTCAACGCGTTAACTCCCGTGCTCCAGGCTTTGGCCGACGAGCAGACGGTGAAAGGATTTTTGGCTCCAGTAGAGAATCCGCTGGAGGTTGCGGACGCATACGCGGCTTGGGATGGCAATTACTGCTCTCCCCAGCTGGCGAACGATGTCGTGGAAGCCATTCGGACTCACGTCATCTCACCTACTTTGAGTGATCCTATGTTCTCGCGACTAAAATATGTGGTCGTCATTGGGGACGATAACCAGATACCCTTCTACCGCCAACTGGATCTGACCGCCATTGCCAACGAGCGCGAGTTCACACCTAATTCCGAAACGAAACCCGGCGCGCTGCACGCGGCGACGGCGGGCGGCTTCTATCTCACCGATGACGCTTACGGCTCCCCGCCCGGTGAGGAGTTGGGCTGGCGCGGACGTTACTTCTGGCGGCCGCTCCTGGCTACGGGCCGCTTGGTGGAGACACCCACTGAGATACAAGGAATGATTGACCAATATTTCGCTAAGCATATACTTGAATCGCAACATACTTTAGTCACCGGCTACGATTTCTTCGGCGACGCGGCCACTTTGATCGCAGCCGAGTTAACCGCGATGCATGACACTTCCCCAACCACGTTGATCAGCGAAACTTGGACGGCTGACGACCTACGCTCCGCCTGGACGGATAATCCTAGCGGCAACGCTCCCGATTTGGCCTCCATCAACGCGCACGCGGAGCACTGGCGTATCCAACCGGCCGATCATACGGATACTTTTACGAATACCTTTTACAACACTGATGTCATCAGTGCCAGCGCGAGCCTGGGTGGCACTGTAAATTGGTCACTAGGTTGTCACGCGGGCTACAGCGTGCCGGATCAGGAAGCCGACTTGGCCCAAAGTATCCCTGATTTCCCGCAAGCCCTGGCGCGAAAGGGTGCCACTTGGATTGCCAACACCGGCTACGGGTACGGCACTGACGAGGGTATCGCCGGTTCTGAGCGACTGATGCTGCTCTTCACGCGGGCGTTGGGCGGAGGGGGGGGCGTCGGCAGCACAGCGGGCAACGCGCTGTTGGATGGCGATGATGAGACCGATGCCGCGGTCGGAGAGGCGCTGCGCTTGGCTAAAGTGAGCTACCTGCAGAGCATACCTGCCGGCGGACTGACACCTTACGACGCCAAAGCTATCATGGAATCCACGCTCTACGGTCTGCCGATGTACCGGGTGGAGGTACCTAATTCATTACCACTTCAACAGGTTGCCCTCGCCCCGAGCTTCCATACGCAAGCAGAGCTTCAAGCGCAATGGTTGATTACTGATACGCGAACCCTTACTCCGAACCTACAGAAATATAGCGGCGCGACCGGCGATTACTACGCTGTCGGAGCTGCTGCTAATGCCCAGGGAGCCGTCGGGCGTCCGCTCTTGCCCGTATTTGCTTACTCTGTCCCTTCCTACACCCTCCGGCAGCCGCACGGCGCGTTGCTCCTCACCGCGACGCTTTCTTCTACTGCTGGCTTCAATCCGGTCGTTGTGCGGCCCATCACCGAGACGGCGCAACCCGAGCCGGTGCTCAACCCGGATCTTGGTTGGCTTCCCGCGCGTCCCTTCTTCATCAACCGCGCCGGTGAGACGGCACAGTTGGTCGCCACCTTCGCGCTCTTCAATGCGCGCACCAGCGAATTGCGTCTCATTACCGAGGCTACGCTCAATATCTATCAGGCCTTGCGCACCAACGATGATTACAGCCCGCCGTCGATTCTCTCCACCGGGATGAGTACGGCGGAGGATATCGCGACGCTCACAACCGAGGTCTTTGATACC
>JAYELZ010000189.1:0-11835 GCA_034717835.1 Chloroflexota bacterium
ATGAAGAGACCGCCATCTCCCTGGGGATTTCGCCCACCCGGGAGCGGCTGATACTGCTGGTTGCGGCCGTCGTGGCCACGGCCTCGGTGGTCTCGCTGGCGGGGGTAGTCGGCTGGGTCGGCTTGATAGTGCCGCATCTGGCGCGCCGGTTGCTGGGAGCGGACGCGCAGCGCAGTCTGCCCGGCTCACTATTGCTGGGAGGCACCTTCACGTTGCTCTGCGATGACGTCGCCCGCACGGCACTGCCCGGCGAGATTCCGCTGGGCGTGCTAACCTCGTTGATCGGGGCTGGGATTTTCATCGTCCTGATGCTCAAAGTTGAGCCTACCACCCGGTGAAGGTCAGTAAAAAGGACGCGGATTAACGCGGATGGACGCTGATAAAAAACGTAATTTTCGCCACCAAAGCGCGAAGACGCAAAGAGTGTTTTTTTCCCTTAGCGGCTTAGCGGCAAACTAGCTTTTCTCAGTAGCCTCTCTGTCTCAATGGTGAAACATTATTTTTTAAGGCAGAACTATGAGTCCAACTGCTATCATCTCATTAGCCGATATCCAATTTAGCTATGCCATCACCGAACCGCACGTCTTTGACCGCCTCTCGCTAGAAATCGAGCCGGGCACCATCACGGCGTTGCTGGGACCGAACGGTTCCGGAAAATCCACGTTGCTACACCTCCTCTTGGGGGTGCTGTCGCCGCAGGCCGGCGTGATCTTAGTCGCGCGGCGCGACCGGACGAAGTATTCGCCCCGCGAATTTGGTCAGTTGGTGGGTTTGGTTTCTCAGGATGAGTACCTCCCCTTCAATTTCACAGTTTTGGAATATGTGTTGCTGGGACGCGCGCCGCACTTGCGCCTTTTGGGACAACCCTCGCACCATGATCGGCAAGTAGCGTTGGATGCGCTGGCAGTGTTGGGCTTGCGCTCTTACCGGGAGCGTCCCATCCAGGCACTTAGCGGCGGGGAGCGCCAGCTGGTGACGGTGGCGCGCGCGTTGGCACAGGAACCGCGCATTTTGTTGTTGGATGAGCCAACCGCGCACCTAGATTTGGGGAACCAGCAACGCATCCGTGAGATTTTGCGCCAGCTGAAGGCCCAGGGACAGACCATACTTTTCACCACGCACGCTCCCAATGAGGCGGCCGCCGTGGCGGATCAGGTGATCTTGTTGCGCGCGGGCAAAATTCAGAGCGTGGGTGACATGCACCAAGTGTTGACGGCAGCGCACTTGACTGCTACCTACGGGGTGGAGGTGCAAGTAGTGGAGAACAACGGGCGGCTGGTGGTGCTGACTTGAAGCGGGTAAGCGAAAAAGCGAGTGAGCGAGTAAATGGAACGCAGATAAACGCAGGCTGCGCTCGCAGATTAAAAACAATAAATGTACCAACTAAGCATTTCACTGCGAAGGCGCAAAGATTTGAAATTCAATCTTCGGAAAACCAATTTGTTTTCTTCGCGCCCTTTACGCCTTTGCGGTAAAATAACTTATTTTCAGGGGAGCCACGTTATGTTTCTACCTACAACGCGCCAAGAAATGCTTGCTCTCGAATGGGAGCAGTTAGATGTGATTTTAGTAACGGGGGATGCGTACATTGACAGTCCCTTCATCGGGGTGGCGGTGATCGGGCACGTGTTGGCAGACGTGGGCTATCGTGTCGGCATTATCGCCCAGCCGGATATCCACGGGCCAGATGAC
Source organism: Chloroflexota bacterium (assembly GCA_034717835.1). Taxonomy (GTDB): domain Bacteria; phylum Chloroflexota; class Anaerolineae; order B4-G1; family SLSP01; genus G713. The sequence goes on from JAYELZ010000189.1 coordinate 1,693, forward strand.
ATCACGCGGCTGGGGGAACCGGCGCTCTTCTGGGGAGTCACGGGCGGGAGCATTGACTCACTGGTCGCCAACTACACGGCGTTGAAGAAACCGCGCCGCTCCGATGATTACACGCCGGGCGGGCGCAACACACGTCGTCCCGACCGCGCCGTGATCGTTTACACTAATCTCATCAGGCGTTACTTCAAGGATACCGCTCCCATTGTGCTGGGCGGCATAGAAGCGAGTTTGCGCCGCGTGGCGCACTACGATTATTGGGACGACGCTATCCGCCGTGCGGTGCTCCTGGATGCGAAGGCCGACTATCTGCTCTACGGCATGGCGGAGCAGAGCGTCTTGGCTTTCGCCGATGCACTGCGTTTTGGCGACAATCCGCGCCGCTTGCGCGGGTTATGTTACGTCGCTGACAGTCCCAAGAAAGGCTACCTCGAGTTGCCCGCCTACGCGGAGGTCGCGGACAAGAGAAACAAGCGCGCCTTCACTGCGATGTTCCACACCTTCTACCGCAACAATGATCCGCGCAGCGCGCAAGGATTGTATCAGCAGTATGGCAACCGCTACCTGATCCAAAATCCTCCCGCGCCCTATCTCACGCAAGCTAAACTGGATGACGTTTACGCGCTCGATTTTGAGCGCGAGGTACATCCCTACTACAAAAAGCAAGGCGAGGTGCGAGCGCTCCAGACGATCAAGTTTGCGGTGAGCACGCACCGAGGCTGTTACGGGGAGTGCAACTTCTGCGCCATCGCCGTCCACGAAGGGCGCACCGTCCGCTGGCGCAGCCTCGAGAGCATCGTCGCGGAGGCGCGCAAATTGACGCAGCTATCGGACTTCAAGGGCTACATCCAGGACGTGAGCGGCCCCACGGCGAATATGTACGGCTTTGAATGCCCCAAGAAGCTCCGGCAAGGAGCCTGCCCCGACCGGCGCTGCCTCTCTCCCCAGATCTGCCCCGCGCTGCCGGTGGATCATAGCGCGCAGCTAGAGTTGTTACGCCGCTTGCGCGCGCTGCCCGGCGTGAAGAAGGTCTTTGTCGCCTCCGGCCTCCGCTACGATCTGTTGCTCCATGACCAAGAACATGGTGCGGAGTATCTCCAAGAGCTAGTTGCCCAGCACGTCTCCGGGCAGCTAAAGGTGGCGCCGGAACATACGGAGAAAAACGTGCTGCGAGAGATGGGCAAGCCAGGACCGGAGCCGTTGTTGGAGTTCCGCCGCCGTTTTTTCAACGAGACGCGACAAGCGGGACTGCCGCAGTTCCTCACCTACTACTTCATCGCGGCGCACCCCGGCTGCACGGAAGGCGATATGCACCGGCTGCGCAACTTCGCCTACCGCAAGTTAAAACTCCACCCGGAGCAGGTGCAGATTTTCACGCCGACGCCCTCAACCTATGCGAGCTTGATGTACTACACCAAACTCGACCCCTTCACGGGAGAGCGGCTCTTCGTGGAGCAAGGGCTACGAGGCAAGCGGCGGCAGAAAAATATCGTGGTCAAGTAGTCGGGTGGACGCAGATTTGCGCAGATAAACGCTGATGATTATATCATTTAGGGCAGATACTCCTACTTCCCCCCGTTGTAAATTTGAACGTAAGGCTTATGGCTCCCCAGTCCCTTTCGCTCCGCGTAGTAGGTGTAATCTCCAACGTAAGATGTCAGCGCGCCCTCCTCAAGCTCAACAATGCGGCTGACAGTGCGGTTCAGGAAATACCGGTCGTGGCTGATGACGAACACAGTCCCTTCAAAGTCGTCTAAGGCTTGTTCCAATATCTCGCGTGAGTCGAGGTCTAGGTTGTTCGTTGGTTCGTCCAGAAGCAAGAAGTTGGCGTCGGAGAGCATCAGTTTGGCTAATTGCAGGCGGCTGCGCTCACCGCCGGAGAGCGTAGCCACGCTCTCACGGGCACGTACGTAGGGAAAGAGGAAACGCAGCAACACATTGACGGCCGCCGCTTCTGACATCGACCGTGCGTCCCAGATCTCCTCAATCAGCGTGCGGTCAGGATCCAGCGTTTCGTGATGCTGCGCGTAGTATCCCACGCGCACACTGGGGCCGATTTTGATTACCCCGTTGGTCAGCGGTTCCTGGCCCAGGATGCAGCGGTAGAGTACGCTCTTGCCAACGCCGTTGGCACCCAACAGTCCCACCCGCTCGCCCCGCCGAATCAGCAGCTCCAGCCCCAACAAGATGATGTGCTCACCGTGTTCGTCGTTGAAGACCTTGCTGAGGTCGGTAATCCGCAACACGTCCTGAGAACCGCGCCAGCCGTTGAGAACTAGACCCATCTGCGCGCGCTCCAACTGCGGTTGCTCGATTTTGTCCATGCGCTCCAGCATCTTCTGGCGTGCGCGCGCCTGCCGGATGTGACGTTCGTCCACGACGAGGTGCGCCCAGTGCTGGAAACGCTTGATAGCGGCCTCGATGCGGGCGATCTCTTTTTGCTGCGCCATGTATTGCTGTTGCTGGCGCAGGAGCTTTAGCTGGCGCGTCGTGCTGTAGGCGGAGTAGTTGCCTGGGTAGCACGTCAGGCGACCACGCTCCACTGCGGCGATTTGCGTCGCCACCTCGTCGAGCAGGTAGCGGTCGTGAGAGACGATGACGATGCTGCCGGCGTAGTCGCGGATAAAAGCCTCCAGCCGCGCTTTGCCCGCCAGATCAAGGTGATTGTCCGGCTCATCCAGCAAGAGCAGCTCCGGTTGCGTAACGAGCAGCTTGGCCAAACCGACCATTTTACGCTCTCCCCCGGAGAGCGTTGCGACTGACAGCCCCCAGGCGCACTCGTCGAAGCCGACGGTTTGCAGCGCCTGCGCCACACGGCTCTCGTAGCGATAGCCATCCGCGGCCTCAAAGTCCGCTTGGGCACGCGCATGAGACTTGAGCACCCTGTCGAAGGCTTGGGGGTCGTCAATGAGCGCCAGGTCGCCCATCTGCACTTCGAGACAGCGCAGTCGGGACTGCAACCGTCGAATACGAGTGTCGGCCCCCAGCACCTCCTCCCAGACGGTATGCTCCAGGAGCAGCTGGGGTTCTTGTGCCAGATAACCCAGGCGGAGCCGCCGGCTGCGGGTGAGTTCTCCGGTCTCCGGTTGGAGCTCGCCCACGATGAGGCGCAACAACGTAGACTTACCGGCGCCGTTTGACCCCACAAGACCTATTTTCTGGCCGGCTTGAAGTTCCCAATCAACGCCGGTCAACACGGATGTACCGCCGTGACGATAAACAACTTGCTTTAACGAAACAATGATCTTGCTCATGTTTGCCTCCTAGCAAAAGCCGTGGGAAATGCGCCCCCACGGCTTTGGTAAAGTAGGCTTATCCTAGCAAAGGCCGCAGGCGCAAGCGCGCCCACGGCTTGATAACGATAGAATAATAAAATCAACAGTTATGCGTAACGTTAGCTCAAGAGCGCACCTAGAAAAGGTGTGCTACTTCAGACGCAACGACGCCTGCTATGACAAAGAAGTTCTCTCCTGCGGTTACCGCAATCATGGCTTTCTCCTCAAATTGAACAGCAGCATTGTAACACAGTCAGAGGAAAAGAAAAGAAGGGGTTCTACGGTGTCTATCTAAATGTTGGGAACCGAGTCAGTATATTCCCTTGGCGAAATCCAATGAAGAAAACTGTATGCCCGCTGCCAGAACGTTACAAGCTAAAGCTAATTGACATTTAGGGTAGCGTGTGATACATTCAGAGAGGATAGGTAACCCAACAGAAATTGATTCTGAAGTGGAGGGAGAGAGAATTATGAGTACAGCAAAACCTAGTGTTTTGATTGTCGACGACGAGTCTTTTATCCGTGTGTTGCTGCAGCAGACGTTGGAAGAATTGACCGAACAAGGAGTGCAGTTATTGACTGCGGCGGATGGCCAAGAGGCCGTGGATTTGGCTATTGCGGAGCGGCCAGGCGTAATCCTGTTGGATGTGATGATGCCTAAGTTGGATGGCTATGAGGTCTGCCAGCGGGTCAAACAAGAGGTGGGGGATGATATTTATATTATTCTCCTCACGGCTAAGGGACAAGCGATGGATAAGGAACACGGTCGAATGGTGCTGGCCGATGAGTATGTGACTAAACCCTTTGACCCTGAGTATGTTTTGGAGCGCGTGGCTGAATTGCTAGATGTAGACATTACTTTCTAACCCACTTAGGAAAATGAGCAGTATTTGATTTGAACGGCGATTTCCTGAGTGGGCGTGTTAGTGGGGAGGCAGTGTGCTCTCCGTGCCGAATTGCTTTTTGCTCCAGAGGAGCTTATCAAATGAATCGAGTAATTAAGCTATGGCGTACCCCGCGTACCTGTGGGCTTTTACTTTTGGAGGTAGTGACGTTACTCTACGTGGGGTGGGCATTATATCTACAGGGGCAGCTGCCTGCCGATGGTGCCCTGTGGATGGATTTTTCGAACGCGCAGGTGCAAATCGCGATGAGCTATGAGCCACAATCTGTTTGGAGGTCTGGTGATAAAATCGTTGCCATTGAGGGAGTGCCGCTGGAACAGTGGGTGGAGCGGACTTTGCGGAACGCTCAACCGCCAGATTGGAAGTTGGGGCAAACGCTGCACTACCAAATTATCCGGGAAGGAACTTCCCAAAAGCTGGCAATCGAGTTGGCTACCTTGCCAGCGTCACGGTTGTTGCTCTTGCGCTCTGGAATCTATCTCTTGGCGGCATTAGGGTTAGGTATAGGTACCTACTCTTTATTGAAATATCCTCAATCTTCCCCCGCACGCTGTCTCTTTCTAGCTACTTTGAGCATAGTTCCTCCATTTCTACTGCATATTCAGGTGGGGTTGTTAACCCTACCGTGGTTTTTCATTTTACAGAATACCGTGAAGATTTTGTCACGCTCGTTACTGGCTAGTGCTTTCTTTCATTTGACCTTGATTTTCCCCCAGACTAAAATCCCCGCGAAGTACCAGCGTTGGCTGCCAGGACTGCATCTACTCCCTTTCGTGATTGCCTTGAGCATAGCTTTGTTAAGGGGCGCCGCTAGAGTGGACGTGCTTATTCTTACTTGGCAAGCGATTACCTGGTTGGCGCTGGGTATGTTGCTAGGTAGTGCGGTGAATATCATACATACCTATGCCACCGTAAAAACTATCACAGTCCGCAACCAAATCCGGTGGGTGGGGTGGGGGGCGGTGTTGGGAGGCTTGCCTTATCTTGTGTTGACCGGCTTGCCCGAGGCGTTGCTGGGCCATGCGCTGGTTAATTTGGAGATAACCGCTTTCTCTCTCATATGCATGCCGCTCTCGCTGGCTATTGCGATTGCTAAATACCGTATTTTCGATATTGATGCGTTGATTAGGCGTAGTGTGCTCTATCTACTCTTCATAATTTTTTTGGCGGGTGCCTACCAATTTATATTCGTTTTATTGGAGTTTCTCTCTAGACAGATTATCGGCGAGATTAACGAACCGTTGATTATCTTTGGCGCGACTCTCTGCGTGGTGACGCTCTTTTGGCACTATCAAGAACGTGTCGCGGGTTTGGTGGGACGGCTTTTCTATCATGCGCGCGGCGAACCCCGGTTAATGTTAAGTGAGATGAGTGCGCACTTGAGCCGCGAGATCGATTTCGATGCAGTGGTGGTTTTGTTGGCGGCTACGGTACCATTGCGGATGGGGGCTTCGGGAGCACGGTTGTGGGTGTGGGAGGAGGCGGAAGACGGCTTTGTCTCGGTGCATGGCGATGGTTGGACGATCCCGTTAGCTAATTTCCCAGCTCAATGGACGGTATACGGCAACCAGCCGATCAGATTGGCTTTGGCTCCGAGCTGGATGCAGGAGGAGACCCGGGCCCTGTTTGGGGAGCAAAATTTGGCACTCTTGCTCCCGTTGATGTTGGGGGAGCGCATGATTGGGATTTGGGGGATTGGTATGCCGCCAATGCACTTGCCCTATACCACAGAAGAGTTGCGCGCTTTGCAGACTCTCTCTTATCAGGCGGCTGTCGCAGTGCAGAATGCCCGTTTGGTGCGTCGCTTGGAGGAGTACAGTGGGCAGTTGGAGCTGCAAGTATTACAGCGTACCCAGGCCTTGGAGCAAGAGCGCGATCAACTTAACGCGATCTTGCAAAATATGGTGGATGGTTTGTTGGTCACGGGAGCGGAGGGCAAAGTTATTCTGGTGAATGCGGCTTTTGAGCGGATAGTCAGACATGCGGCCCGGCGGATAGTGGGACGGCCTCTGGAAGAGACGCTCGCGTTACCTGCCCTCCAGCAACTGATTGACCGGGCTTCTCGTTTATCTGGGCGGGCCGAGATTGTCGATATTACTTGGCAGCAACATATTTTTCGGACTTCAGCGGTGGCCTTGGGAGATAGTTCAACGGTAATCACGTTATTGCGAGATGTAACTCGTGAGGTGGAGTTAGATCGGCTCAAATCCGATTTTATCTCGGGCATTTCGCACGAACTGCGCACCCCCTTGACTTCGATCTTGGGTTTTACCAAATTGGTCCAGCGCACTTTTGACCGGAGTATCTTCAAGGCGTTGCCAGCAGGCAAGAAGATTCAGCGAGGAGCCAAACAGATCCAGCAGAACCTGGAAATTATGTTAATAGAGGGAGAGCGGTTGACTACCTTGATCAATGATGTGCTGGAGATATCCGCTTTGGAATCTGGGCGGGCGGAATGGCATGATAGTATTTTTGACCCTGCTACTATATCCTGCCAAGTAGTGGATCAGATGCGCCCGCTGGCTGAAGAGAAAGGCCTAGCCTTGCATTTGACGTTAGCGGAGGATCTCCCGCCGTTGGTGGCCGACCCGAAACGCATTCAGCAGGCCATTCAGCAATTGCTCTCCAATGCACTCAAATTCACTACTGTGGGGCATATTGGAGTGACGGTAGACGTCCTCGCGGCGGGACAGCACATCCATGGGGCGAGTGTGCCAGAGAAGGGGGCGCTCTTGTTTGCGGTGAGCGATACCGGGGATGGAATTGCGGTAGAGGCTCAAGAGCAGCTCTTCGAGCGGTTCCAGCAGTTTGGAGATGTAATGCACGCTAAGCCACGGGGTGTGGGACTGGGGTTGGTGATCTGTCACGAGATCGTGACGCACTATGGTGGTGATATCTGGGTGGAATCTGCGCTGGGGCAAGGCTCTACTTTTACTTTCTATCTACCCCTCAAGGACTCGGAGGAAAAACCTCCCGCCCCAGAGCAACCAGAGGTGCAGTACAACGTCACCCACAGTGATACTTTACCTCTAGTATTGGCAGTTGATGACGATCCTGCTATTCGGAGCTTGTTGACGCAGGAATTAACGGCGGATGGCTTGAGGGTGCAAGCTGTCGCCTGGGGTGGGGAGGCGGTGGCTCAAGCGCGTGCGCAATCCCCAGATTTGATCCTGTTAGATTTGCAACTCCCTGATATTTCAGGTTTTGATGTGTTGCAGATCCTCAAAGCACACGCTGATACGGCCAGTATTCCAGTAGTGATGCTCTCGGCGGCGGATGTGCAGCAGCATTCTCTAGAATTGGGGGCGGCGGCTTATCTGGCTAAGCCGATTGATGGCGAGCGGCTATTGGAGACTATTTGGAATCTATTGGCTATTCCTGAGTGCTCAACGGAGGAGACTCATGAGGAGACTCATGCTGAAGACCGTTAAACTATCGCTACTGCGTTTATTGGATCGTAGTCTACTTCAGTCTTGGTTGGCAACCTGTAGACCTTTGCTTGCCGAGATGCAAGTGGCGTTGGTGGAAAATGATGGTCGTATTCTTATGGAAGTGGGTGTCCCTCCCGAGGCAGGTCTTGAGACTCCGAGCAGCTCGTTCCCATTAAAAGTCCAAGAGCAGGTTATAGGGACCTTGCAGGCTACCGGGTGGGGAGTCACGCACTCCCCCGGCAAATTCTTGCTTCCAGTTATCCAGCAAGGCTTGGAGTTGTTACTGTTATGCGGCATGGATAGTCGCGCCTTGGCGCAAGAGACCCTGGAGCGGTACCGTGAGATTAACCTGCTCTACAAAATCGGTGAGACTATCGGCTCTTCCTTAGACCCAGAGATTATCCCGGAACTGATTTTAGAAGAAGCAAAGCGAGTCATCCAATCTGATGTGGGGTGTGTGGTCTTGAAGGACAAATTGGGCAAGTTCTGGGTAGCGGCAGATTTTGGCTTGGAGGTTATGTTACGCGCTCTCGAGGAAGCTGGACAGATACTCTGTGCGGACGGAGAAATGCTGGAATCCGCCACCATCCTGACGCCTGGACAGTTCTCTGATTCAGAAAAACAGCTGGCTACTATTCTTTCGGCACCCTTGAGGACGCGCGAAAACAAGTTGGGGGTGGTCTTGTTGGGGCGGAAGAAGGCGCGGGCGGTTTTCAGCGCCGGTGAACTTAAATTATTGACGGCCGCAACCAGCCAGGTGGCAGTGATGATGGAGAATGCACGTTTATTCGTGGATATCAAGCAACAGCGTGATGCTATTGCCGAGATGAAAAACTACATGGATAACATCTTTGCCAGCATTGCCAGCGGAGTGATTACCACCGATATGGCTGATAGAATCTCCCTCCTGAACCGGGCTGCCGAAGAGGTACTCTGTCTTAACGCGGCGCAGGTGGTCGGGAACTCATATCTGGCGGATTTGCCGGGAGTTGGCCCCTCGCTAGCGGTGCTGGCAGAGACGGTCAAGCAGAGTAATCACGCGGTGATTGGGCGCGAGCTGCAATCAACGTTGCCAGAGCGGGGTCAGGTGAATCTACAGCTACATCTCAGCCCCTTGCTCAATAATTACGCGCAATCGGTGGAGGGCGTGGCTATCGTCTTGGAGGATTTAACCGCGCAGCGGCAGTTGGAGGCGGAGGTGCAGCAAGTTCGGGGCACTTTTGAACGCTATGTTTCTCCTAGCGTGGTGCAACAGCTGCTCTCCGATCCTTCGCGCGTGCGGTTAGGGGGCGTGCGTCAAGACGTCTCTATTTTCTTTGCCGACTTGGGGGGTTTTACTACTTTTAGCGAAAATCTTGATCCAGAGGTTTTGTTCGTAGTCTTGAACCGATATCTGACTTTGGGGGCGCAAGCTGTGTTGGATGAGGGCGGCACGTTGGATAAATTCATGGGGGATGCAGTGATGGCGATTTTCAACGCGCCGTTGCCGCAATCGGACTATGCGTTCCGGGCCGTGCGGGCGGCTTGGAACTTGAAATGCGCCATCCAGACCTTGCACGCGCGTCCTGGCTCGGCTAAAGAGATGCTGTTCGGAGTGGGTATCGGCACCGGCCCGGCAGTGGTGGGGAATGTAGGTTCCCCGCAATTGCAGAATTACACTGCCATTGGCGGCAGTGTTAATCTTGCCTCGCGTTTGCAAGAGTATGCTGAACCGGGGCAAATTCTGATTGAGGAACAGACTTATCAATTGGTAAGTCAGAACGTCAGAGTGCGCCAGCTGGGAGAAATACATTTCAAGGGTTACAGTAAACTTAAAATGGTCTATGAGGTGGTTGGGTGGCAAGGGAACTAGATGAGGAGGTTGTTATGTTGATTGAATGGATTAAAGTAGCCAGCGAGTTTTTGGCCCAGCGCAAGGGTTTGCCGGTGTTGGTGGCGGTGGGTTTAATCTTGTTAAATTTTATCTTGAATTTACTGCCGGCTTGGCCGGTGGTGGGATGGTTGGCAGAGGTGGATTTTATGCTGCATTTAGGAATCATCCTGGGGTTGTTGGGGATTTTGATTGGAGATGCACTCTAAAAAATAAAGTTTCTTTTTATCTAATTCAACGCTAAAATGATAGCAGGTGCTCTCTAATCACGCAGTGCATTTGAGGAGGTGGATTATGAAACGCACGGTTGGTATAGCTCTTTCTCTACTCCTACTACTTCTGTTAATCTGGTTGCCGGTGGTTGCTGCTCAGCCACGTTCAGGCCCGGTTGTGGGCACGCACATTGTCAAATTGGGGGAGACTCTCTATTGCATCGGGCGCGCATACGGGGTGGATCCATGGGCCATCGCGGCGCACAATGCGGTCCTGGATGCGAACGTTATTCAGCCCGGGGACGTGCTCCAGATCCCGGATGTGCCGGCGACGTTACCGGACGGCCCAATTTGCCAGCGGCAATTTGAGCCGCCGAGTTCTGCCGCCGCCGATCTGCCAGCTAGCGCCGAGTGCGTCTGTGCGATGGAGCATACAATCGTGACGGGCGAGAC
>JAYELZ010000190.1:0-18202 GCA_034717835.1 Chloroflexota bacterium
TTGCACCGCCTGTCAATTTTTTGGCTATGCAGAGAAGGCGGAACTAACTGCGTGTCAGGTTAGCGATATCGTTCCGGAGAAGGCGGCTGCGACTCTCTCCGCAGTGATGACCGCAGAGCTTGCCACGGAGGGCGCCTGCCTAGAATCCTGGGGGCGGCACACTGCTACGCCGGTAGTTATTGCGGACACCTTAGCAGATACTAGTTGGGTGAGTCAGAAAAAAGAGTGGCGACGTTCTTACGTGGGAGCACCCATACTTATCAACGGAGAGACTGTTGGTTTTCTCAACGTAAACAGCACTGAGCCAAATAGATTTAGCACGGCTGATGGCCGCCGTCTGCAATCCTTCGCCATCTATGCAGGTACTGCCATCCACAACGCGCGGCTCCACCAACAGTTACGCCAACACGCTGCGGAGCTGGAACAGCGTGTCGCTGCCCGCACCGCCGATTTGGCTACTCAGAACGCCCGCCTGGAAGCTATCTTGCAGAGCGTCACCGATGGTATCGTGGTTACCGACCCGGCGGGAAATATCTTGTTGGCAAACCAGATCGCTGAGAAGTGGAGCACGCAGTTCCTCCCGCCGGCTGATGCTCAAAAACTCCGCGAGGCGTTCACATTGTTGGCGCGCGCAACGGGAGAAGAACCCGATCTCACATTAGAACTTTCAGGAGCGGATTTGCAGTTACAAGCCGCCCCGGTACTATTCACCGGGGAAGAGAAGCTTCAAGTCATCATTACCATTCACGATGTCAGCGAACTAAAATCTCTGGAACGGCTCAAGTCTCAGTTTATTTCTAGTATTTCTCACGAACTACGGACACCGCTCACGGCGATTAAACTCTATGCGCAGTTGTTGCAATACAAAGATCCGGACAAAGAAGATGAGTACCTAACAACACTCAACCATGAAATTGACTACTTAATTGAAATGGTGGAGAGGATTTTACGATTTTCCCAAGTTAACGTCTTGCAGATGACTTTGGAGCCAGAACTCACCGACCTCAACGCCCTGCTCGGCGAACTTATAAATGGACGTCAAGCATTTGCTCAACAAAAAGAGCTTACTCTCAGCTTCCATCCCCACTTGGATTTGCCCTTGCTAGCATTGGATCGAGAAAAGATTCAGCGAGTGTTTCTCAGTCTTATCAATAATGCTCTCTATTACACCCCTGTAAGGGGTCAGGTGCGGGTGTGCACTGCTCTCACCACAGAAAATGATCAGGAGTGGTTTATTACTAAGGTTCAAGATACTGGTCTCGGTATTGCCTGTCAGGAATTGCCCCACATATTTAAGCGATTTTATCGGGGGGCTAACCCTCGGCGCAAACAGCTCTCCGGCTTTGGATTAGGCTTGGCGATTGCTAAAGAATTGGTAGAAGTGCATGGCGGTTGGATCACTGTGGAGAGCAAAGAAAATCAAGGTTCAATTTTTACTGTCTGGTTGCCGGTCAATCAGAATCTAGAACAGCTAGTTTAGTTTTTGGAAACAGAGAGGAGTTAACTATGGGCAAGCAATACATCTTGATAGTTGAAGATCATCCGATTTTGTTAAATGCTATGTGTGGTCTTTTAGAAAACAATGGCTATGCAGTGCTATCTGCCCCCAACGGAAAAAAAGCACTTGAAATGATGTACCAGCAAGTGCCCGCGTTGATCATCTCCGATATCATGATGCCTCAGCTGGATGGCTACGAATTATATCAAGAGATAAGGAAAAATCCGCAATGGACTCGCATCCCTTTTATCTTCCTGACCGCTAAAGGTGAGAACGAGGATATAAAAAAGGGCAAGGCTCTGGGAGTGGAAGACTATCTCACCAAACCCTTTGATGCTGAAGAGGTACTCATCACAGTCCATGCGCGCTTGGCACGCGCCGCAGCCATTCAAACCGCCACCGAGCAAGAATTTGAGGAGACCAAACAGCAAATTATCAATGTGCTCAGTCACGAACTGCGTACCCCTCTTACCTATATCTCCGGCTACACGGCATTGGCTTTAGAAAATACGGACACGTTTTCGCCAGCAGAGATGTTAACCTTCTTGGGAGGTATCAAACTAGGGGCAGATCGTTTACAAAAGTTAATAGAAGATTTGCTAATTGGCGTCCAAATAAGTGTAGGACAATGTGAAAAAGAAATTGAACAACTCGCTGTTGTCCAGGATGACCCTCGAACATTCTTCGTCAACTGCATCGAACACTGTCAAAGTTTAGCTGCCAGACAGGACGTTACGTTGGAGATGCAGGTAGCTTCTCAACTCCCTCCCGTGCGTATCTATGAAGAATTTTTCCTGGATGCCCTAACCCGTCTTACTGATAATGCGATCAAATTCTCGCGTCAGGAACCCAAACTGGTGTTTATGAGGCTCTATGCGGATCAGGAAACGGTCTATTTAGAAGTCGAAGATCGGGGGATAGGCATTGCTAAAGAAAATCTGCCACTAATTTTCCGCCGTTTGCAACAAGTTGATCGTCAGCGAATAGAGCAGCAAGGTTCGGGGATGGGATTGTTCATCGCGCGGTCGTTTATCCGTCTGCACGGTGGCGATATCACCGTGCAGAGCGAATTGGGGAAGGGGAGTACATTTACAATTTCTTTGCCGGTGGCGCAGGAGTCGTCTCTCCGTGGCTAAAGGCCCTGGGCTACGGAAGTTGTTGAATGGTGGTTGCTGTTTTTATGGGCCGTCATCTTCGGCTCCGGTAGACTGCGCGGAGTTGCTCTCTCCCTTCAGACTGGCATCATGGCCTATTTATGATTTGAGCTGTTGAGGAGGTCGATTTTGACCGTGTGGCAAGCTTTACTATTGGGCATTTTGCAGGGCGCGACAGAATTCCTTCCGGTTAGCAGTTCCGGGCATCTGGTGATTTTACCTCGTCTCCTAGGTTGGCCGGATCCGGGGCTGATGTTAGATACAATTCTGCATTTAGGAACGATGGTCGCCGTGATACTTTATTTTTGGCGCGCTCTCTGGTCGCTGGCGCTGGCGGCGGTGGAGAGTTTACGAAAACATTCCCTGGCTGACCCGCAGGCGCGGATAGCCTGGGGGCTGGTGTTGGCTACCATTCCGGCTGCGTTTATCGGCTGGCTATTGGAGGAACGCATCGAGCAATTCTTCCAAATGCCTCGAACTGTGGGCGGCTGCTTGTTGGTGACGGCGTTGCTTTTGTTGTTAGCGGAGTATGGGGGGCGGCAGCAGCGTGATTTAGAGACGCTCTCCTGGCGTGACGCGCTGCTGATTGGCTTGGCGCAGACTTTGGCGATGGCGCCGGGGATAAGCCGTTCGGGTATGACTATCGCAGCAGGATTATTGTTGGGTTATCGACGCGCAGAAGCAACGCGCTTTAGTTTTCTCCTGGCGGTTCCTATTATTTTGGGGAGCGGTTTTTACCAGTTGTTAAAGTTGACCGGGGAGGCGAGCCTCTCCACGTCCGGCGGCGCGATGTGGGTGGGATTTTTGGCCGCCGGCGTGACCGGGTATTTTGTCATTGCCGGCTTGCTGGCGTTAGTGCGCCGGCATAGCCTCTGGCCCTTCGCCGCCTATTGTGCCATCTTCGGTTTGCTGGTGGCGACCGGAGTATTAGGATGAGCTGGCGTGCGGGAGCGGTTTGTGTGCTAATTGTGGTGTTGACCGCGTGTATGCCCTCCTCCGTTGTGCCGACGCCGACCGCCGCGCCGTTAGCCGCGTCGCCGGAACCGCTGCGATTGGTCTACTCCGAGTCAACCGCGCCCTTAATCCAGGCCTGGGTGCCGGCTTATCAAAACCACAATTCGGCAGTGGAACTGGTATTGTTGGAACGCGCTATGGCGTTGGCCGAGCAGGCGTTAATTAATGGAGATATGGATGTCGCGCTGCTGGCCCAGCTCCCGTCCGAGTCAGCAGTCCCAACTTACTGGTCAGAACCGGTGGCGCGCGAAGGACTGGCTATCGTGGTCAATCCCCAGAATGGGCTGCCGGGATTGACCGAGGGGCAATTGCGAGAGCTCTTCCAGGGTCGGGTTGAGGATTGGGCGCGCTGGGAAGGGTTGCCGGGTCTACCGGTGATCGTGAGCCGTGAGGAGGGGGCGGGGGAGTATGCGTACTTCCAAGCGCAGGTGATGGGAGATTTCCCCGTCACGCTGACGGCGCTGTTGGCTCCCAGCAGCGAGGCCGTGCTCAAGATGGTCGGCGAGAAGGAACTGGCGGTAGGCTACCTCTCCACGGCGTGGCTGGATGGGCGGGTGCGGCCGTTGCCTCTGGATGGTGTGTCTCCTTCACGAGAGATGTTGGCGTCTGGAGTTTATCCGTTGACCCGCGAGCTCTATTTGGTGATGCGTGGTGAGCCGCAGGGCGCTTCACGCGATTTTGCGCAGTGGGTGTTGGGCGCGGAAGGCCAGCGGATTGTCGCGGAGCAGGGTTGGGTGACAGTGGAACGCTGATGCTCCACAGATTACGCAGGTTTTGGCCTGACGAGTAGCCCGTGGCTGTTTTGGCCACGGGCTACGAAATTATTAGCTGCGGCTCTCTGGTTACCTCTCCAGTTGGGCTAAGAGCTGCGTTATGATTTGCTCCGAGGTGCTCGGTAATTTCCCGCCAAACCAATCTAAGATTGGTTCCAGCGGCATATCCGCAGCAAAGCGCATAGCCTCTTCCGCGTTGATTCCCTCGGTACCTTCTTCGCCGACTTGCGCAAACACTTGCTGGAGCAGCGGCTGCAAGACCTGCGCGCCGCGCGAATCGGCCAACCACTCGCGGATGGTGCTCTCTTTGGTGAGGATGCAGGGCAGTTCTTGCGTGGATTCCAGCTGCACCGTCGCTTGTAGGCAGATATCGGCGGAGGAACGCCCGACCAGGATGTCGAATGCGCCGCTCTCCGTGATCCATTGCTTGTAGGCGGGATCATAATAGGCAAACGCGCGCGCGTCCAACTCCAACGTCACGGTCTGGGTTTCCCCCGGGGCGAGCGTGACTTTAGCAAAGCCTTTGAGCTCCTTCTCCGGCCGCACCAGGCGGGATTCCTGGTCGTGGACGTAGAGCTGCACAATTTCCTTCCCCGCCATCTCCCCGGTGTTAGTCACGTCCACGGAGACTTGCAAGCCGTCCGTAGCGTTGAATTTTTCCGCCGAGACACGCAGCTGGCTATAGGCGAAGGTGGTGTAGCTTAGCCCGTACCCAAAGGGGAAGAGCACTGCTTGCTGGCGCGCGTCGTAATAGCGGTAGCCGATAAATAGCCCCTCGCCGTAGCGCACCACGCCGTTTTCGCCGGGGAAGTTGAGGTAGGCCGGGGTGTCCGCCAGCCGGAGCGGGAAAGTTTCGGCCAGTTTGCCGGAAGGGTTCACTTGCCCGAAGAGCACGTCGGCGATGGCTCCGCCGCCGGCTTGCCCCATCATCCAAGCTTCCAACACCGCCGGTACCTGGTCAATCCACTCACGCATCTCTATCGCCGAGCCGTTGTTCAGAATTACCACGGTCTGTGGTTGCACGGCAGCCACGGCCTGGATCAACGCTTCTTGCTGTGCGGTGAGCCGCATATTCGGGCGGTCATAGCCCTCCGATTCTATGTAGGAGGGCAGCGCGATGTAGAGCAAGGCTACCTCGGCCTCCTGCGCGCAACTTACTGCCGCGTCGATCAAATCCTGGTCGCGGCCCGGTTCCGCCCGGTAACCCGGCGCAAAGAGTAGCTCCACCTCTCCCGCCAGCGCCGCGATTTCCTCGAAGGGGTTGTCCACCCGTGTGGGATTGATATGGGAGCTCCCGCCGCCCTGGAAGTGCGCTTCGCGTGCCGCGCTCCCGATCAGGGCCAACTTCTGCCCCGCCTGGAGGGGGAGCAGCCCGTCCTCGTTCTTGAGTAACACCAGACTCTCGCCCGCGATCTTCCGCGCCAGTTGGTGATGGGCTTCTTTATCAAAACCGGCGGCGTCTTTCGGCGTCTCCACAGCCTTGAAAATTACGCGCAACAGCCGCTTGACCGCTGCATCTACTATCTGCTCATCCAGCTCACCAGCCTGGATCGCCTCTATCACGCTCTGCACGCGCTTCTGGCGCGGGCCGGGCATCTCCAAATCCAACCCGCCGGCCAGCGCGGCCACGCGATCATGCACCGCGCCCCAATCGGAGACCACGAAGCCCTTAAAGCCCCACTCCTCTTTGAGAATCGAGTTCAACAAGCGCGCGTGCTCCGAGCAGTAATCGCCGTTGACGCGATTGTAAGCGCACATCACCGTCCAGGGCTGGGACTGCTTGACCGCGCGCTCAAAGCCGGCCAGATAAATCTCGCGCAACGCGCGTTCATCTATTTGTGCATCAATCACAAAGCGCTGGAACTCCTGGTTGTTGGCCGCGTAATGCTTTAGCGACGTGCCTACCCCCCGGCTCTGCAGGGCTTGGATGTAACTGGCGGCCAACTCTCCACTCAAAAAAGGATCCTCGGAAAAATATTCGAAGTTCCGTCCGCAGAGCGGCGCGCGCTTCATATTGTTGCCTGGCCCCAACAAAATATCCACATCCAAAGCCAGACACTCCTCGGCCAGCGCGTGCCCCAGTTGTTGGAGCAGCTCCACATCCCAGCTGGCGGCCAACGCGGAGGCGGTCGGGAAGCAGGTCGCGGGGCGACTCTCGTTGCTCATCATCTCCGTCACCCGCCGTACCCCGTGCGGCCCATCGGAGACCGTGATGGCGGGAATTCCCAGCCGTTCCACCGCCACTGTCTGCCAGGCATTCGCTCCGGTGCAGAGCGTGGCCTTTTCTGTCAACGTCAATTGCGCTACTAGTTGCTCTAAATCTCTCTTCATCGACTAAACTCTCCTTGTGATCCGCTACTTGATTTGTGTTTGGGCGTTTTTAGGGAAAAAATGGACGTGTTCCCTGTACCCAATGCTCCCTACATTCCACGGAACTCTATCATCCAACTGGGGTTTGACAAGCGCTGGTGATGAAGGTTATCTACGGTGCCTTGGAACCGCGCGTTGCGATTGAGGAGATAGAAAAGTGAGTTAGTGGCGTGGTCGGAGACCGACGCAGCCACGTTGGCTTGAGTCGGCTAACCCCATTTTTGTCATTCCGAGCAGCCTGCCCGGAGTGATACACGCGCCCGGCACGCATCCGCCGTCTGTCCCGCGTCTGGATATCGCCACGGTCACGGAAATTGGGCACGTGCTGCATTGGCTTTGCCTTCTTCTGTTTTCTCACCATAGCCCTCAGTATAGTCTGCTTCTCGCCGGAGGGTAAAACTCGCTTAGAGTGTTGCGAAAAGCATGTATAATGAAAATAGGTAGCTTCTCAAGAAGCACCTCTGAATCAGCAGGAGTTCTTAACGCAAGGAAAGGAGGAGTAGCATGATTGAACAGATGGTTTTTGGGCGTACCGGATATATGAGCACGCGCACGATCTTCGGCGCGGCGGCGTTGGGCTGGAACGTCAGCCAGGAGCAGGCAGATCGAACACTGGAGGTGTTGCTCGACTATGGCATCAATCACATTGATGTGGCCCATTCCTACGGCGACGCCGAAATCCGCCTTGGCCCGTGGATGTCGAAACATCGCGATAAGTTTTTCCTGGCGACGAAGACGGACAAGCGTACCTACGATGCGGCCTGGGCCGAGTTGGAGCTGTCGCTGGAGCGGATGCGAACCGCTACCATTGATCTCTGGCAGATGCACCTTCTCATCGGTGAGGAGGAGTGGGAAACGGCGATGGGGCCGGGCGGCGTCCTGGAGGCTTTCAGCAAGGCGCGGGATGAGGGCATCGTGCGTTATCTCGGCGTGACCGGGCACGAGGTGGTGGTACCCAAGATGCATCTCAGGAGTTTGGAACGCTTCGATTTCGACTCGGTCCTGCTGCCGTACAACTATCCCATGATGCAGAATCCGGTCTACGCCGCCGACTTCGAGGCGTTACTGGAGCTCTGTGCGCAGCGCAACGTCGCCGTGCAGACCATCAAGTCTTTGTGCCGCCGCCTTTGGCCCGAGGGAATGGAGCATGATGCCGCTACTTGGTATCAGCCGTTCAAGGAGCAGGAGGCCATCGATCAGGCGGTGCATTGGGTGCTGGGCGATCCGCGTGTTTTCCTCAACACCACGGGCGATACGCGGCTATTGCCCCAGGTGCTGGATGCTGCGGCCCGCTTCGAGCGCCGCCCCACCGGCGCCGAGATGGAAGCGCTGGTGGCGGAGAAGGATATGGAGCCGTTGTTTACCTGAGCGAGTGTGTTTTGTATTGAGATTTGCCATTCGCTATTCGCCATTTTGCAATGCGCTTCAGGGCGCAGGACTAGAGGTTAATCGCTAATTGCTGAAGGCTAACCGCTATTGGGGGAGGAATGGAATATGGACTACCGTTATTTGGGACGTACAGGGATGAAAGTAAGTACGCTCTGCCTGGGCGCGATGACATTTGGGCGCGAGACAGAGGAGGCATTGAGCTATGAGATGATGGACCGTTTTGCTGCTGCGGGTGGCAATTTCATCGATACCGCGAACGTCTACAGTCGGGGGCTCTCTGAGAAGATCGTTGGGTGCTGGCTCAAGCAGCAGCGGCGCGAGGATTTCGTGGTCGCTAAGGAAGTCGGGCGAACGCCCGCGCAGGTCGCGCTCAACTGGGTCGCCAACCGACCCGACATCACCGCACCGATTATCGGCGTGCGCAAGCTGGTGCATCTGAAAGATAACTTGGGCGCGGCGAAGTTTACGCTCACCGAGGTTAGTCAGCCCGAGCTGCCGTATCCTTATGATATTGTGGCGCGTTCGGAGGCCCAGCGCGGTCGCGGGTAGAGACCCATCGTCGGTTATTGCGCCCCTCGGATGAAAGAGCCGAGGGGCGTTTTGTTTTTTGTAGAGCACCGGTGCAGAGCGCAGCCTTCTCTGCCAGCGTCAATTGTGCTGCCAACTGCTCTAAATCTCTCTTCATCGACTAATTCTCCTTGATTTGTGGGGGGCGTGGTTTCGTAGCTTGGTCGTTTATGGTCAGGAGTCCTCGCTTCATCGCCTTTTCGCTCCCTCACTTGTCTTGACAAATTAGGACTCGCGCTATATAATTAGGCACGCCTAAAGAATACCGGTGTGTAATTTAAGGGGTGCTATATAATGTCTGAAGCGTCACTGGCCTCACTCAGCGAAAGTATGCAAATGTATCTGATCACCATCGCCCGGCTACGGGTGGATGACCAGCCTGTGCCGCTCTCGCAACTGGCAGATGACCTCTCCATCTCTCCGGTCTCGGTCAATGAAATGTGCCGCAAATTGCAGGATCACGGGTTGGTGGTTTACCGGCCATACAAAGGGGCGTCGCTCACGGCGGAGGGGGAACGGAGGGCTTACCGCGTCCTGCGCCGTCACCGGCTATGGGAGGTCTTCCTGGTGGACAAGCTGGGTTTTGATTACGACCAGTCCCACGAGACCGCCTGCCAATTGGAGCACGTCACCTCTATGCTGCTCGCTGATCGGCTGGACGCTTTTCTGGGATACCCGGGGGTCAACCCCAGCGGGGAACCGATCCCCAGGACTAACGGCAGTCTTGCGGAACGCGCATTGCTCCCATTGATCAAGCTCTCGGCCGGACAATGTGGGCACGTGGCCCGCTGCGATGTGAACGAGGCCGCACGTGCTTTTCTGGCCGAACGGGGGCTGCGGCCAGGAGCACGCTTTACGGTGATGGCAACGGCGGAGGAGAGCTTGTTGGTGCGAGTTGGCGGGGTGCATATTTCGCTGGCGCGGTCGCTGGGTGAAAATGTAAAGGTGGAGTTGGCTGAGAAGAGTAAACTTGCAGCGGATGAGCTGCGACAATCAATTTTAGAGGAGGAAATAAAGATGGCAGAGATCAAAAATAAGCAGATACCGTTACATAAGTTAAAAGTCGGGCAGCGCGGCGTCATTGCGCATGTGGGTGGCAAGGGGCCGGTCAAACGGCGCATGTTGGATATGGGGTTGGTGACTGGTAGCGAGGTGCAGGTGGTGCGCGTGGCTCCCTTGGGCGACCCTGTGGAGTTCACCGTCAAGGGGTATAGCCTCTCGCTGCGTAGATCCGAGGCCAGCAATATCAAGGTTGAAATATCCGAGTGAAAGGAGCAGCGATGATGACTTTAGCAATGGCCTCCCCCGGGGAAGATGTGCGCTTGACCGCCATCCGTGGCGGACAGCGGATGCGCAAGCGACTGGCCGACCTGGGGCTGAACATCGGTATGACGGTGCGCGTCTTGCAGCGTAATGGACATGGCCCGCTGCTCCTAGCCGTGAAAGACTCGCGGCTGGCCCTGGGGCGTGGCATGGCCCATAAGATCGGAGTTGAATTAGCTACGTAAGTCGGAATGACATTCCGCTTTACACTACACAGTCGGAATGTCATTCCGACTTACACTACAAGGAGAAAAAAGTATGTCAGCACAATACACTATTGCTCTGGCCGGCAATCCTAACGCCGGCAAGAGTACCGTTTTCAATGCTCTCACCGGCGCCCGCCAACATGTGGGTAACTGGCCGGGTAAAACGGTGGAAAAGAAAGAGGGTGTCTGGAAGCACGGCGGCGTTGAGTTTGAAGTTGTGGATTTACCCGGCACTTATAGCCTGACCGCTTATTCAATGGAAGAGATCATCGCCCGTGATTACATCGTGGATGGACGTCCCGACGTGGTGGTCTCGGTAGTGGACGCCGCTAATCTGGAGCGCAACCTTTACCTGGTGGTGCAAATCCTAGAGATGGGTGCTAGAGTGGTCGTGGCCCTCAATATGAGCGATGTCGCCGATTCGCGTGGACTAAAGATTGATCTGCCCAAGCTCTCAACTGGACTGGGCGGCATCCCGGTGGTGCCCACCGTCGCCAGCAAGGGGCAAGGCATCGACCAATTGAAAGAAGCTATTATCAATACCATTAATGAGGAGGGCTAAGTATAATGCCAACACATGCAATGGCGTACACCAGGAAAGTTACCCTGGTAGATTATGGACGTGAAGTAGAGAACGAGATCGGTACACTTGAGGAGATCATAGAAGCTAACTCTGCGTTGCAGGCGCGCTATAATTCCCGCTGGCTGGCCATCAAGCTCTTGGAAGAGGATAGTGACATCGTGGACAAGGTCAAGCAGGCGGACGGCGCCCGGCTGTTGAGCGTGGCCCGCAAGAGCATCGCCCACCTACGGGAGGTCTACGGTGATGATGTGGACACCGTCATTGCTGACCGGCGCTACGGTTGGATCAACGGCCTGGTGCGGGAGACGGTTCACCGCACGGCTGTAGACCGGCAAACCATCTCCGATAGGATTGACAAGGTCGTGACCAACCGGGTGCTGGGCATTCCCATCTTTATCGCCCTGATGTGGGTGGTTTTCAAATTCACTACCGACGTCGCCGGCCCCTATTTGGACTGGGTGGACGGTGTCATCGGCGGCCCGCTCACCAACTGGGTGGTTGCCATACTGGGACTCACCGGCCTGGGCGGCGGCTGGGTGGAGAGCCTCTTCGTAGATGGTATCATAGCCGGTGTGGGCGGGGTGTTGGTCTTTGTGCCGGTTATGATGTCCCTCTATTTTGCTCTGGCTGTGTTGGAGGACTCTGGCTACATGGCTCGCGCCGCCTTCGTGATGGACCGGGTGATGCACGCGCTGGGGTTGCACGGCAAGAGTTTCCTGCCCATGATCGTCGGCTTTGGTTGCACGGTGCCGGCAATTTACGCCACCCGCACGCTGGCGAACAAAAAGGATCGCATCCTGACCGCTCTGCTGGTGCCGTTCATGAGCTGCGGTGCGCGGTTGCCGGTGTACGTTCTCTTTGCCTCGATTTTCTTCCCCGGCAAGAGCGGCGTAGTCATCTTTTGGCTCTACATGTTGGGGATCATCACCGCGATGGTGCTGGGCGTGGTACTCAAGAATACCCTCTTCAAGGATAAGGAGCAGTCGCCTTTTGTGATGGAGCTGCCGCCTTACCGGATGCCCACCCTCAAGGGGATCTGGTTCCATATATGGGAGCGCACCGGGGCCTTTGTGAACAAGGCGTGGACGCTCATTATGGTCACCAGTATTATCATCTGGGTCTTGCTGGCGATTCCGGTTGGCGGCGAGGGGTCTTTTGCTGATACCGACGTGGCCGGCAGCGCTTTTGCGGCAGTATCGGGCGGCATCGCGCCGGCCCTGAAACCGTTGGGCTTTGGCGACTGGCAAGCCAGCGGCGCTCTGGTAACAGGCTTTGTAGCTAAAGAGGTGGTAGTGGGCACTATGGCGCAGGTCTACGGCGTGGAAGAAGCGGAGGAAGAGGCCGAGCCAACCACCTTCTTCGAGGACGTGGGCGAGATCGTGACCAGCTTCATCGGCGCGACGGGGGATACCCTCAAGTCGCTCCCGTTGATCGTGGGCATCAACCTCTTTGAGGGAGAAGAAGAAGGAGAACTAACTGCCCTGATGGCGGCTGTGGAGGACGGCTTTGAAGCCACCAGTGGTGGACACGGCGCGCTGGCTGCGGTGGCCTTTATGGTCTTTGTGCTCATCTACACCCCCTGTATGGTCGCCATCGCCGCCGAACGGCAGGAATTGGGCGACAAGTGGACGCTGGCCAGTGTCTTCGGGCAGTTGGCACTGGCCTGGCTGATGGCGTTTGTTATCTTCCAGGGTGGCAAGCTGCTGGGACTAGGGTAGCAGTTTTATCGGGAACCGAGACCTAACAGGTTTCCAAAGCCTGTCAGGTCTTTCTTTAGGAGAACAAAACAATATGCTACAACGTATCTTGAATGAATTTGAATCAGCTTCCGGGGGCATGAGCGTCAACGAACTCGGACGGCGGCTGGACGTTGAACGGAGTGCGCTGGAGGGAATGATCGACTACCTGGTGCGCAAGGGCCGGTTGCAGGACGATAAAGCGGCGGCGGCGGCGATGATGTGCTCGAGCGGTGGTTGCGGCACATCCTGTCCGGGTGCGCACAAATGCCCATTCGTGGTGGAAACGCCCCGCACTTTTTCTATTGTCCAGAATAACTTAAACTTAACAAGGAGAAAACTATGAGTACTGAATGGTTGAACAAGAAAAATGAGTTTGAAGTGGTAGACGTGCGGCAATTGCGCGGTAATTTTTTACCAATGGTCCAAAAGAAGGCGGCTGCTCTACAAGTGGGGCAGGGACTGCACGTCATCCAGAGCTTTGAACCGGTGCCGCTCTACGCGGTGCTCGGCGATATGGGCTTTGAGCGCGAGACGGTTCAGGGGAGCAATGGGGGGTATCATGTCTATTTCTACCGGGGCGCGGCGGCCGTCACAGATGGCGAGAAGGTGCAAGCGCCGCCGTTGCAGCCGCTGGGCATACTAAAGTTCAGGCAGGTGGATTCCGTCGTCGCCGACCAACTGGTAAAGGTCTGGGAACGCATCTACCAGCGCCAGGGCGCGGCAATCGAACAGAAGAACCTGTACTTAATCGCTTTAGGTGTGGGCGTCGGCGCGGGGCGGATGCGCCAGGCCACACGCGAGTTGGTCAAAGCCTACGCTGCCGGCGCGACCGTCGCGGAATTGGACGAGGTTTTTGCATTGCTGATCTGGCTGGAAGGAGCATCCACCTTTGTCTCCGAAATCTCCACCTCGCCGGCTTTTGGAGCCTACGAGCTGCTCAAAAGGATGGAGGCGCAAGGTAAGGAGCGCGGTGAGATTCTATCCGCGTTGATGGAAAAGTTCGGCGAGCGTCATCCAGGAGTGGGCATCTTCGCCCAATCGTAGAGATGAACAGACCTAAAATCGCGATAGGCATGCATGGTAAAGGGCAGATTTGGAACGGGCACTTTGGCATGGCGCCGCTCTATTACATCTATGCTCCTGACGGTGAACTGTTGGAAAAGCGGGTCAATCCCTATGGCGCGGGTGGGGGCCGGCACAAACATCACGACGATCCTGATCTGGTTGTAGACCTATTGCCCGAATGTGGCGTTTTTATCGCCCGCCGCATGGGACAAAAGAGCAAACTTCGCCTGCGCCAGGAATTGGGCATCCAGACGGTCATCACGACTGAAACAAAAGCGCCGGCTGCCATTGAGGCCTACTTGGTCGAGTAGCCTGGTAGTTTACGGTCCGGCACGGTAGCTAAGTTGTCAAGTACAATAGAATATCATAGTGATTTTCGCTAAATCCCCCTGGTGTTGGTCTCCCTACCATTAGCTTGGTGGGTACCTCACCTTGCTAATGGTGGCCACTAAATCTCCAGGGTGGTTTTCGTTAAAGCTAGCCGTAGGCGGGGAGGATTGCAGGGAGCCCCTTGCAACGCCGGCTAATCCTCTGAGGGGCATACGCCGCTCGGGCCGGTCTCCAGACCGTGCCCGCCTAGAGACCGGCCACGGTGATGCCGCGACTGAAGTCGCTGGCGGAGGCGCTACGCGCCGGGCATCCATGGCGGTGGATGTCTTAGCACCGGTCCACGGAGGTGGGCCGTCGGCTTTAGCCTACTGTGACTGGCGAAAACCTGGCTCGGAATGACCACTTGCCTTCTCGCTTTCTCGTCTTTTCGCTCTCTCGCTTATTATTCGCCAAACTCCGAGGTATAATCTTGAAGAGCTAGAAAAAGGGAGGCGAGATGCGCTGGCGAAATGGCTATGGGTTAATCCTGATTTTATTGTTGAGCACAGGGTGCGGAAGGTCCTCTCCGGCCTTTACCGACGATTTTTCTAACCCGGATAGTGGTTGGGGTGGCGTTTCCACGGAGCCTTACCTGCGGGGTTATTACAGCGGGAAATATCAAATTCGGATTGATGTGCCGGAATGGTTTGTCTGGACGTTAGGGGGGCACTCCTATCAGGATGTCTCGGCGACGGCGACCATCTCCTCCGAGGGCGATGCTGACAATCACTACGGGTTGATCTGCCGCGCCAGCTCTCAGGGCTTCTATTACTTCGCCCTCAGCGCCGATGGCTATTACGCGATCTTCCGGTACACGGAAGCTGGCGAGTTGCTCCCGCTCACCGGCCCGGCGATGTTGCGTTCCCCCGCTATCCGTCCCCAGGCCGCTAACGAGTTGTTGGTGCTCTGCCAGGGGAGCACGCTCTCGCTCTACGTCAATGGCGAGTTGGTCGCACAGGTGGAAGATGAGGTTTTATCCAAAGGGGATGTGGGCATGGCGGCCGGCACATTGCCCCGGAGCGCGGCGGTGATAGCTTGGTTTGATGATCTACAAGTGAGTCAACCCTGACGCATGGTGAGAAGGAGGTAGCAGCTGATGCAACGTAAACGTCTATTGGGATTGCTGGGAGTACTCCTGTTGCTGGCCGGCGGAATTTATTGGTGGTTCTCCGCTCCTGAAACAGGGGATTGGGAAGAGTCTTTCGCTGCGGCGGATGATTGGCTGCTAAGTTCGGATGCTGCCGCGCAGGTGGTTATTGAGGACGGGCAACTGCAACTCCACATCTGGCAGCCGGGGCAAGTGGCTTGGGCCGCGGCGGAGCACAATTTCGCGGATTTCGATTTGCGCGTGGAGGCGACGCAGGTGGCCGGCCCGGAGAATAACGAGTATGGGGTGTTAGTGCGGATGGATGCTGACGCGCATTTCTATGCCTTTTCCATCAGCGGAGATGGTTACGCGCGCGTTTCGCGTTACGAGGAAGGCCGTTGGGAGTTGTTGGGGCCGGATTGGGTGCCGCAATCCGCAATCCACGCGGGCGCGGCGACGAACGTGCTGGAGGTCAAGGCGCGGGGTGCGGACTTTACCTTCCTGGTCAACGGCGCAGCAGTTGCTCAAGTGGCAGATGAGACATTCTCCACAGGCGGAATCGGCCTCTATGCCGGCGCCTTCGAGCAACCGGATGTGGAGGTCGCCTTTGATAACTTGCAGGTGTTCCCCGCGCCTTGATAGCGGGGCGCCTGTTCAATGCGGTCAAGAAGGAATTACGTACTCCAGATGCGGGGACTAGAAAGTTGCAGCGTGTATATCTAACGGCGTTAGGCTGCCGGCTGAACACGGCAGAGATAGAGGAGTTGGCCCGTCGCTTTGTGGGGGCGGGCTATTTGATGGTGGCGGAACCGGAGCAGGCGGATTTGCTCCTGCTCAATACCTGCGCGGTCACGGCGCGGGCCGCGAGTGAGAGCCGTAACCGTTTGCGGAAGTTGCACCGCATCAATCCCCAGGCCGAAATCGCGGCGCTGGGCTGTTGGATTACGGGAGAGCCGGCTGCGGCGCGCGACTATCCCGGCGTCAAGTGGGCCATCTCCAATGCGGATAAAATGCGCGCGGTGCAAATCATCACCGGGCAAGCCGCGCCCCTCGCGCCCTGGACCCCCGATATCTGGCCGCGCACGCGCGTCTTCTTGGGCGTGCAAGATGGGTGCGATTACCATTGCACTTACTGCGTCACGCGGATATTGCGGGGCGCGGCGCGCAGTCGCCCTCTGCCGGAGGTACTGGCTCTCGTCCAGGAGCTGGCGGAGGGTGGGGCGCGTGAAGTGGTGCTTACGGGAGTAAGCCTGGGGTCTTACGGCGCGGAGTGGGGGCTGGAAGAGGGGCTGGCTACGCTGGTCGCGGCGCTGCTCCACGAGACGGAACTGCCGCGCTTGCGGCTCTCTTCGCTGGAGCCGTGGGACGTGAGCGAACAATTGCTCCGCCAGTGGGAGAATCCCCGCCTCTGCCGGCAGCTACACGTCCCCTTGCAGGCGGGCGCCGATGGCACTTTGCGCCGCATGGGACGCCAGATCACCACCGCCGAGTTCGCCGGCATGGTGGCCCGTGCTCGTGAGATCGCCCCAGGAATGGCCGTGACCACCGATATGTTGGTCGGTTTTCCAGGCGAAACGGCGGCGGACTTCCAGGCGAGTTTAGCTTTCGTGGCAGAGATGGGATTTGCTCGACTGCACGTTTTCCCCTACTCGGAGCGTGAGGGGACGCCGGCGGTGAGTTTGCCTGGGTCAGTTCCCACGCGATTGCGCAGAGAGCGGGCGGCGCGGATGAGACAACTGGGGCGGCGGCTGGCCGCTGCTTTCCGAGAACGTTTCATCGGCCAAACAGTGCCGGTGCTTTGGGAGCATCGAGGTAGTGACGGTCTCTGGCGCGGCTGGACTGATAATTACCTCGGGGTGGTGGCTCAGAGCCCGGCGCAACTACACAATCGCATCACGCCTGTGCGGCTGGTAGCCCGTCAAGGGGAAAGGTTGCGCGGGGAGCTAGCATGGGGGAGCAATGAGCAGCAAAGTGGGCTTGGGGGGGGTAGGGAGAAGCAATTAGGGAGCAGTGATGGGTCTCTTACCCCCCAGGCCCCAATCCCTAATCCCCCCATTTCGTAAATTACAACTTAACGACCTCGGCCTTGAGGGCTTTTGTTACTTCCGCGACGGATTGATCGCCATCAATGTCCACCAACACGCCTTGCTGGCGATAATAATCCACTAGTGGGCTGGTCTGCTCCCAGTAGACCGCGATGCGGGTTCTGACGGTGCCCTCAGTATCGTCGGGACGTTGGTAGAGTTCGCCGCCACACTTGTCGCAAATCCCCGCGGCTTGAGGGGGGATGAACTCGATATGGTAGGACGCGCCGCAATCTTTGCAGAGCCGGCGTCCGGTCACACGCTCGACCAACACGTCATCGGGGACGACGATGTTGAGGACAAGGTTGACTTGTGCCCCTCGCGCGGTCAGGGCCTCTCCTAACGCCTCGGTTTGCGCAATGGTGCGCGGAAATCCGTCTAGCAGCGCTCCCCCCGCGCAGTCTGGCCGACTGAGCCGGGACATCACCATGCCGATGGTGATGTCGTCGGGTACCAATGCGCCTTTTTCCATGTACCCTTTGGCTTCCAAGCCTAGCTTGGTTTTGTTTTTGAGATTATAACGGAAAAGATCGCCGCTGGCGACATGTGGGAGCTCTAGGGCTTTCTGTAATTTAGCTGCTTGGGTCCCTTTGCCAGATGCCGGGGGGCCTAACAGGATGATGTATTTGGGATTATTTTGCATTATGGTCTCCTTCTCTTCATGGGAATATAGGATTAAGTGCTTGAAGCATAATTATACTGATAGCTAGGTTAGAAGCAAGTTTGCGGTTCCCTTAAAAGAATAGCTCCTTAAAAAAGGCATAGAGGGCACTGAGCAAAAATTAAAAATTCTGCGTTCTCTGCGTGCTCTGCGGTGAAAACTGCCCCGAAATATCGAGATGATACCTGATTTGTCTCTTTAGGAAGTGTTCTCTCCCGGCTGGCGCAGGAAAATCTGTTGCCGCGTACAGCGGTAAGGAGCTGTTTTTAACCCCAACTCCTTGAGTAGCTCGTCGGGGGGGGGGGGGGGGGGGGGGGGGG
>JAYELZ010000190.1:18212-37926 GCA_034717835.1 Chloroflexota bacterium
TCCTCTGATGTATACTCACCCCCCGCGGTGCGTCCGCGCGCCCCCCCCCCGCCCCCCCCCCCGGGGAGGGCGGTGAGACGCATCCGTAACGCCAGCGTCCAGGGCGCGGGGACGTCTTCCTCCACGGTGAGCGCCTGCACCAGCGGGCGGAGGTCGTATGATTTGTGGCGACGCCTTCCGCGCTTGGCTCGCATGACGGTCTCCGCCGCTAGGAAGGCGGCCACGGAGGATTTGACCAACTCCGGTTCTACCCCGCGCAGGAGAGTGTAGTACTCTGTCGCCACGACCACTTCTTGCAGGGGCGGCTGGTCCAGGGCAGCTGCGTGGACGGCCACCACCGTCAAGTCGGAGGGCGTTTTAGCACGCAGGGCGGCTTGGATTTCTGCTGATGTGCGGGGATGATCTAGCCAGATATCCACCCATTCCGCCGCGCCACCGCAGCCGGTGGGCAGCGGCAGGGCGAATTGTATCTGGGGGCGTGGATGAAAGCCCTGGCTGTATTTCACCGGCACCCCGGCGCGCCGTAACGTGCGCTCCCAGATGCGGCCTAGATCCAGCACCGAGATGTAGGCCAGACTGCGCTCCGTGGCAAAGGTGACGCGCTGTCTCAGTGACCCCGCGCTCTCCCGCGCACTCGCCTGCTCGCTTACTTGTTTCCTCGCTTCCTCGCCTGCGCGCCTCTTCGCTTTTTTGCTTTCTCGCTCACTCGCCTTCTCGCTGCCCCTGGTGGGACATTGCCATTCCGTTGAGCGTTGCAGGGCATACTGTTGTAGAATGCCGCAAGCGTGACATTCATCTCGACAATCATCCAAAAATTCCTCGGCTTGACTGCGCTCGAGGTCTTTTCGGAGGAAGCGTTTGGTTACGCCACTCTGTAAATGGTCCCAGGGGAAGATTTCATCCGGTTCACGGGTGCGATAGAGGTAGAAACTAGGATCTAACTTTGATTCGCGGAGCGCTTGCCCCCAGGCGTTGAAGTTGGCCCATTCGCTCCAGGCGTCGAAACGCGCCCCCAGTTCCCAAGCTCGCTCAATCACGGCGTTGAGACGCCGATCACCACGTGCCAAGAGGGTCTCCAATTGCGTCTCTTGGTATCTGCTCCAGGAGAGCGAGAGACCCCGCCCATGGATTTGGCTTTTGAGATAGCCAACCCGGTGTTGGATGGTTTCGCCATCCGCCAGCGGTTCCCACTGGAAGACGGTGTGGGGTTTGGGAATGCAGGTGTTGACGCTGACGTTGACCTGAATTTTACCTTTACTTACTCGTTGTCCAATTATGCGCACTTCACGCGCCAGCTTGGCGATGGCCGCGATATCTGCCTCCGTCTCTCCAGGCAGGCCGAGCATGAAATAGAGTTTAAGGGTGCGCCAGCCGCGTCTAAATACTTCTTCGGCGACGGTGAGCAGTTCCTGAGTGGGGATTTGCTTGTTGATCCGCCGGCGTAACCGCTCGGTGGCGGCCTCTGGCGCGAAGGTGAAGCCGGATTTACGGCTGTTGCGCAAGCCATCGGCGAGTTCAATGGAGAAGGAGTCAATCCGCAGGCTGGGCAGGGAGAAGCTGAGCGGCGGCGAGGTGAAATGCTCTTGGAGTGAGTGTAGCAGCGGCGCGATCTCCGTGTGGTCGGCGGAGGAGAGGGAGAGGAGCGCGACTTCTTCGTATCCGGTCGCGGCGGTGAGCGCGGCGATAGTCTCCTCGATTTCGGCGGCGGGACGCTCGCGCACCGGGCGGTTGATGGCTCCGGCTTGACAGAAGCGGCAGCCTCGGGTACAGCCGCGCTGTATTTGCACCACGCCGCGATTGTGAACCACATCAATGTTGGGGACCAGCTGTTTAATGGGGGTGGGCGGGAGCGTCGCCACGAGACGTTTGGCTATCCGTGGCGACGCAGTGGAGATGGTGGGTTCTACGGCGGCGATTTGTCCGGTCGCCGTGTAGCTCACATGATAAAAACTGGGGACGTAGATGCCGGGTATGGTGGTCAAAGCGCGCAATTGTTCCGCGCGCGGGGCGGACTTGAGCGGGCGCAGCACGTCAATGACCTCCAGGATTACCTCCTCACCTTCTCCGATGACAAACGCATCAAAGAAATCGGTGATCGGTTCCGGGTTGAAGGCCCCATGTCCCCCCCCGATGACCAGCGGATAGCGCGCGTCGCGCGCGGCGGCGCGTAGCGGGAGGCCGGCTTGATCCAGCAGCAGCAGCGCGTTGGTGTAGAGCTGCTCGTAAGCGACACTGATGCCCAGCAAGTCAAAGGCCGCGATGGGGCGGTAGCTCTCCAGAGTGTAGAGGGGAATCTCGGCAGCGGTCAACTGCTCCAGCATATCGGGCGCGGGTAGATAAGCGCGCTCGGCCAGCACGTCCGGCTCTTGGTTGATGATTTCGTAGAGGATGGCGAGGGCGAAGTTGGACATCCCTAAATCATAGAGGTCGGGGAAGGCTAAGCAGACGTGGAAAGTGGTCTGCTCCCAAGATTTATGGACGCTGTTGTACTCTCCCCCGACGTAACGTCCCGGTTTACTGACGCGGTGTAGCAGTGGTTCGAGACGTTCCCAGGGCAGCGGAGTGTCAGGGATAGAGAAGGCAGCTTTATTCATTGGCTGACCACTTTGATTTTGAGAGTGCGCTGGCGCGGGCCATCGAATTCGGCGAAGAAGATTCCCTGCCAGCGGCCTAGTTCCAGCTGCCCGTGGCGGATAAAGACGAAGTGGTCGGCGGCGACTAAGATGGACTTGGTGTGCGCGGGCGAGTTGCCCTCGGCGTGCGTGTACGGTAGACCTTCTGGTACCATGCGCGCTAGGACCATCGCCACGTCCTGCTCCACGGCGGGATCCCAATTCTCGTTGAGCACCACTCCCGCCGTGGTGTGCGGGCAGAAGAGGAAGCATAGCCCGGTTTGCACGCCGGTTTGGGTGACGGCGGCTTGTACCTGGGCGGTGATATCTACGAGATCAACTTGGTGCTGGGTTGCGATTTTTATTTCCATGTTTGGCTCCCTTGAAAAAATTAGGCTCTTTGGGAATTCCCGTGGTCGAGTCAAAATTAACCACGGATTGTACGGATTAGCACGGGAAAAAGTAAAAAATCAAGGTAATCCGGGTAATCTATGGTGAAAAATTTACTCCGCGTGGGGCGCGCCAGCAAGGAACTGCTCGCGTCTGGAGAAGGCTCCCCGCAAAATTGAGAGATTCCGAGCGGAGCGAGGAATGACACCCTGCGGGCTAAGTCGGCGGAGGCTAACTGGGTAGCTGTAGTCGCGGTTGATTTAGTTTGACCCTAGTCCACGTAGGTGGACTTCGCAATGGTAGCCGCGACTTCAGTCGCCAAGCGAGAGAGCTTTCTTACGAGTGTAGAAAGTCTCGTAATTTGCGACTGCGGCCGGGGTGACGGAGTTTACGTAAAGCCCTAGATTCTATCTGCCGGATGCGCTCTCGCGTTACGTCGAAAGTTGCGCCTACTTCCTCTAATGTGTGCTGCTCTCCATCCATTAGCCCGAAGCGCATCTCCAATACTTCCCGCTCACGGTCTTTTAGTTCGGCTAAAATCCCCTCAATCTGTTCGTTGAGCATCTGTCTGGAGGTGGTGTCCCGCGGCCCAGGCAAATTTTCGTCCTCAATAAAGTCGGCTAGCTCGCTATCTTGCTCGTTGCCGATGGGGGTTTCCAGCGACATCGGTTCTTGGGAGACGTTGATGACGCGGCTCACTTTGGTGACGGCGCGGCGTAACTTACGCTGTTGGGAGGTGGGGAGTGGCTGACCGGCGGCGCGGGCTTTGAGGATGGCAGCAGCATCTTCTGAAGGGATAAACCCTATTTCCAGTGCAATTTCTTCTAGGCTAGGTTTCTGGCCTAGTCGTTGCGTCAAAATATGCTTGGCCTGTGCTAAACGGCTGATGGTTTCTACCATGTGTACTGGGATGCGAATGGTGCGGGCTTGATCGGCTACGGCCCGGCTGACGGCCTGCCTAATCCACCAAGTGGCATAGGTGGAGAATTTGTAGCCTTTGGTGAAATCAAATTTCTCCACGGCCCTTAGTAGCCCTAAGTTCCCTTCTTGAATCAAATCGAGGAAGGAAACGCCCCGGCCAATGTACCGTTTGGCAATGCTGACGACCAAACGCAGGTTGGCGCGCACTAATAGCTGTTGGGCCTCAATGGTTAGAGCAGGAAGCTGCTGCCACCATGCAGTCAACTCGTCTGGGGAGCTAAAATAGGTGCGCGCTTGGTCTGCGGTGGGCCATTGTTCCGTGGTGACCAGGGTTGTCTGTAGCGCACTGAGTACGTGGGCGGGCAGTAGGTAGAGTGCGTTGACCATTATAAAGAGATTCCGGACGATGGCGCCCCACTGAGGGTCGTGATTCCAGTCGTGGGGTGCCATATACTCTTGGTAGAGGGTGGAAGGCAGTGGGGAAATCAGCATCTCTTGCTGATAGATAATTTCTGCTATTAGGATCACAGGATTAGGTGGGGCGATTTCTTGCTGGATGGCGGCCGCGTAACTGGCTTGCCAGGCAGTACGCCCTTCGGCATACAGCTGGAGTGCGGCCGCAATGCTCTCCGTAGCTGCCAAATCTGGCCGCAGGTTGAGCTCCTCTACGGTGACGTCTGTTCCGTAAATCAGCGCGAGCCAAACTTCTTGGGACGCGGTTAGGAGATCCACCCGTCCTATCTCGTGGAGATACATCTGTACTGGATCGTTGAGATTGGATTTCATATCGACGGTAATCCTCGATTCATATTCTTCATCTGTGGTATTGTTATTTGCTGGTTGATCCCAGAGGGCAGCTTCTTCAGCTAAGAAGGAGTTCCATTCTGCCATGAGAGGAGTTTCTTCAGCCTCCCCAGCCGCATTTTGGTTTTTTAGTGCGGCTTCTAATTCAAGGAAGGTAGTTTCCCATTCCTCAACATCCCCATCCCAGTCGTTGTTTGGTTCATTAGGAGTTGGCGCGGAGTCGTTAAGGTCTTCTGTCATCAGCTCATTTTCCTTTACGGTTTTCCAAACTTCTGGGATTGAGTGCCTGTTGCACTCGCCTCAGGCGGAGATGCAGTTGGCTTAACGTGGTCGCGTGACGTTGGATTTTCAGGTCTCCCTGGGACTGGCTCTCTAGCACCAGGCTTTGCACGCGATTAAGTTCCGCGCGGATTTGGCGTTCTCGAATTGCGAGGGTGGTGCGTACCAAGTCGCGTTTTAGGGAGCTGATCTCCTTCGGGTCAGTGGGTATTTGTAGCCAGCGGGTTACTTTTTCGGCGGTGGCCGGTAGTAGGAGCTCGGTGAGGTTGAGGGTGGGATCAACCAGGACGGTTAGCCAAGATTCCCAGATGAGGCGGTTCTCTAACATGAAATCATCATCGCAGAGTGGGGGCTGCTCTAGTTCCACTAACGCGATATCTACTTGTTCTAAGAGTTGTGGGTGCTGGAGTAGGATATGGAGGGTGTGTGACCCCAGTTCGGTGGGTTGCGCAGTGCGGTCGGGAGCGGCAACGGCGACAGCTTGATCACGGCGGACTTGGGCCACACGTTCGTGAGCGCGCAGCCGATCCAATAGCATTTGCGGATTGAGATTTAAGCGCATGGCAATCTCTTGCGCGTAAGCTTCCCGTTCGACGCCGTTGGAGATATCGCGGAGCAACGGCAACATGGCGTCCACGATGCGCGCTTTGCCCTTAGGTTCATCCGGGTTTTCTTGCTGGAGCAATTGTTGAAAGTAGAAACGGACGATGGGTTGGGCGTTAGTCAGTAACTTTTGCCAGGCGGCGCGGTCGGCCAAAATGAGCTCGTCTGGATCGACACCCTCCGGTAACAAGACGACGCGTATATCGGCATCGAGTTGACTTTCGAAACCCAGCAAGCCGCGCGGGTTGAAGACCGCGTCCCATTGGCGGTCTAAGGTCTCTCTGGCGGTCTCCAAGCTGCGGAGTGTGGCATGGACGCCGGCGGCATCTGGGTCTAGTGCCAGAATAAAATTCTTAGAGAGCTGTTGAAGCAGCTTCAAATGCGTTTCGGTCAAGGCGGTGCCCATCGGCGCGACGATGTTATGGTAGCCGGCCTGATAGGGAATCATCACGTCCATGTACCCTTCCACGATAATGACGGCATCCTCTTGGTGGATGGCGCGGCTGGCCATATCTAACCCGAAGAGCACGCGGCTTTTATCGAAGAGGGGTGTCTGGGGCGAATTGAGATACTTGGGTTGGTCCTCTGGGTTGAGCACCCGTCCGCCGAAAGCAATCACCCGGCCCCGGCGATCTCGGATGGGAATCATCACGCGGCCACGGAAGCGGTCATAGGTGCGCCCCGTCTCCTTCTGAACCAGCAACCCGGCTTTCACCAGCTCTTCCACGCTGAAGCCTTGACCGCGTAGCGCGGCACGCATAGCGTCCCAGGTATTGAGGCTATACCCCAGTCGAAACTGTTTGATGGTCTCTGCGGTAAATCCGCGGTGTTTGAGATACGCACGCGCTCCCTGAGCCTGCGGCGCGCTGCGCAAGAGGGTATGGTAGTAAGTGGTGGCGGCCTCTAAGGCGGCGCGTAGACGGTCATTCTCTTGCGTAGCTTGTAGCTGCGCCGGAGTTCGTGCTTGGATCTCAACTCCGGCTTGCCGGCCTAGCTCCTCCAGGGCCATCCGAAAGTTCCAGCCCTCATAATCCATCACGAAACTGAAGACATCGCCTCCTTTTCCACAGCCAAAACAGTGCCAGTTTTGACTATCTGGAAAAACGAAAAAGGAAGGTGTCTTTTCGCTATGGAAGGGGCAGAGGCCTTTGAAGTTACGCCCGGCTTTATTTAGTTGTACGACCCGTCCGACAACCTCTACTAGGTCTAAGCGGGCCTTGATTTCATCTACTACGCTCATACAAACCTACGTCGCTTGGTGAGGGATGCAGGGAACGTATCCGGCAACCGGTGGGTATTTTTAACGTAATTCAATTTGCCAGTCAACGAGTTGCACGCCGCGATATTCAGTCTCTATCCAATGCACGGCGTGTTCCAGCACAGAGTAAACATGTCGTGTGTCGTTGGCCACGCTCACGATGGCGATGCGTGAGGATTGCCAGATGTCGTGATATTCGATCTCCGCGACCGCGAGTTGGAACTTCTGCCGTAGTTTGGCCAGCAACGGCTTCAACCAACGCCGCTTTTCCTTGAGTGAGGCGACTCCCGGCAGATACAGATCAATCACGCAAGCGCCAATGATCATTAACGGCTGGTGCGGAGGTATTTAGCGTAGAGCTTTAGCGCGCGCTCAATCTCCTCCAGCGCGACCTCACGGCCTTCCCAATTCAAGGCCTCCACTCTGATATGCTGTAAATCTTTATAGACGGAGAAGAAATGTGAAACCTCCTGGAGGAAATGTGGCGGAATATCTGTGAGATTATTGTAGCCATTGAAGAGCGGATCGGTGGCGGGTACGGCGAGAATCTTATCGTCGTGCAAGTCGCCATCCAACATCCGGAAGATGCCCAGTGGGCGTGCCTCAATAACGCAGCCAGGGAAAGTTGGTTCATCAGTCATCACCAACACGTCCAGCGGATCGCCATCGTCGTAATAGGTGCGCGGAATAAAACCGTAGTCACCAGGGTAATGTAGCGAGGAGTAGAGCACGCGGTCCAGTTTGATGAAGCCGGTTTTATCGTACTCGAATTTATTGCGCGAACGCTTCGGGATCTCAATGACTACATAAATCACTTCAGGGATGTTTTCTGGGCCTGGGGGTAGATCGTGCCATAGATTAGCCATTAATAGGTGCTCCTTTATTCCCTTCAGGATAATTATTGGGCAATTTGCTAGCCAGTAAGTAGAGAATGGTATTCTACTCCCACTTTGGTAGGATGCAAAATCGAGGCTGCTGAAAAAATCAAGAGTTCCACCACGTTGGGTAGGTGGTTGCATGGTTTTTGTTGAGGGATGGCGGCTGCCAAATGCGCGTGAGGATGCAATCCCCACGCAGCAACGACGCCTTAGTTCGTCTTCTAGGCGACAATGGTTCAGTAGTGGGTGTTGAAGAAAGAGTCTTTGGCAGCTAGTAAAGCCAGCAGATCAGGCCCATAGTGTTCTTGACGCCAGGGGCCAATCCCCGGAACCGCGAGCAGGTCTGCCAGTGTCTTAGGTGGCTGCCAGGCCAGTTCCCAGAGTGTAGCATTGGGGAGGATAACATCAGAATCAACGCCGCGTCCGGTTCCTACCTCTTTGCGCCAGTCATGCAGCGTTTGGTAGCGATTTATTACTGCTTGCGGGGGACGGGGTTCTTCCGGTGGATAGGGCGGGAGTTGCTGCGGGCCTTCGCGGAGGGCGCGTAACAGTTCCGGGCCAAAGCGTCGGGCTTGATGTTCGGTTAATCCGGCTGCTTGTAGTCCTTTTGGGCTGCGCGCATGCATCTGCGCCAGGGCGATGAGGCGCTGGCGTCCGATTATCTTGAAGGGCGGGCGGTCTAACTGCTGCGCTGTTTTCTCACGCCAGAGATGGAGACGATAGAGCATGCGCTTTTCGTGGAGGTTGAGATCGTGTACCCCTTTGAGTCGCCAGAAACTGGTTTCTAGGGTGTGGGCTGTCGGTATTTGCACGTTGGTAGCTAGATAGTGGAATATCTCTTGAGCTTCGGCCCAGCGACCGGTGGCTTGTAACTCGGCCAGTTCTAGCTCCCGTAGCTGCAAGAGGTAATGCGTATCCATCCGTGCATAGGCGACGGCTTGCGTAGAGACTGGTCGCCGCCCCCAATTGTAACGCTGGAATCTTTTATTAGCGTGGAGCTGGAAATGCTCCGCTAAAAGGTCGCCCAGCCCCACATGCTCCCAACCTAAGATGCGGCCGCCCCACATGGTATCAAAGAGCTGCTGGCAGTGGAGCCCATAATCGCGTTGAAGTACGATGAGGTCATAATCGGCAGCGTGAAACACCTTTTCTATCGCTGGAGAAGCGAAGACCGGCGCCAGCGCGTCTAGATTGTCCAGCGCCAGGGGATCAACAAGGTAATCGTTGTCGGGGATACTCAGTTGGAGTAGACAGGTTTGTTCTTGATAAGCGTGGAGACTGTTGGATTCCGTATCCACGGCGATCCGCGGCTCTTGGAGTAAGCGCTGGGCTAGTTCTTTCAGTGTCTCTGGAGTATTTATTCCTAGAGGGGGCTTCTCAAAAGCTATCCGTGTTCTATTTGGTTTTCGTATCATGGAGGTATTATCGCTTGGGGATGGAGATTGTCAACTGCCTCTATTTGACTTTCCTCCAACTAGCTATACACTTATTCTTGTCTCCGACCCCACTACTCTGTGGGGCGATAGGGTGGAGGAGTGACCGCTCTCCCGCCTGCCGTGTTTGCAAAGGAGGCGATCCTTCTCTGCTGTGAGAGGGATTGCCTCCTTTTTCTTTTTCACCCCCAGCCGGGTGATTGGATTGCAATCTAACCTGACGCAGGCTGGTGCGTCCCAATCAACTTACCTTTAAGGAGGTATGGATTATGTGGATGCTACGTATTAATATGACCGCTCGTTCGTATAAGTTGGAAGCAGTCCCAGAGCGTTATCAGAAATTGGGAGGCCGCGGTTTGACCTCCACCCTGGTCTACGATGAGGTGGACGCCACCTGCCATCCGCTGGGACCGAACAACAAGTTGGTCTTCTCCGCAGGATTATTCAGTGGCACACCTGCGCCCTCTTCGTCCCGT
Organism: Chloroflexota bacterium; assembly: GCA_034717835.1. GTDB lineage: Bacteria > Chloroflexota > Anaerolineae > B4-G1 > SLSP01 > G713. The sequence goes on from JAYELZ010000190.1 coordinate 27,867, forward strand.
ATCTCCATCGGTGGGAAATCCCCGCTGACCGGCGGGATTAAGGAGTCCAACTCCGGGGCAGGTTTCGCGCCGGCCCTCGCCAAAATGCGCATCAAGGCGCTAGTGGTCGAGGGGCAACCCGCCGAGAAGGGGGAATACTGGATGGCTCACCTGACCTGGGATGGCGCTAAGCCCACCGTAGAGTTTCTCCCCGCCGCTGAATATGTGGGCGAAGACCTCTATGTGAGCTACGCTAAGCTCTATGAACGCTTTGGAAAGCGGGTACATGTGGCTGGCGCGGGCAAGGCCGGCGAGTTGGGTTATAACAACTCTGGCGTGGCCTTTGACGATATGCGGCATAAACCGACCCGCTACTCTGGACGGGGTGGCTTAGGCTCAGTGATGGCGAGCAAGGGCCTTAAATTCATGGTACTTGATAGCTCCGGTGCGCCGGGCGTGGAATATATCAATAAGGAGCTCTTTATGCAGGGCGCCAAGAAACTGCGCGCGGCCCTGGGTGAGCATGCCCTCACCAAACCCCGGGGCGCCCTTAACACCTATGGTACCTGCGTGTTGGTAAACATCATCAACGAGGCGGGCGCTTTCCCCACGCGGAACTTCCGCACCGGGCGTTTTGAAGGCGCAGCCAAAATCTCCGGCGAAGCGATCTTCGAGAATAACAAACAACGCACTGGCAAGGAAATCTATAACCACGCTTGTAGCCCCGGCTGTGTGATCCAATGCTCCAACACGATCTATGATAAGGATGGCGAGGAAATCGTCTCCTGCGTGGAGTACGAATCCGATTGGGCGTTGGGCGCTAACTGCGGCATTGATGATTTGGACGCCATCGCTAAGATGGTCAAACTCTGCAATGCTTACGGCCTGGACACCATCGAGACCGGCGACGCTATCGCCGTAGCGATGGACTCCGGCGCGTTGGAGTTCGGTGATGCTGCCGGAGCCATCAAGTTCGTTGAGCAGATGGGTAACGGCGAACCAATGGGCCGCATTTTGGGTGGCGGGACGCAGGCCACCGCCGACGCCTTCGGCAACCCGCGTTCACCGGCGGTTAAAGGACAAGGTATGCCCGCTTACGAGCCGCGCGCCATCAAAGGCATTGGCGTCACTTACGCCACCAGCACCATGGGTGCCGACCACACCGCCGGCTACACCATCGCGCCAGAGATCGCCGGCTCCGGCGGCAAGGTTGATCCCCTGCTGGCAGATGCTTCTAAGGCGGACTTGAGCCGTGCTTTCCAGAAGACCACCGCGATGCTCGATAGCACCGGGCACTGCCTCTTCACCTCCTTCGCCATTCTGGATATTCCCAGTGGCTTTGAGGGCATGATTGAGGAACTCAACGGCATGTTGGGCACCAGTTACACCGGCGACGAGGCTGTCGCGTGGGGCGGTGAGATTCTCAAAGTGGAACGCGCCTTTAACGAGGCTGCCGGCCTCACCCAAGAGGATGACCGCCTGCCGGAATTTATGAAGTACGAGAAGCTCCCCCCGCACAATGTCGTTGCTGACGTCACCGACGAGATCATGGACCAGGTCTACGGCGAACTCTAGACCACTTCCACACCTAACACAGAGACCCGCCGGGGTAATCCTGGCGGGCCTCTGGTTCTCTGGCCGAGTAAGGTTATACTCCGGGGAGAGATTAGAATGCGGAGTATTCTTTCGGGTAAAAATTGACCTCTCCCGGGTAGCCAAACAGGTCATTCCCGCCCACGCTCTCGCCCCGCAAACTGGGGAATGGATACTTAATCAGTTGGTAGAGATGAGGAGCTGCATAAATGCGCATCCAAGTAAAACTTTACGCTGGCTTGCAACGCTATGCCCCGGAGGGCACCGCTATCGGGCAACCTTTTGAAGTTGAACTGCCGGAGCAGAGCTCCATCGCGGCTCTGATCGTCCATTTAGGCATCCGTCCGCGCGAGACCAAAGTAGCTTTCGTGGACGGGCGGGCGCGCGCCGGAATCTACCGGCTCAAGCCCGGTGACGAGGTCGGTATCTTCCCCCCGGTCGGCGGCGGTTAGGAGAGTTAGCCGTTAGCCTGTTAGCCGTTAGCCGTTAGCCTGTTAGCCGTTAGCCATTTGCCCATTCGCCATTTGTCATTAAGGAGCAATCATGCACATTGAAATCTGGCTTTACGGCCCGCTGGCCCGCTACGGCGGCAGCGAGGGGAACATCGCGGCCCTGGTGCCAGCGGAGCTACCCGCTCAGAGCACCGTGGCCGATTTATTGGCGTCACTGGAACTACCCACCGAGGAACGCGGCATCACCTTCATCAACGGCGATCTGAGCGCCATGCCCGGCCTCCAACCGGATCTGGAACGCCCTTTAGTCGATGGAGACCGCATCGCCTTCTTCCATTTGAAAAGTATGTGGCCCTTCCAATACCGGCACGACGCCGCGCTAACCGTTGAAATGCGGGGTGCCATGCAAGTGCGCGCTGATGGCGGCATGCACTCTCGGTTTGATGAGGACTTTTAACTTTCGACCTTCGACCTTTGACTACTATCTTCCCCTGCCAAATAGCCCCCGCTGAAGGCCGCTTGCAAATTAAAGCCGCCGGTATCGGCGGCGATATCTAACGTTTCCCCCACGATGTATAACCCCTTGACCAATTTGGAAGCAAAAGTGCGCGGATTGATCTCCGTCAGCTCCACGCCGCCGGCCGTCACCATGCCGGCCTCCAACGGCAGCGAGCCGGTGATCTCCCAGCGAAAACCTTTGAGGAGGCGCACCAACACAGCCCGCTCACTGGCGCGCAGGCTATGAACCGGGCGTTCAGGGCCAAGATGACTTATCTTGGCTAATTCTTCGGCTAGCGCGTTAGGTATCCAACTGTGGAGCAGGTTGTGCAAATGCTGTTGGGGGCGCTGCTCGAACTCGCGTTGCAGCCGGCGGTTGACCTCCTCTACACTCATGCCCGGTTTTAGGTCAATGAAGAGAAAGAGCTGTTTGCGGGCGCGCAGCGCATCGACCGCGGCTAACGACATGGTGAGGATGAGCGGCCCGGAGACGCCAAAATGGGTGAAGAGCATCTCCCCGGTGGGCGGAACAGGGTAGGGTGGTGCGAGCGGTTCCTCGTGCCCGTTGACGTCTCTGGTGAGGAACCGGCAGCGGATATTGCGCAGACTGACGCCTTGCAAAGCTTTGGCGCGCCCTTTTTCGCGTACCACCAGCGGCACCAGGGCGGGACGCAATGGTACGATGGTATGCCCGACCGCCTGCGCTAACCGGTAGCCGTCGCCGGTGGAGCCGGTCTTGGGCCACGAAGCCCCGCCCGCTGCTAAAATCACCGCCTCGGCGGGGATCTGCTTACCTCGGCGCGCCGCTACTCCGCGCACCTTATCGCCGTCGAGAAGAATCCGTTGCACCGGGTTCTGATACCGGATCCGGGCGCCATTGCTGGTCGCGTAACGCAACAGCGCCGCGCGCACATCCTCCGCCCGCCCGGAAGTGGGGAAGATCCGTCCACCGCGCTCGACCTGCGTCTGCACCCCGTAACGGGCGAGAAGCGCCAGCAGCTCTTCGCGGAAGAAGCGATAGTAAGCGTTGCGTAGAAATTGCCAATTTGCCCCATAATGCTTGAGAAATTCAGCACGCGGCGCGCTGTTGCTGAGGTTGCAACGTGATTTCCCACTGACCAGAATCTTCTGACCAGCCTCAACCGTTTTTTCTAGTAACAGCACCTCAGCGCCTAACTCAGCAGCGCGTCCAGCGGCCATCAAGCCTGCCGCTCCAGCTCCAATCACAATCACTCGTGGTGTCATCTACACTCTCCTCTGGAAATAAGTCTAAAGTCTAAAGTCGTAAGTCAAAAGTTTGCTACTCCGAACCCTGCAGCATGGTTTTTAGTGGTGCGGAATGTTATTCCGCAATACACAACCGGTGGACTGTTGGCGCGGAATATCATTCCGTATTACACGACCAGCGGGCTGTTGGCGCGGAATGACATTCCGCATTACACGGCGCTAACCCGCTCCCTCGCTAATCCCCACTACCAGCAATCGCAAAGCCGCCTCCTCACTTAGATTACAAACCCGGTGATATTCTCCCGCGTGGACTAACGCCGCGTCGCCTGTTCGCAGCGGTCGCACCAAAATGGGGCTGCCTGTGGTGGAACGATGCTGCAATTCGCCGGAGCCTGCGATGACGTAGAGGAGACGGCTCTCGACGTGAGCTTGCATCCCCTCTGCCGCGCCTGGTTCCAGGGTGCTGGCGTGGAGATAGCTGAATTTGGCGTCGTCTAGTAACCCCTCTGCCGTGCCCGGCTGCTCGCTGAAGAGCCAGCGCACCACGGACGCGCCGTGGCCCTGGAACGGCTCCGGCATCTCCGGGGCAGAGGGGGCGGGTTGATACCGTACTTGCTTGATATGCGCGGCTCGCTTGTAAACCACGCCAGAGACCTCGTCGTGCGGCGCGCGGTTGATGTTGCTCCACTTGGATGCTTGGTGGAATTCCTCGCTGGGGAGGGGGCTTGGTTCCCACGGCAGCTCTTGCAACGTTTGTTTGCTCATCATTACTCCTTAGGTAATCTGGATGCCTGTGGGACATTATCCCCCAGGAGTGATAGCCGCGCAAATTGGTATTTGATTTGGATGAGGGTAGAATGTGAAGGTTGTTGGTAGCCGTAGCGTCTAGGGCAAATATTCTCACTGGCCCTATTTTGTTAATCCAATTTGCAGAGGAACTAATTTTACCTCCGCTCAGAGGTAGGAGACTTATCATAATGTCTATCAAATTACAAAATAAGCCCATTATAAAAATCCCCTTACGCATTGTTCTGAGCATTCCCTTTATCACGCTGATTGTGGCGACTGCCTCCCTGGTGGGCTATTTATCCTTACAAGCTGGCCAACAGACGGTAGCCCAGATGGCGCGGCAACTGTGTCGTGAGATCAGTTTGCATATTGAGGAACATCTAGGTACTTTTCTGGCTACGCCACACCAAATCAACCAGCTGAACGCTACTGCTATGCGCCGGGGAGTACTTGCTGTCGAAGATCCCGACGCTTTGGAGCGTTACTTGTGGGAGCAAACCCAGATTTTTGATGCTGTGACTAGTATCTATTTTGGTAATACAGCGGGCGGACTTGTAGATGCTGGCCGCGAGGGTGCCACCGGCTCACGGTACACTATGGTTACCGATGAGTTCCAGCCAGGAACGTTAAGAAAGTACGCCACAGATAGCAAGGGGCAGCGCACCGAGCTGTTGGGGACTTTCTATGATTTTGATGCTCGGACGCGCCCCTGGTATTCTAACGCGGTTGAACAGAAGGGCGCGGTGTGGAACGACGTCTATCTCTTGTTCACCGGTCAGGATTTGGCTATCTCCGCCAGCCGACCGGTCTATGGTAAACGAGAGCAGCTGCTCGGCGTATTCTCAACTGATATCTTCGTTTCTCACCTCAGCGATTTTTTGAGGGGCATCCAGCCCGGTGAAACTGGGCAGAGCTTCATCATGGAACGCTCTGGTTTACTGGTTGCTTCTTCAACTACCGAAGTGCCGTTTACCGAGCCGGCGGCAGATGCCGCGCAACGGCGGCTCTCCGCTGTAGAGAGCCGCGTACCTCTAATTCGCGCGGCGGCTGAATTTCTGACCGCACAGGTGGACGATTACTATAAGCTAAGCGAGACGCAGCAATTTGAATTTGAGGTTGATGGGCAACTTCAGTTCTTGCAGGTCACCCCGGTTCAAGATGGATATGGCATTGATTGGCTTATCGTTGTAGTGATTCCCGCCGCAGATTTTATGGCACCGATCGACAGTAATTATCGTACCGCGGTTTTTCTCATTGTTATTTCGCTGATTACGGCCCTAATTATAGGCATCATCACTGCTCAAGTGGTGGCTAGACCGCTGGCGCGGCTTAATGTTTCTGCGCAAGCACTGGCTGAAGGCCAATGGAAGCGGAGCCTCGACCGGGAATGGATTGACGAGATCGATACGTTAGCGGACTCATTTAATCGTATGGTCGGGCAATTGCAGCAGACGGTGAGTAATTTACGCTCGGAAGTTATCGCGCGCCAGCGGATGGAAGCGGAGTTGCGCGCGAGTGAGTACCATTATCGCACGCTCTTTGAACAGCTGCCAATTCCACTCTTTACCAAGGATCGTGAGGGAAAGTATACGAGCTGCAATGCCGAAAATCATCGGTATTGGCACCATAACCCGGTCGGGCGGACCGATGCCGAACTACTGGATGCTGCTGAGGCTGCCGCGTTGCGGGAGGTTGATCTGCGGGTGATGGAAACCGAACAGACGCTGACCCAGGAAGAGTATTTGACCAATACCCCCCTGGGAGAGCGTCGCCTTCTGTCACGCAAAGTGCCGCTGCGCGATGACAGTGGGGAAGTTAGCGGTATTCTGGGAGCCAGTATTGATATCACCGCGCGCCAGCAGGCCAAGGAGGCGTTGCGAGAGAGTAAAGAAAAATACCAGTTACTCGTGAATCATCAAATTGATCTGGTGGTTAAAGTGGATGTTGAGGGACGATTTCAATTTGTCAGCCCCTCCTATTGCAAATTATTCGGCAGATCAGAAGAAGAATTGTTGGGAAATCAGTTTATGCCTCTGGTACACGCGGAGGACCGAGAGCGCACCGCCAAGGCAATGGAGAATCTTTACCGACCGCCGTATGCGGCTTACCTGGAACAATGCGCTATGACGAAAGATGGTTGGAAATGGTTAGGTTGGCAGGACGTAGCCGTGCTTGACGCTGACGAAAAAGTTATATCTATCATCGGCGTGGGGCGGGACATCACTGCGCGTAAGCAGGCCGAGGAGGCGTTACGCGCAGAACGTGATTTTGCCAAAAGCCTGGTCAATACAGCACAGGTTATTATATTAGTGTTGGATGTGGAGGGGCGGATTGTCCGTTTCAACCCCTACCTGGCAGAGCTCTCCGGTTACTCATTGGCGGAGGTACAAGGGCAAGATTGGTTCAGCATCTTCTTGCCGGCTGAAGAGGCGCCTCAAGTTCATGAAGTGTTTCTAACTGCCATAGATGATATCCATACCGAAGGCAACGTTAGCGTCATGGTGACCAAGTCTGGGGATAGGCTAGAGATTGAATGGTACGCTAATGTGCTCACAGATGACCAGGGTAAAGTGTCCGGTCTACTGGCCGTCGGTACGGATATCACCGCGCGCCAACAACTTGAGGAGCAACTGCGCCGTCAGGAGCGACTAGCGGCGGTGGGACAACTGGCTGCCGGCATCGCTCACGATTTCCGCAACATCCTGGCGGTCATCATCCTCTACGCCCAGATGGCTTTGCGTAAACCTACGCTACCTTCAGAACTGACGGAGACTTTTGAGATCATTGTCAGGCAATCGAAAGATGCTGCCGCGCTGGTGCAGCAAATTTTAGATTTTGGCAGACGGGCGATGATTGAGCGGTTCCCGTTGGACCTGCACGCTCTCATTGAAGAAACATTGGTGCTCCTGCGGCGCACATTCCCCGCCAATATCCAGCTCACGTTGATGGCGGAGGGGACATATACCGTGATGGCTGATCCCCACCGCCTGGAGCAGCTGCTCCTAAACCTGACGCTTAACAGCCGGGATGCGCTGCCCCAGGGTGGAGAGTTGCGGTTCACGCTCTCCAAACTAACTTTCGAGGCAGCTACTGCACCGCCGTTAGCTGGTATGCCGCCCGGCGAGTGGATCTGTCTCTCTGTGGCGGATAATGGGACGGGTATGACGGCAGCCGTGCGCTCCCATCTCTTTGAACCCTTCTTCACCACCAAAGAGGTAGGGCAAGGCACCGGGTTAGGCTTGGCGCAGGTATTCGGTATCGTCGGAATGCACGAGGGTTATATTGATGTAGAGAGTGCGGTGGGGGTGGGGACGACCTTCCACATCTATTTGCCGGCTAGCGTTCCAGCCGCGGAGCGCGTGGATGAGCTAACCGCGATGTTGTTACCCGGGCATAACGAGACGATTCTGTTGGTCGAAGATAATGAGCCGCTGCGGGTGGCGAGCGCGCGTATCCTGAAAAAACTTAACTATCGGGTCTTGAGCGCGGCGAACGGGAGCGCTGCGCTGAAGCTCTATGCGGCGGCAGATAAAGTGGATTTGGTGGTCACGGATCTGATGCTGCCGGAGTTGGACGGAGTAGAGCTGATGCGTGAGTTGCGGCAGCGCGCCCCGCAGTTGGCTGCGTTGGGGATCACTGGCTACGTGGGGCAGGAGCTCACCGCTGAGCTGCGCAAAATTGGCTTCCGAGGATTGCTGCACAAGCCTTTTGAGATAGAGGATCTGGGGCAGGCAATGCACCGTGCTCTGCGAGTGGGGCGCTGGGGGTAAGTAGCGCGGCATGGCATTCCACGGTATACCGCGCTACCGTGCTACGCGCCTGTGCTAAGCACTAGGATCAACCACCCGGCCCACAAAGAGGATTGCGCCGGTCTGCGTATCCCGGATGAGGTAGATGAAGGGCTGATCCACGGTGAAGTTAAAGGATTCGCCGGGCATGGAGGTCAGCATCATCACGACTGCGGTCGCGGCGGCGGCTTCGGTGCCCTGTTCGTCCACCTCCACGCAAGCTTGGTGTAGCACCGCCCCGATAGCCAGATTGCCTTCCCCATCCATCCCGGAGAAGTCCGCCCCTCCGCTCATGGCGAGAGGCATTCCCATCTTCCGCAACGTTTCGGTTAAGTTGAGCGTGCTCTGGTAGCCGAATTTAGGCAGCGCCAAGTTGACGCTCTGGTATTCCAGTTTTTCTATGATGTTCGCCAGCTGCTCCGCGCTTAATTGTTCCTCAAAGCCGTGGAATTCCCCCGTCGCTGGCATGATGAGCACCATGCTGGTTTGGCGACCCGCGTAGGGTAACTCCACGGCTTGGTAGCTGTCTCCCCGCGCATAGTTGAGTTGTGCCGGCTTTGCCAAGTGCATCAGGGGCACGGAGATCTCTTCGCCGTCTAACAGGGTGAAGGGCGCGTCCGCGGTCAAATTTTCATCAAAGGTGTGTAGCCAACCGGCGTAGAAGTAGATGGCGTTGGCGAGCACCAGCCGCGTATCTGGATTGATGACCCCTTGCGGGATCAGGTCTTGGATCTTCTCCTCGGTATTTGCGCTCACCCAACCGTTGATGGCCTGGCGCGTCTCCTCCGGCGCGTGTTTGAAATCAACCAGTTGCAAACCCGCACCGTAATTTTGCGCCAGCAGAGCCAGGAACTCGGTCAAAAAGGTGTAGCTCTGCTCTCCCCAGAGTGAGTTGGCGATCTTGAGCGTGAAGGGGGTGGGGTTCTCTTCTGAGGGTTCCTGCGGTTGGAGCCGTTGGTCTAGCGCGTTAAAGGTGGGGTGTAGTTGTTCCTGGGGAAGGGTGAAGTGTAACGTCTCCGCTAGCTGCGTAGCGGTCTCCCCGCGCGCGCCGGCGTAAGTCATGGCTAACGCGGTGGAGATGCTGTGCGGCGAGCAGAAGAGATTGCCGTCATTTCCCGCCAGCGCATGATAGAGCGCCACGGCGAAGGTGGCGTTGCCGCTGGTAAGCTCGGCCAAATCGCCGGCGGACACCTCCGGCGCGGTGATGCGTTCTGCATCTGATGAGACTGATTGGGCGGCGACGGTCTCCGCCGGGGGGACTTCCGTATTTGTGGGGATGGCGGTGGCTGCGGTAGGTGCTGCAGGTAGCTCGGTCATAGGCTGACTACATCCTGTCACTAGGGTTAATAATAATGTTCCGGCCAAAAGTAGCTCTTTTATTGATGTCATGTTGTTCTCCTCTGGAAATTAGATAGGTTTACAAGTTGTAGACGTGTCCAGAGGGGCTTTTGTTCCGCAGAGGGGTTGGTTAGTCGGTTAGTCGAGTAGTCGGTTAGTCGAGTAGTCGGTTAGTCAATTAGTCGAGTAGTCGGTTAGTCAGTTAGTCAGTTAGTCGAGTAGTCGGTTAGTCAATTAGTCGAGTAGTCGGTTAGTCAGTTAGTCATTGTTCATTGTTAGCCAACTGGATTGACTATCAGACTACTCGACTGCTAGACCATCAGACTACCGGACTACCGGACTACCAGACTACCAGACTACCAGACTACTAGACTCTCTCCCATGCCGCACGGCGAC
>JAYELZ010000191.1:0-11436 GCA_034717835.1 Chloroflexota bacterium
TGTCGCTAGATTGTTGGGGGGGGCGGCCCCCCCACACCCCCCAGAACAAAAAACAAAGTTCAAGGCTCAAGGAACTGAGGAGAGGATTCGGACGCAACGAAAGCCCCTGCCGCTGTACCAGCCCCTGGGATCGCCCCCGCCGCGGAAGCCGCAGCGGCACCTGGACGGCCCGTCGCTGTACCAGGAACCACCCCGCAAGACGCGGGACTTTCCGCTTTCGGGACCGTTGGGATTGCGCGGGTTGGATTCGGCGTAAGCGTCCTCGGCATACCAATCCCGACACCACTCATAGACGTTACCCACCAGCTCATGCACGCCTTCCGAGGTCGCGCCTGGGGGAAAGAGGCCCACGGGTGAGGTTTGCTCCAGCCCCGCTTCCTGGCTGTTGCACAAACCCTCACGCCAGTCAGCACCCCATGGATATGCCCATCCTTGAGGGCCGCGCGCCGCCCGCTCCCACTCGGCCTCGGTGGGCAGGCGGTAGACGTAGCCGTCATCCAACGTCGCCGTGAGCCAGCGACAGTAGGCCACGGCTTCGTACCAGTTAACGCCTACGACCGGTTGCGATGGGTTGTTCAAGCGCGCGTCGTTCCAATAACGCGGCAGGCTATGCCAATCTTCAGTCCAGTAGTCCTTGACCTGGCCATTCTTCCAAAAGTCATCTTCAATAGCTGCTTCCCACCAGCGCTCGTCCCCATAGCCGCTGGCGGCGATGAAGTGCGCGTACGTGGCGTTGGTCGTGGGATACTTCGCCACGTCGTAGGTATCCAGGTAGACTTCGTGGCGGGGATGTTCGTCCTCTTGATCGCTATCATCACTGCCCATCCAGAACGCGCCCGCCGGGATCCGGATGAAGTCTGGCAGGCTCTGTGATCCTTTGCAGCGCGGATCGCCGACGCCGGTCTCGTCGCCGGGCAAGCCGTAAAGGCGTCCCAAGACCAGCCCGGCTTCCTGACGTACTGGGATCGGTGCATCAGTCGGTTCCGCGTAGAGCCGGGCATAGAGGCGGTTGGCGAAGTCCTGGGCCAGTCCTTTGTACCACGTGGGACGCTTGCGACCAGCGCGCAACTGTAATAAGCCTCGTCCGGCTAATGCCAGAAAAGCCAGTGCCGTTTCGGACTCGTCCCGGTTCCGCGTTAGTTGTTGCAAAAACTTGCGCCCCTGAAAACCAGATGTCTGGCCCAGGTAACCTGCAGCCAACAGCACCACCTCCCGCCACCAACTGCGCCCGGCCTTCTCCTGCAGGAATTGCGCGTACGCGAGCGGTTCCTCCAGCGGGTAGTTCTCGGCAAGGTAGTAGGCGGCGAGAAACTCCTGCATGGTTAAGTGATCGCCAAAAGAATAATAGCCCTGTTCGTTTTCATAGAGCAACCCGCTGCGCTCTACCATCAGGGTGACAAACTCACGCGCCCGGTCGCAGGCCTTCCGCAGGGTATCCCCCAGGTTCTCATGGAAGTAAGGGGCCAGCACGTCATTGATCAGCTCGTCTTCCCCCACCACCACTTGCCGGTCGGCCTGTCGTTCCGGCTGTGTCTCCAATAATGCGTGGACCTTGAAGGCCGCGTAGGTGAGGTAGTGACGACGATCGGCCAACGGCCAATCCTCGCTATCGATCAGGGGGGTCAGCGCTTCGACGGCGCCCCGCGTCCGCTTGAAGGACTGTTTAAGCAGGATGTCAACGTAGGCATCGTAGAGCGCAGCCCGACTCTCCGGTAACTCGCCGCGTAGGGCATGGATCACCGCCGAGGTCCAGACCATGACGGGCGTGCGCCCTAGATCCTGCAAAGCCTCTGAGCGGTTGAAACGGGTGGCTAACTCGTCGGCGCGCCGTCGATGGTCGGACAGGGCCAAGCCTTGATAAATGCCGTGTACCAACTGTTTACGCTGGTCATCGTCCAGATCCCGAACCGTGACCACGGTGAAGCGGTCGTCAAGGCGCGTATTGCGGTAGGCCGAGACCCGTGCGGTGACGATCAGGCGCGTGGTCTCCGGTAACTGTCCCGCCAAGGTTTGCAGCACATTGCGCACCGTCTCCCGGTGGTCGGCGTCGGCGACTTCGTCCAACGCATCCAATAGCAGCCAGGCGCGTCCGGCGCGCAGGTGGGCTTCCAGAAAGTGCGCTGGCAGGTCAGGTCCGGCGTACCATTGTTGAAACCAGGCGTCAGTGAAGTGGAGCAGGTCATCGGGACAACGTGTGCACTCAAGATTCTGGTCACAACAGGCTTGCTCAAAAAAGCGTAAGGGCATGAAAACAGGTATTGGCAGGGGATCCCTTAGGAAAACAGTGAAAAACTCTGGGGCAAGTTTGGCTGGATCTTTAGCGGCTAACACACTGGAGATCACCTTTAGAATGGTGGTTTTGCCGCTACCGGCATCCCCAATTATGGCAACATGTCCTGGAAAACCCAGCACTTCGATAAGCGAGGCCGGTCCGGTTCTTGGAATAGCGCTAAGTTCTTCATCCGAAACCTGTGCTTGGTCTTTTTCAAGTATCTGAGCAATATCGGAGTCCCGCGCCACTTTCCGTAAGGCATCAGAATAATCCCCTTGTGTACTGCTCAGATCGAACGTTAGTGGCACATATGCTCCCTTTTCACCTAACAGCGGCAAGCGACGCGGGCTTCCCACCTCCGCATCGTTGGCCAACGCACTGAACGCGTGCGTTTCGATGATGTTGTATCGCGCCCGCAGCGCCTCGCGGTAGCGTTGGCGGGCTGCCTCTGCCTCAGAGCTGTCAAGATCTAAAGAAGGCCACCGGCCAGCCTTACCTTGATCCCGTCCTACAAAGTCGCCATCATGAACGTGCACATCACCATTGATGTACGAGCCACCGCCGGTGTTGACATTCTCGTGTTTTTTAGGCATCGTTGCTCCTCCTGACTAACTAGACCATCATTCGCCCCGGCCGGATGTTCCTCATGAGATCTCTGAGCGCCCGCTTTTTTACACCGGCTCTTTACAAATGCTCCCAGCCCCCGTACCCCTGCGGGTAGGCTTCGCGCTCCTCGGGAGCGGCTTCTGCAAATTCTTTATCATCGCCGTACCACCACGCCCATAGATCCGTCACCGGCACCGATGGTTTGTCTCCTCGATCATAGAAGCAGGCGCTGGAGTATGGATAATCCGCCCTATCCTCCGCGAGATCCCACCCCTTGGCTACCGGATTATTGTGGAGGTAGGCAAACTTTTGCCGTAGAAACCGCTCCGAATAGACGTTCTTAGCCTGAATAGGTCGCCAGATCTGATGTCGCTTGCTTTCATCCTTGTCCGGTCGTTGGGTGAAGAATCGCAGCAGCGCCGTACGCTGATTCTCTCTAAGTTGATCGAGGAGTGCGTGGGCTGTGAACGATCCAAAGGATTGCACAACCTGTGAGATGGTGTGAGAGGCGCAGGGTTTCAGTAAAGCGTGCAGGTGGTTCGGCATCAGGACGTATGCAAAGAGTAGCCAACGCTCTTGTTGGCGATGCCACTCCAGGGAGTTGAGAATGATCGATGCATAATCGGGGCGGGTGAAGAGTGGTTTCCAGCCCAGCACAGTAGCGGTGACGAAGTACAGGTGGTCGCGATGCTGTCTTGGCTTGAAGGTCATTGTCACTTAACTCCTCTCTATCCAGATGCTCCAAGTCCCCGTCCCCGGGGACGGCTTCTGCAAAGCCCCCCTGATCAAGCACCGACAAACTCTAGGCGGACCCACTTCGACGACTGTGTTCATGTATTCCCTCGTGCTCACGCTAGCACCGCCCCCGAGACGGGGGCTGGGAGCGAATGGGAAGCGGGCTCGAAGGTCGCCACCTCGGGCTGCTTGCGCTTGCCGCCGCGCCGGGCCTGGCGGTGCGCCCGGTAAAGGTTTTTGAAGTCGTAGATCTTTGGATAGAGATGCTTATAGGTTTTGACCATCTGCGTACCCTTTAGTGGCTCAGCTCGAATCTGCGCGCTATGGAAAGCGCGGCTACGGGCCCAAAAATACCGCGAGCTGGGTGGGGGGGGGGGGGGGGGGGGGGGGGGGGGGGGGGGGGGGGGGGGGGGGGGGGGGGGGGGGGGCTTCGCCCCCCAGACCCCCCAGAACAAAAAACAAAGTTCAAGGCTCAAGGAACTGAGGAGAGCGTTCGGACGCAACGAAATCCCCTGTTGAAGTCCCAGTCCCAGGGATCGTTCCTGACGCGGCAGCCGCAGCGGCAGACACCAGCTGGATCACTGCTGTACCAAGAACCACCTCGTAGGATCCGCGTTTCGCCACCATCTTCATCCTCGCGTCCGTCATTCGGCTGGTATGGATAACTTGAGTATTTGGTGCGACACCATTCCCACACCTGGCCCACCAGCTCCTCCACCCCGTAGGGGCTTTCGCCCTCCGGGCGCTCACCCACGGGCGTGGTCTGGCCCGGCCCGCTCTCCTTATTGTTGCACAAGCTCGCGTCCCAATCAGCGCCCCAGGGATAGCGGCGCCCGTCGGTGCCCCGCGCCGCCTTTTCCCACTCGGCCTCGGTGGGCAGCCGGTAGGTCTTGCCGCTCTTCTCCGAGAGCCAGCGGCAGTAGGCCACGGCCTCGTACCAGGAGACCCCCACCACCGGTTGCGACGGGGTGTTCCATTTGTCGTCGTCCCAGTAGCGGGGCTGCGTCCAGCTCTCTTTCTCTTTCCACTGCCACCCGGCGTCGGTCCAGTAGTCGGAGTTGTCGTAGCCGCCGTCCTCAATGAAACGTTCGAACTCGGCGTTGGTGATCGGATAGCGGGCGATGGCGTACTCATCCAGCGTCACTTCGTGCTGAGGGACTTCACGCTCGATGTATTCCCGCGTTCTTCCCAATTTCTCCAATTCGTCTAATTCGCTCTCCGGCGTGCCCATCAGGAACGGGCCGGCAGGGATCGTCACCAGCTGCGGCTCGAAGGGCAAGCGCTTGTCTGCCAGTGTTTTCTTCGTTGCCTCTTCCTCCACCGTGCTGCGGGTCAGGTAGATGTAAGTAAGCACGCCCCCCGGCGTCAGCCCGTGCGGGCCGGCGAAGTTGGCGTCTTCCTCGTCCTCGCTCGTGCAGGTCAACAGCTCACGCAGCAGGCTCTGGCCCAGGAAGGGCTGCAGTGGCCCCGCCGAAATCTCCTCGGTCTCACCCGGCTCCATTCCCCCACCGCGGCCTGTCCGCTCCTGTAACTCCGGCGCATTGCGTGCTTCAGCCCGGGTACGGAAGCGCTCCTCCAGGTCGGGGAGATAGTGGGGGCCGTCCACCAGCAGCTCGAAGAGCCGGAGATAGTACTGCTGGATTACCACGATCTTGGCCAGGCGCACCGGCTGGATCGCGTCGGCGAGGTCTGCGCGGTTCTGGGCCAGCCGCCAGAGCAGCAGGAAGACGTTGAGCGTGCGCTTGATGCGCCGGGGGTTGGGCTCCAGCCCTACACTGAAAACCGTCTCGCAGCGGGCGTCGGGCAGATTGCCCGCCGTGATCTCGTGCACGTAGCCTGCCACCGTCCCCGCGTCGATGGGCGGCAGTTTGAAGGGGATCTGGATGATCTTCTCCAGGTAGCGCGCCCCGTCGAGTTCGGTCGCGTAATCCTGGTAGCGCACGCGGATGCCCTCTGCAATAACCGACCGATCCACGCCCAGCACGAAGACGAAACCGGGCACGTCCAGGAAGAGCTTGACCGCCTCCAGTACCTCGACGGCCTTGTCCGGCAGGCAGCGGTCAAGGTCGTCGATGAAAACGACGAGGCGGCCGTGTGGTGCGATGCAACGCTTGCTCAGCTGCTCAAACTCACGACGGAAATCGTCCAGCGCCACCAGCTGCTCTCGCCAGGTCACCGCCCGGCTGACCTTCGCATCGTACAAGAGCTCATCCAACTTGTCGACCTGTGCCTGCTCCCCGGCCCGCTGCGCCTGACGGCGGAGCAGATCCAGGCTGGCGGGCGTGAAAGCACCCATAGTCTCCAGGCCGGGCACAGAGCCCGGCGGCAGCAGCAGCAACCGCTCGTCACCGGCACTGGCGGGTTGGTAGAGGCGCTCCTCCAGCTGATCCAGAGTCGCCTGTTGCGCATCCGCCAATGCAAATCGACGCACGCTCTGCACCACGCGGGCGATCAGCGCGCGCCAGAGCGCGCGCTCACGGCTGTAGAGCCAGGCGTTAAACCAGATCGTCCGGATGGGAAAGTCACTTTCGGCGGTCTTCGCCAAACGATCTTGCACCATCTGCATCAGGCTGGTCTTGCCGCGCCCCCAACCGCCAAAGACCCCAATCGTCAACGGCGTATCAGTCTGGGGAGCAGCGATGATCTCTGCCAACGTCTTGGCGTAAGGCGTAAAGTTCAAGCAGTCGTCGCGCGCCGGTTGATCGGAGAGAATAGCTTGTGGTGCTCTGTTCTGGGGCATGTAGCCTCCTAGAGAAAGAAAATGCTAGCTATGAAAAGCCGCCCGTCCAGTGTAGTGCGGACGGCCTGCTGTGCTATACTTTGGGTATCAGGGTGGTCCGCTCATCCTGAGGCCACCTCAGACTTGTGACCGTCCGGGGACTGTTCCTTTGTTGCTGAAAGCTGTTGTTAGTATAGGTTGATTTTGCAGCGAGGCAATTGATAGTCCAAAGTCGTGGTCTCATGGCCCTAAACCCTGGATTTAACTATCAAGTGCATAAGATGACCGTTTGGAAAGAAAGGCCAGCTGCGACGAGCTGCGCGGGGGGATGGACGCTTCGCAGGGCGGGCGGCGGAAGAGACAACGCTACAAGCCTTGTCCGGAGACCCTGCACTATTGGCAGCTGACTGAGCAACTTCCACACACCGTCTTCGTGCAATCTACAACGCGTAAATATCAACGGGGAAAAGAGATTCTGGGAATCACGTTCCGCTTTGTCACCGTTGTGGAGACGAAATTCTGCGGTGTGGCCCAGCGAATGCGGAGTTGGAACAAGACGATGTCAATCCCCTGATGTATATCATGGATCCACACCACGTTGGAAAATCAACCAGCCGAGAATGATCCGCCGGTGACCGGCGAGGTATTGGAAGCGTTGCTAGCGCAGGGATTGTCGCGCCACGAGGATGCCGTTTCCGAGGCGCACTTCGCCGTGAACTTGAGCCGCCTAAACGCAGAATCAAGCATCACGCTGGCGCTGCAGGAGATCCGGAAGCGCGTGGCCGGGTTGGCAGTAGAAGATGTGAGGGGGGATAATCACAAAGCATAATCCTGAATATACAAAGCAAATGGTGATTATGTACGTATAAATAGTCGACTTGCTTTGTAAATCTATGATATACTATGCGTATAGCCAGAATTGACGTGAGGAGGTTACGATGAACACAACAACAGTTGTTAAACTGAGCAAGCGTAATCAAATGGTGCTTCCGAAAGCGGCCCGCCAGGCTCTGGGCGTGGAGCCCGGCAGACGGGTGTTGGTTATCGTCCAAGACCAACACGTCCGGCTGCTGCCCGAACCGGAAAACTGGACAGAGTATGTATATGGCCTGGGCGAGGATATGTGGACCGCGCTGGGGGGTGGAGAACGGTTCTTGCAAGAGGAGCGGGCAGCATGGGAATAGCTGCGCTGGTTCAGCGGCTGCGGCAGGCCGACATCGTGGGATTGGATACGATGGTCTTTATCTATGCTTTTGAACGCCACCCCGATTATGGCTCTCTGGCGCAAGCTATCTTTCGCGCACTGGAAGACGGGTTATGTCAGGGCTGTGTCTCTGTGCTAGCATTGGGCGAGGTGCTGACCGGCGTCAAAAAAGCGCAGAACCCCGAGTTGCTATTGCGTTACCGGGATATTTTTCAGCGTTTCCCCGGCTTGACCGTGGCCGATGCTGACACGGTGGTGATGGAGCGCATGTCAGACTTACGCGCCCGTTACGGTATCCCCACGCCCGACGCGCTTCACCTGGGGACAGCGCTGGCGCGCGGGGCCAGCGCTTTTGTGACCAATGACGTCCGTTTGCAAAAAGTGACCGAGATTGAGGTGCTGGTGTTGGCCGAGTTTGTGTAGGGCGAGGTGACGCTGCAGGAGATCGGGAAGCGCGTGGTAGGGTTGGCGTTGGAGGATGTGAAGAGGGGAGTGATATGATGAACCACTGGAAGCATTGGCATAATTTCCTATGGTCTGGCTGGGCAGCAGCCTGTTGGTTGCCGGCTATGTGCTCCTGGTCGTCGTGCTGGACGGGACGCCGAACTGGTTGGACGTGTTGGTCTTTACTGGTTGGGTGGCACTGGCGAGCCGCTGGTTGGGCCCGATTGCGGACTGGCTGCAGCGCCGCCAGCTGACGCGCTGGGTGGCTATTGCTGTACCGCCAATGGCGCTTTTGGTCATTGCGTTACCTTGGGCGCTACACCTGCCGGTAAGCGGCGGCCTCTGGGGAGTTAATGGCGCTGGCCGGTATTTCTTGAGTCTCGCAGATCTGACTCCCCGCAATCTACTCCTGACGATTCCGCAGACCCTGTACATTGTGAACTACCTTGCCTGGGACCTCGGCCACGCTTACTTGCAAGGCACAGCCGCCATTATGGAGCATTTTCAGGCAGCCGGGCTATCGTTGGCGCGCTGGACGCAAGCGACTGACCCCCCTGCACAATTATGTGCCGCCGGAGTACCGCCCAGACCACGTCCCGCGCCCCCAGTAGGCCCACGTGCACCCGCCGCTAGGCTACCTCCCCGCCCGCCAGTCGCTGACGGGGTAACGTAGACGCGCTCATGCTCCCGGAGAGCGTCCCTGGTTAAGGAACAGCCGCCGGTCCCGGTGTGCCTGACGACTGGCGCGCACCCTACGGTGGCACGCGCAGCCCCCTACGGCGCCGCGGAGGCGGGCGCTAAACCGACCAGCAGTCTCCAGTAACGCACCCTCACGGCCCCCATTTGAACGCTGCGCCTAACGGATTATTCACCGGCTTGGCGGCTTTGCAGGACTCCACCGTTTTGAAGACTACATTATTTGCCCCGAACCGCCATTTTCGCGGCGAGTCCAGCCAAGTCCGGTGCAATGGGGGTTGTGCGGCCTTTTGTGTGCGAACTCATGTTTTTGACAGAGTGCTGCTTTGATTTTGCATGAATAGAATCGCTCTGCGAAGTGGGAACTATGCCGCTCCGATGCCAATGCCGTACTCACGCTTTTGGAATGTATCTTTTATCGTTCGATAATATGCGCTTGTATCCAACTCTCTAAGTCTTCTCGACTCATTTCTCCAGATGTGACTTGTAGTATTATTTTCTCCTGCTCACCGAGTTTGGCGGAAATCTCATATCCATTCAAAACGAGAAATACTTCCATCGCGGCATGTCCAGTACGTTTATTCCCATCTACGAATGGATGGTTCTTGACTATCGAATATCCCAACGCTACTGTTTTCTCTACAATTGTCGGATATAACTCTTCTCCACCGAATGTCATTCGCGGTTGTGCAATTGCAGATTCTATCCCTCCTACATCTCGAATCCCGTTCATTCCTCCAGAAGTTTGGATTAGGCGACTATGCAACTCTAAAACTTCATTGAGTGTTAAATAACGCATTAGGCTGCCAATCTCTGATATAGTTCACTATTCTTGTCTAATACATATTCCATTGCATGTTGAAATGTTTCTTCTGGACGTGTAAGAATGTCTTCGATACTCAAACGAACTAATTCTTCGGAAGTCATTCTTAGGCGAGTTGATAACTTATCTAATGCTCTCAACCGATCATCTGTTAGATTTATGGTTAGTGTGTTCATAACAACCTCCCCCATAAGTTTACCTCATAAAATAGATTTATTGCCAGATTCATTGTTGCATTTTGAATTTTGATTTCTTCATCGGAAAGGTTCTGCCGCACAACGATAGGCTTCACCCGCCTGGCGGGTCTAGCGTGAGCAACGTCGCTGGCCCGACGACTTTTCAGGCTTGGAGCAGTCGAAAAACGCCGAGCTCAGCCAGGTCGGGTGCATGCGGGGTTAGCGGCCCTCACCAACTTGCGGATACCAACCTCGCTATCCTGAACACATCCCTACTATAAACCGTCCCCACTCACAGCAACCCAATCACATTGGTTAGCTGCAAATCATAGTTTATTCTTCGAAGGGTTCTATAGGCGAAATGATGCCAGTTTGGGTGACTTTGCGTCGCAGATCGAATTGCTCGAAGCACTCTACTATATTGAGTGCTCCCAAGTTGTCAAAGTTTATGTGTTCCCATGCTTCGCGTGTTACACGAACACTATATAGATACTCATCTTCGATGTGTCCTGTCTTTTTGTTGACTCGCTGAGAATAACCCGAAAGTATCACTTGTGAGACCGTAGACAAGTGTGCAAAAACGTCACCAACAAAACGAAAACCAATGGCATGTATATGGGTGAGATACTCTAAACGCCTTTGTTTTTGAGATCTGTCCTTTATGGTCAACGAAAGTTGTCTTTTATTCACCCTCGCTTGTTGCGATGGCATATCTTCGATTTCAGGGAGATCTATATCAAGCAAAACCTTGCGCCCCTCATCCACAGTGTCAAAGGATATCAAGGTTTCACGAGGCCATTCAATGGAAGCAAAAGCACCTGACAATACAGTGCTCATCACTTCGGTATCAGTCTTGAGCGCATTTTCAGCTTTCTCCCAGTTACACAAAGCCTCTTCATACTCCTGTTGTGCAAGTATATTTCTCCTATCTACTTTTTGGCGGTATCTATCAATCAATTTAGATGTTAGACCATGTTTTTGCAGTTTTGGCGGTTCTGGTTTAGGATTGACAATAACCTCACCTTTTGGAGCAGGCGTGGTTAGATGTATATTCAGGAGTGCCTCAACTTCAGCATTATATCTTTCACTTTGCTCTTGCAACCATCGCTCTATTATCTCCCTATTCTGCTTCTTCGTTTCTCGGATTGCATTGTTGGGAAGTGGCTTGCCTCTTTTGTCAGTAAAGATAACGGATCCATCGTCGAGCAATTTCATAGTAACTGATATTTGCTTCGTAGTCTTTGACGGGCGAGACTTAGCCGGTCTGGACTTGGCTTTCGACCTCCCTACAACCTTTGCTCGGTAAGAAATTCCAGTGCCAGGTATACCGATATTTCGGTGAACACCGCGTTTACCAAAATTGAAACCGCCTGCACTTATACTACTGGCTCCACGTTTACCAATATTCATTCGCACGCCTGGCGCGATTTTTATAGATTTTCGGAACCTGAAACCCATGATAGACGCCCTCCTCTTTGTTGGAATGGTAAATTGCAAGCACGCCGCTAATGGCCGCGCATCACGCGCCGGGCGGGTGCGTGGTGAGAACCTTTGCTACAAAGATAACTGCAATGCGCGTGGGGCCTTGATTTGCGCGGGCGTCGGGTAAGGAAGCGGCGTTGCCGCCGCTCCCTCCCCTAAGAACCGGGCGTGAAAGTTTCCCTTCACACGGCTCAAGCATCTCAAACGTCCCCACGGTCAGGTGGGACGCGCCGCGACAAACGCTAACTACCGCGACTTTACGATACACGCTTGGAGCTG
>JAYELZ010000192.1:0-2277 GCA_034717835.1 Chloroflexota bacterium
ATTAGAGGTGGTTTTCGCGGCTCAAGGCCATACCATTGCTGATCGCATTATCATGGAGCGGCTGCGTTATCTGCCCGATGCGCCTAATTGGACGGTGGTCTCTTCAGACCACGAGGTGCTGGATGCCGCGCGGCGGGTCGGCGCGCGGACGTTGACGTCGCAGGAGTTTGTGAAGCAATTGGCCCCTACGCCGCGCATCTCCTGGCAGCGGCGGGAGGAAATTTCAGAGGAAGAGGTGGCGGAGTGGCTGGAACTCTTTGCGCACGAGACTCCCCAGTCGACGTTGGGCGCGGCCGGGAAGTGGCCGGAACATGAAAGAGCTGTGCCATCAGAGACGCCGCCCCCTACGGCGCGGCAAAAACACCGGCGGACAGCGTCACCGCCCGCTGGCCATATCCAACGTTCATTGGGAGAGTTAACTGGTCTAGCGTTGCCTACTGACGCAGTAGAAACCGAGCTTGTCAAATCCCCAAAGGAAAAGCCTGATCACGTTTCTCCGGCGGAAGTGGAAGAGTGGTTGGAGCTCTTTGGAGACGGCGCGGCGGAGGTACCGCCGGTGGAGTTTCGACCCAACGCGGAGCGGCAACGGCGCGAGCTGGCGATGGGCAAGGAGAATCCAGAGGCGCTTTCGCCAGCGGAGGTGAACGACTGGTTACAGCTCTTTGAGCGGCAAACGGTTGCCAGAGATGCGGAGCGATTTGAGAAGAAGGCGTCCCCCTGGGTGCAGCGGAGCCAGAAGTTACAGGAGCATAAGCGCCAGCAGCAAGGGGATGCGCGAAAGACGGAGGGGTTGGCAGCAGAGGAGTTGGAAGAGTGGTACCGGTTGTTCGGCAAGGAGCCGGATTTTTAGCGAGGAGCGAAGATGCAATACTTTTTGGTGCATTATGGTGAGTTAGGGCTGAAGGGTCGCAACCGGCCGGATTTTGAGAAACGGCTGACGCACAATATGTGGGTGGCGTTGGACGGGTTGGCGGGGCGCAAGGTTAAACGCTTCCACGGCTACATGGTGGTCGGCGTAGACGAGACTGTGCCCTCGGCAGAGGTGGAATGGCGGCTGGCGGCGATCTTTGGGATTGCGTATTTCGCGCCGGTATTGAAAGTCGCTCAGGAGATGGCGGCGATTAGAGAAGCCGCGCTCCATCTGGCGCGAGAGGTACTCACGGCGGAGACTTCCTTCGCGGTGAATACGCGGCGCGCGGATAAGAGCTTCCTGGTACATTCGATGGAGGTCAATCGCGTGGTGGGGGCGGATATTGTGGCCGCCACCGGGGCGCCGGTGAATTTGGACGCGCCAGATGTCACGGTGGATATCCAAATCTACCGCGACGGAGTGTATGTTTTCGATCACCGTGTGGCGGGAGCGGGCGGGTTGCCGGTCGGCACAGGCGGGCGCGTGATGACGTTACTCTCCGGCGGGATTGATTCTCCCGTCGCGGCGCACTTACTGATGAAACGTGGCTGTCTGGTGGATTTCGTCCACTTGCATCTCTTGCGCGATAACGAGGTGCGCAACTCTAAAGTTATTGAATTAGCCCGCACAGTGTTGGGGCCGCACCGCTTACCCGCCAATCTCTATCTGGCGCCGGCGCATCCGTTCCAGCTGGCGATGTTAGGACATGATTCCCGTGTGGAATTGGTGGTCTTTCGCCGGTTTATCTTACGCTTGGCCGCGAAGTTGGCGCAACGGCGGAAAGCGTTGGCTTTAGTGACCGGTGATAATCTGGGACAGGTCGCCTCGCAGACGCTCAAGAATTTACAGGTGACGGGACTCGCGGTAGAGATGCCGGTGTTGCGCCCGTTGATATCTTTCGATAAGCAGGAGATCATCACGCTGGCTAAAAAGATTGGAACTTACGAGCTCTCTATCCAGCCGTACAAGGACCCTTGTTCACTCCAAGCTAAGAATCCGGCGACGTGGGCGCGATTGGAGGAGGTGCTGGCGTTGGAGAAGCAGTTGGATTTAGAGGCGGTGATGGCGGAGACGTTGGAGAAGCTGGTAGAAGTGCGGATTGAGTGGTGAAAAAGGGACGCAGATAAACGCAGGCTACGCTCGCAGATTAGAAAATATAGATGAGTATTTATCTGCGCAAATCCGCGTGCATCTGCGTCCGAACTTGAGTTTTGCAAGATAGCTGAGTAATTACTGACTCCCCTGAAAAAGGGGGGTACCTTCTGACACAAAATATGGTATAATATAGCTATTCGCTCAAACTGTCACCGGAGACTGCCTATGTTCCGACGTCATACCCAACACTTGCAAACCAGCTTTGCAGCTAC
>JAYELZ010000193.1:0-2975 GCA_034717835.1 Chloroflexota bacterium
ACCAGTTAGTGAATTGCGTACTTTCATAAGCTACATACAGAAATTCTCCTGCGGATACGCTCTCAACAGGAAAGGTAAACTCCTCATCATCTGATCCTCCTCCATTATTTGCAGAGCCTATTCCATAGCTACTTAAATCAGCTATATCATTCACCACGTACAGTTCTATCGCCTTGGGAGTCCCCTCAGTAAGTGGGCCATCAATCACACCTGTAATAATCACATCTGGAGTGTCTGCCCGCACATTAATGGGCAAAGATAAAGAAATCTGTAGCAAAATTAGCAAAACAACTGCTCCACCAAAGGTCTTCTTCTTCCACCCATATTTCTCGTTCATATTCATTTAACACCTCCTGAATAGATAAATACCTTTAATTATATAGTCGCACAACTAGCTCAAAAGGTTCAAAATTGCTCCTAATTGGGGTAGATTGCTACTCCGCTAGCTAGGGCCGGTGTCCCACCGTGTCACCTACTAAGACCAACCCGCAGCACGGGCACGGCGGGGACGCCGCCCCTAGCGCGCCGCGCGTCGCTGCCGGCTAAATGCGCTGGCGCAGATCCTCAAAATAGCAAGGATAAGCAACACCAACAACAGCCGCCCAGGAACGCCGCTCGTAGCCTGGAAGGCGTGCAATGATATCGCCAGCGGCTCATTCAGGCTGACCACAAATGGTGTGCCGCTTAGTTGCGTCAAGCTGGGAGTGCTGCTCACGGTCAGCGTGAAAGTTGCCTGAGCGCCGGAGAAAGCCGCCGCAGCATCAGTTACGGCGGTCCAGTCGCCCGTCACCGGATTGCCCCACCAGATGGTATCGCCGCTAGCGCACGTCGCGGTGCAGGCAATCTCCACGGTTAGCGTTGTCACAGCGGCAGCATCCGGCAGGTAGAGATCCACAAACGCCGATTTCACGCTATCCCCGGCCCGGTTACTCTGCGGATTACCCGTAAATCTAGCCAGAGTGATCAAGGGGTCACCGCTGCCCTGCTTGGTGACGGTGAGGGTGTGGCCCAGGTTAAGCGAGACTTCCCCCGTGGCGAGACGGCGGGCCAGTAGTTCCGCTACGGCGGCGCGATAGTCTACGTAAACGGCAGAGAGAGATTCGTGGGAGGTCCCCTTCGCGGCTCTGTAAGCGGCGCTGACCATCGCCACGGTGAGTGTATTGGGCGCCGTGTAGGTGACGCTGGCTACGCCGCTAATGTCGGTCGTCGCCGTCACCACGGGCGCGCCCAGGCTGCCCGCGCCGCTCTCCAGGGTAAAGGTGATGGTCTGGTTCGGCGCGTCAAAACCATCGTGGGTCTGTAACGTGGCGGTGACGGGCCCGTTAGCAGCGCGCGCCAGATCAAAATCCTGGCTGGCGTCCAACTGCGGCGCGCCCAGACGCGCTTCCGCGTGGATGGCTAACGCACTCATGGAGGCGAGGGTGTAGTTCACGATCTGGTGGCTCGCATTAACGCTGATGACCGGCCCCGTGCAAGCGGAACCGTCGACGGTGCGCTGCCCGCTAACGCTATCGCAGTAGTCGCCCTCCGGCATCCCCGTGGTGTAAGTGGTGGTGGCATTGCTACCGGTGCGGTTGAGGGCGACAAAGCCTTTAGCCCCGCGTCCAAAGGCGATATGGTCGGCGGCGATGTTCTGCCAGTCGCTCACCGCCGCGCCGTCCGTCACCTGGCGGAACTGCACCAGATTGGCGATGGCGGTTTGACGATGTTCGCAGACCCATTTGCCGTCCTCGTAGCTGGCGGCGCAGTTGGCGGGGTTGTCGCCCGCAACTTGACTCGCGCCGTAGACTGAGCGCGTCGCCGCGCCGCGCCCCACGCCCCAGGTCGCGCCGCCGTCGGCACTGCTGGGCGGCCCCAAGCTATCGCCGTTGTTGTCGGTGGCACTGCTCTGCCAGTAGTAACTCGACATGACTTTGGGATAGCCGTAGGGGTAAGCCAGAGCGAAGATATTGGCGAGGAGATGTTCCTGCCCGTCGCGGTGATCGACCACGCAGCCAGAACCCACGCCGTGCCCCCGCTGATTATCGTGGTTATCGGTGAAGACGACGGCAAAGCGTGAAGGCAGCATGTCAGCATCGTCAAAGCGGCTTTCCAATTGGCTCAGAGCGCCCCCGCAGGCGTCGTCGAATTTGTCACCGAGGGCGAAGGCGTAGGCAAACTCGGTCACGTCGCCGTGGGGAGCGTACTCCCAGTCGCGCACCGGTTCGTCGCTGCTCTGGTCGATCACTTCTTGGAAGATGAACGGTGTTCCGCCGCCGGGCAAGGTGAGTCCGTTCAAGATGGCGGCGATATCCTGCGCGCGGATATGTTTGGCCCCATCTATGCGGAAGCCCCAGACGCCCGCGTCTAGCAGCGCTTGCAAATAATTACTGATCTCCGTCTGCACCTCCACCTTGCCGGTATCCAGATCGGGCAGCCCGGAGAGTTCACATAGTTGTACTTGTTGCCGGTCCTCGTAGCTGGAGATGGTACACTCGGTATGAAAATCGTCGGCTTGATACTGCGCGCCGTAAGCCCGTGAGGCGGCCGGCGTGGAGTGATACTCGGTGCCGTGCGTACCTGTCGGTGGCGTCCCCACCTCGATATCGGCGGTGTGATTGATAACCGCGTCCACATAGATACCCACGCCCAGGCTGTTGCAGGCATCCACCATGCTCGTGAACTCCGCCCACGTCCCGCTGCGGGAGGTGAGCGTGGTCGTCAGATGGGTCACGGGTTGGTAGCGCACCCACCAGGGATAATCGTTGGTCGTCACGCCACTCATATCGGCGGTGGGGACCAGGTGCTCATTGGGCGGCGAAACCTGTACCGCCGCGTAGCCCTTCTCGGCCAAGAAGGTACACTCCTTCTCCACATCGGCCCACGGCCATTCAAAGAGGTGGACAAAGACACCTCCGTCTGGCGCTGGAGAGGTATCTCCTGTGGGGATGACGGTCAGCAGACCGTCACCCTGGTCATCGTCGCTGCTATCGCCG
>JAYELZ010000193.1:3075-37001 GCA_034717835.1 Chloroflexota bacterium
CCCTCATCAAGCCGGGTGGCTGCACCGCCGCGCGGCCAGAGCAAGCCCACCCAATCCAGTGTGCTCGGCGCCGGCGGGGACGTGAGCGCTTGGTCAGAGACGAAAACCACGGTCGTCCGCGCCGGAATCGTGAAAGAGTCGGTGGTATCGTCAAAGACGGCGCTCTGCACCACCGGGTCGTCGTCCACGCCGTTAGTGTGCAGCGGGTGCAAGGTGAACCCTGCGGCGCCGGAAATAGTGAGGCTCTGCTGCACTTTGTTCGCATTGAAGAAGACGAGGATGTTTTCATAGCTACTGTCGAGATCAGGCGCAACTTCATCAGAGAGACGTAAGGCGAGGAAGCCATCCAGGAGATTGTCGTCATTGTAATAGCTGGCCCGCGCGTTGACGTCGGCCTCAGTGGTCAGGCGAAAGAGGGGCGAGGAGTAGCGCAAGCGGAGCAGCTCGCGGAAGTGCGCGGCGGCAAACTCGATATTGGCGGTGGCGGGATCAAGCGTGGTAGTATCCGTCAATAACGGGCGCATGATGTCCCACCGGCTATCATTATCCCAGGCCGGCGGCAACCCTTTACCAAAGTTGTTCTCGCTATAATCCCAATAGATTTTATTGAACCAATCGCCGGAATCATAACTATTGCGATCCAATGACTTGGAGCGCAGTATATCCGTACCCATCTGGAAGAAAGGCACGCCCTGGGAGAGCGCCATCAGGCTCTGCCCCATATTCTGCGCGCGCACCCGGTCGGTGAGGGTCGTCGTGGGGATACTGCTGCTGCCGATCCAACCAGGATTGCCGCTGCCATCACCGTGGGGCAATTTAAAGGCGTTCTGATCAAAGAGCGTCTCGTTATCATGCTTTTCCACATACGCCACAGATTCCTGCGGATCGTCGGTGAACGGCGCGCCCTGCCCATTCCAGTCGGTACCGCTGGCGCGCAACCCAGAGCGCAGCGTATCCATGACGGTATGCAGAGCGCTCTGGGAGCGGTTGCTGTATGCGTAACCGTTCCAATCGTAGCTCAGGCCGTTGCTAAAGCCCTGTTTGCGGATTCCAGTAGTATCCTGGCTGTAACCGCCGTGCGTGGCGTCACGGATGATATCGTTGAAGAGGCCAATCCCCTTGCCAGTCATGTTGTACTTCTGCGCGTAGCACCAACCAGCGGTGCAATCCGTCAGCCCCTTATCTTTGGCAGAGCCAAAATCCCAACCCTCGCCGTAGAGATAGATATCGGGGTCAATGGCGTTGATGGCGCTCTGCACATTGAGCATGTTGCGCTGGGTGTGCAAGTTCATCAGATCGAAGCGGAAGCCATCCACCCGGTAATCCTCCGCGAAGCGGACGAGGGTATCCACCATCAGCTTTTCCATCATCTCGTACTCACAAGCCGTATCGGGGCAACAACTGGTTTGCTGCAACACGCCGTTGGTATCGTAGCGGTAATAATAGCCCGGCACGATCTTATCTAGCACCGATTTGTCCGCCTGTCCGCTGGCGGAAGTGTGATTATAGACCATATCCATCACCACGCGCAGGCCGTTCTGATTGAGCGCAGAAATCATGCGGCGGAATTCTAAGATGCGCGTCACGCCGTCGGGATCAGTGCTGTAGGAACCTTCGGGCGCGCCGTAGTGGTAGGGATCGTAGCCCCAGTTAAAGCCGTCGATGGTGCGGGAGAGAGCAATGGTAGCTTGCGGCTCTTCGCCATCGCGGTCGTAGCCGGTGGGATTGGGGGACGGCGTGCGCACCACGCTCGCTTCTGGCACGGAAGCGATATCGAAGGACGGCAGCAGGTGAACGTGAGTCAGGCCCGCCGCTTGCAGGGCTAACAAGTGCTCCATCCCGTCGGAGAGCGTGGTGTTAGCATCGGGGCCGTCCCCATCATAGGTAAAAGCCAGGTAAGTTCCCCGGTCGCTCGCGCCGACCGTGCTATCGTTGATGCTAAAATCGCGGAGGTGCATCTCGTAGATCGTGATGTCCTCGAAATTGGCGAGAGCCGGCTTCGTCAACGTATCCCAGCCGGCGGGTTTGAGGTCAGCGTCATCCAAGTCTACCAACTGGCTGCGCTCGCTGTTGGTGGAAAGACTGACGGCGTAGGGATCAGTGACGAGGTTGTGCAACACCGCGTCTTCGCTGGGGACGTAGACTTCTACATCAAAGAGATAGAAGTCCCGGTCCCAGGCAGGTGCTCCGGTGACGCTCCAGACGCCAGAGGCGGCATCTGCGGTGAGCGGGTGCGTGGTGGAGAGCGTGGTGGTGGAGTTGGCGTAGCGGCGCAACGTGACGGATTTCGCCGTGGGCGCCCAGAGATAAACGGTGGGAGTAAGCCCTTGCGTATAAGTCACGCCGAGAGTCGCGGTCACGGCGGCCGTGGCATACAGGTCGTCGAGCACGCTCTGCGGCTGGACGTGGGTCACATCCACTAACGCGCCGCCGCCGTTGTATGCGGCGACAACCACTTGCCCCTTGAGCAAGTGCTTCGCGTTGGCATCGGAACGCCCGGTAAGCAAACGGGGAAGGTCGGTGGCGTTAGGATTTTTTGGATAGCCGCTGACGGCGCCGCTACTGGTGAGCGTCACGTAACAAGGCGCTGAGGGTGAGGGGAAGGTACAGGCCGTCGCGCCGGCAATGGCAGTATCCATACCGCCATCAGGGTCGTAGAGCAGCTTATAGCTGCTACCCGCCGTCCCGTTCCAGGCGATAGTGTCCGCATCAAGCCAGAGGGCTTGGGCATCGGCGATAGTATAGCTGTAGTTGCTACCGCTATTGTTATCATAAGTGATGGTCATCAAATCAGCCTCGCTGCCGGCGATCGAGCTTCCATCACTGGATGTAAAAATATAGTAATCCACAGTTGTGCCACCAGATTGCGCAGGGATTGTAGTGGAGTAAGTTGTACCACTGCCAGACAGCTTGCTCACAGTAGACGAGCTCCAGGCATCGGTAGTGTAACGCAACCAGACAGCTTGCTCGGTTGGAGGTGCTGTACTGGTCGTTGCGGTGATGACTACTGTGTCGGTGCTATTTGGCACAGCGGGCGCGCGATTTACGTCGCTCACATTCACAGGGGTAGCAGTAAGTTGAAAAACGGCGCCTTTGTCGCTACCATTCCATTTGAAAACATAATACTTATTTTGAGTGTGATTGAACGACATATTGGAGCCGGGAGTATTCATCCCAGTGAAGATTTGGGCAAAAGTGATGGTACCGTCACCACCATACCATTCACTGGAATCCTTAAAAAATTTGAATTCGCTACTTGCGTCATCTGCCGCATTCATTTGTCCTGTCTCGTAGAGGAACGTCCCTCCCAAACTACTGGACATCCCCCATGTACCCCAGCTGTTGAGTTCGCCACGGACAGCTTCGCCAGCCGCCAACACCGGTCCCGGCGCGTTGGAAAACACCGGGAATAAGCTAACCAGCAAAATTACTACGAATACCAGATTCCAACGAAGTTTATGCAGCATCTCTCCCCCTTCTCTACTCAAAATTTTATCAAAGATAGCACACTATTGCAGAAGTAACACTTCCGTTTGTCATTCCGAGCGGAGCGAGGAATCTACTACCTTCAACGCTAATTTGGGTACGAAATTGGAAGATTCCTCGACTACGTGCTCCCCGCTTGGCGTGTCGCACTCCGCTCGGAATGAGAGGCTTTTAGAGTACACGTGCCCGGCAACCGAAGTCGCGGGCTACGGTTGCGAAGTCGCCCTGCGGCGACTAGGAGTACGTCAACTGTGGGGCGCCGCGCCGCCGGTGACGCGCACTGAAGCGCCCTACTGTAGCCTGCCGGCTGGCGCAGATAAAATAGAAAAAAATCAGCGTTTAGCAGCGTGCATCTGCGTCCTAAAGCGAACGGCGGGCTAGCGGTTTAGTGCAATGTACGGATGGCTAACCGTCAACCCGCTAACCGCCACGCTAAATCAATCCCAACTGCTCCCCACCCTGCTTGAAGGCCTGGAGCGCTGTGTCCAATTGCGTGCGGGTGTGCTCCGTGCAGAGTTGGACGCGGATGCGCGCTTTGCCCCGCGCCACCATCGGGTAGACGATGGGCAGCACGTAGATGCCCTCCCCCCAGACAAAGTCGGCCAGGGCTTTGGCCGTGGTGCTCTCACCGCACATAATTGGCACGATGGGCGTCTCGCTGTGGCCCGTATCGAAGCCCAGTGCCTGCATCTGGTCGAGGAAGTAATTACGGTTCTCCCAGAGACGCTCCACGCGCTCCGGATGCTGCTCCATCACGTCAATAGAGGCGATAGTCGCGGCGGCCACGCCGGGAGGCAGCGCACCACTGAGCAGCCAGGTGCGTGTGGTGTTCATCGCGATCTTGATCAGCTCTTTGCTGCCGCTGATATGCCCGCCGACGGTCCCGAAAGCCTTGGAGAAAGTCCCCATCTCAGCGTGGATCTGGTCGCTCGTCAGACCAAAGTGATTGACGATCCCACGCCCGCCCGCGCCCAAGACGCCTTCCCCGTGCGCGTCGTCCACGTAGACGCCCGCCCCATGCGCCGCCGCGAGTTCCGCGATCGCCGGTAGCGGGGCCAGGTCGCCATCCATGCTAAAGACGCCATCCGTGACAATCCAGATATGCTGGTAGGCCGGTTGGTGAGTCTTCACTTCCTCTAAAATCCGCCGGAGGTCATCCACATCCTTGTGCCGGTAGATAGCGCGGTCGGCTTTAGTCAGCCGTATCCCATCGATGATGGAGCCGTGATTGAGCTCGTCAGAGATGTAGAGGTCGCCCCGCCCGCACAACTGCGCCAGCACCCCTTGATTGGTCATAAAGCCGGTCTGGAAAGTGAGGGAGGCCGGCGCACCCTTGAAAGCCGCCAACCGCTCGTCCAACTGCCGGTGCAACGATGTATCGCCCGCAATAGAGCGGTCGCTGCCGGCCCCAGCGCCGTACTTCTCCGTAGCCGCAATCATCGCCTGCACCACCTGCGGATGGGTGGAGAGGTTGAGATAGTTGTTAGAACAAAAAACTAACACCTCCCGCCCATCAAAAATGGAAACCGGTTGATTGGCGCTCTGGAGTTCGCGCGGCTCCCAGGTCAAACCTTGTTCATGTAAATACTGGTATTTTTCTGCTAAGTATTTAATTGGATCGCGTTGCATCTTCTTTTCTCCTTATTTTAGGTGATTAGGGATAGCGAGCGAGGTATGGAAACCTCGGCTACATTGTCCCGTCTACCGTCTACTGTCTACTGTCTACTGTCTACTGTCTACTGTCTACCGACTAATCCGGATACATCACAATTTTGCCGCTCTGCCCGGAAGCCATGATCTCCAGCGCCTCTTGCCAGCGGCTCAAGGGGAACTCGTGGGTGATGATGGGTCTAAGATCCACCGCGCCAGAGGCGAGCAACGCGCGCATCTGATACCAATTTTCCCAGAGACGGCGACCCGCAATTCCGCGGAGGGTGATGCCTTTCATAATGACCAAGTTGTTCATGTCAAAAGCGGGGAGTACGCCAGTAGCCAATCCCAAGAGCGCGGCCTCCCCCCCCGGCTTGAGCAGACCCAATCCTTGCATCAACGCGGGCGGCGCCCCGGACATCTCCAACAAGACATCGAACCCCTTGCCGCGCACCAGCTCTTGGGCGCGGGCGATCACCTCATCTTCACGTGGATTGAGCGCCAGATCGGCCCCCACCTTGCGGGCCAATGCCAACCGGTAAGGGCTGAGATCGGTGACGACAATCAACTCCGCGCCGAAAGCCCGCGCCACGGGAATCGCCATCAGGCCGGCGGGGCCACAACCGGTGATCAACACCGTCCGGGCACGCATATCCACCGCCGAGACGGTATGGACCGAGTTGCCGAAATTCTCTTGTAAACTGGCTACCTGCAAGGGCATGTCCGGTGGATTTTTCCAGGCGTTCTCCACCGGAATGGTGATGTAGGGCGCATAACAACCGTCCACGTCCACGCCGATGATACGGGTATGGGGGCAAACATGCGCCTTGCCCAACTTGCATTGCTGGCAAACGCCGCAGACGATATGGCTCTCCGCCGAGACAAAATCGCCCACCGCTGCCTCAGTCGCACTCACTGCGTTGCCCAGCTCCACCACCTCACCCGCGAACTCGTGCCCGATGGTGAGCGGGGGCTTAATGCGCCCTTGCGACCACTTATCCCAATGGTAAATGTGGACATCCGTGCCGCAAATCGAAGTGGCTTGCACTTTGATCAACACCTCGCGCGGCCCCGGTCGAGGGATAGGCTTAGTAACCAACTCCATCCCCGGCCCGGGGGCAGTCTTAACCACCGCTTGCATAGTTGTCATAATAGCTCCTTTATCTCTAATTGAACAGTGTTGACGGAAATAAACCTACTTAAAGTATAGCACTTGAGCTCTAGGGTACAATGGGCAGGCAGAGTAAACCTTAGATGATATTTGTACTCTCTTCAAGCGACAAGTACCGGGGGAGCTTGGGACGGTCTCCCGACCGGGCCCGCACAGTGTGCTTAGGTCCAGTTGGGTGGCAGGCACAGAGGAGAGAGAGTTCCCTTGTTCCTCCC
The DNA here is from genome assembly GCA_034717835.1 of Chloroflexota bacterium. Lineage (GTDB taxonomy): Bacteria > Chloroflexota > Anaerolineae > B4-G1 > SLSP01 > G713. The sequence goes on from JAYELZ010000193.1 coordinate 9,598, forward strand.
CGAGTTCTCCGTAGTGAGTCCTTCATTTTCTTTCTTAGCGTCTTCGCAGCAAAATCTCTTTACTCGCCTACCGCATAAGATTCCTCACTGCGTTCGGAATGACAAGGTGGTAGAGGTTTGGCGGTCATCAACAGGAAGCGGGTAGCCGACCACCTGACTACCCGACTACCTGACAAAATTACCCAATTCTCTTTATGCTCGCAGCGTGGTATACTTGCACTTATAATTTAATCCACTCTCACAGGAGGTCACGATGAAACATTTCCTTTCCTTAGCCGATTTAACTTCAGACGAGCTACAAGGGTTACTGGATTTGGCCCTAGAGCTCAAAGCCGCGTGGCAAGCGGGAGGCAATCAACCCCTGCTCCAGGGCAAAGTCCTGGGTGAAATTTTCCAGAAGCCCAGCCTGCGCACGCGCGTTTCGTTTGATGTCTCCATGCTCCAGTTAGGCGGACATGCAATCTATCTTTCTCCGAACGAAATCAGCTTAGGGAAGCGTGAAAGCGTCGCGGATGTGGCCCGCGTCATCTCCCGCTACGTCAATGTGATCATGGCGCGCGTCTTCTCCCATGCCGATATCGTAGAGCTGGCAGCCTACGCCGATGTCCCCGTGATCAACGGACTTTCCGATTACAATCATCCTTGCCAGGGAGTCGCCGACTTCCTCACCATTTTGGAGCATAAGGGCGGGTTCAAGGGCCAGCAACTGACTTACCTAGGAGATGGCAACAACGTTTCCACCTCCCTGCTCTTCGGAGCCACCAAACTAGGGATGGACTTTGCTATCGGCATGCCGCGCGGCTATGAACTACATCCCGCCGTTTGGAAGATGGGAGAGCAATTTGCGGCCGCCAGCGGCGCCACCATGCTAGCCACCAACGATCCTCTAGAAGCCATTGCCGGCGCCGACGTGGTCTACACCGACGCCTGGGCTTCCATGGGTCAAGAGGATGAAGCGGCGAAACGCCGTCAAATCTTCCCTCCCTATCGCATTGATAGCGAAATTCTCGCGCACGCTAAAGAGGATGTCAGCGTAATGCACTGTCTGCCGGCCCACCGAGGCGAAGAGATCACCAACGCGGTTGCCGATGGGCCACATTCGTTGCTCTTTGACCAAGCCGAAAATCGGCTACACGCTCAAAAAGCGATTTTAGTTCAATTATTAGAGACGCGCTAGACTTTTGAAAGGGCGACCATGCCCAAAACTCCTAAAGACGTGGTCGCCCCAAAAGAAGCCCCTTGAGATTTACAGAACACTCTACGCAGGTAATATGGAACACCTATCTTTTGTGGAGGCTAATCCGTGGCTGGTAACCATACACGTTTTAAGGCAGCATTACAAAGAGCTAACGATCTAATTTGGGAGGAGAAGTGGCCCAAGGCTATCAAGGAATATCGACGCGCCCTAAAAGAATTTCCTAACGATGTTTCTGCGTTACAGGGGTACGCCTGGGCTTTATTCAACCAGCACAATTTAGCAAAGGCCGAGCAGGTCTACTTGCACCTGACCGACCTCACCCCCGAGGACCCGGGACCACATGAACGGCTGGCGGAATTATTGGCAAAACGAGATCAGCGCCAGGAATCCACCTCTCAGTACTGCCAAGCAGCCAGTTGCTACTACGCGCGTGGGGAAAAGGAACAACAAATCGGGGCGCTGGAAGCTGCCGTGCGCTTGACCCCACACGATACCGCGATATGGCTTGATCTCCTTGACCTTTACCGTGAACGAGATTCCGTAGATGACGTCGTCCGGGCCACACTCTGGCTCGCCTACCTATATCAAGAGAAGTACCCTCAGCAAGCCCTTGAGGTTTGTCATCAGACGGAAGCAATAATCCCGAGAAATCAACGTCTAGCCCAGACACTAGCCTTATTGCAGCGCCAGGAACCCATCCCTCAACCCACCTCCACCGACGAGCTGAAGGAACTGCTCACGGAAGCCCCCCCCGAACAGATAGAGGGGGAAGGCCCGAAATCACCCGCCGCTATCGCGCAGCGGCACGCGCTGGTCTCGTTGGCCGAATCTATCTTCTCAGATGAAACACCGCAAGCGACCACCGTTTCCCCCGGACAAGTCACCTTATTGATCAGTCAAGCTGTAGATGCCCAAACCCAGGGTGATTTGGAAGCAGCCCAAGAATCCTACGAGCGGTTGGTAAACTCTGGAGTCTCCATGCCCTCGCTGCACTTCAATCTGGGGATGCTTTACAAAGAGCAGATGAACTTTACCGCCGCTATTGAGCAATTAAGACAAACCCTCAAAGATAAAGAGTATCTCCTAGCTGCACATTTTGCGCTGGGGGAATGCTATCGCGCTATAGGAGAATTCGATAGGGCCTTCGAGCATTTCTTAGAGGCGGTGAAGGTAGTAGATTTAGCCACCGTAGAGCGCGACCAAGCGGATGATCTCCTCCACGTCTACGAAGGGCTAGCTCAGAGTTTGATCAACACCGGCGAACCAAAACACATTCGCAAATTGCTGCCCGCCCTGGTGGGGTTCCTCAGCCAACGTGGTTGGGAAGAGGAAGCCAGTAAAGCCCGTCACCGCTTGGATGGGTTAGCTCGCAGTGGTCTCGTGCTCAGTTTGGCCGAAATCATCAGCTTGCCTAATTCCGACGAGGTATTGCACTCAGTAGCCCTCTCACAAGAATACCTCAGCCGGGGCCAGCCTTATTCGGCGCTGGAGGAACTTATGCACGCCATCGGGGAAGCCCCTTTCTACCTGCCTCTGCACAGCATGTTAGCTAACCTCTTTATCGAGAATAACAACCTAGAAGCATCCTTGAACAAGTACCGCATCATCGCCAAAACCTGTGAGATTAGAGGGCAGATCCCACAAGCGTTAGCGACTTACCAACAAATCGTGGAATACTCACCTTTGGACGAGAAAGCACGCCGGCAGCTGATAGACCTCCTCATCCAGCGTGGGCAAATCGACAAAGCCTTGGAACAATATCTACAACTCTCCGACGCATACTATCAATTGGCGCAGTTAAGTCTCGCCCGTGAAACCTATGAGCAAGCCTTGCAACTGTCCCCGCGTGGCTCCGATACACAGCAATGGAAACTGCGCATTCTACATCGGCTAGCCGATTTGGATATGCAACGCTTAGCTTGGGCCGACGCTATCCGGGATTATGAACAGATCACTCGCATCGCTCCTGGTGACGAACGTGCCCACCTCGGGTTAATGCGTCTCTATCCGCGCACCGGACGACAACATCTGGGCATAGCCGCGCTAGACCGTCTCATCAAAGATTATCTCAAGACCAAGCGCGTGGGGAAAGCTCTGGCCGTGTTAGAAGATTTAGTTGAAGATGCGCCTGAATCCATCCCCTTGCGCTATCGAGCCGCGCAACTCAATCTGCGAGCACGCCAGCAGGAAAAAGCCTTAGAGCACCTGGATATTTTGGGTAACTTGCAATTAGAAGCAGGCAAAAGTCAAGCCGCCCTAAAAACCATCCGGAGCATCATCTCGCTCAAGCCGCCCAATTTGGAAGGGTACGTGCAATTATACGAAGAGCTGAGCGGAGAGCCGCCTCAGATTTGAGCGACCGCTTTGGCCGCGCGCAAGCAAAATGGAGCATACAAATTATCTAAATGCAAACATGAGTAAGCTTTATGTGGGAATTCAGCTGGCTAATTGAACGTCTTTCCTGGTTAGACTTACTAGATATATTCCTCGTAGCTTTATTCTTTTTCGGGATATTCTACGCGCTGCGCGGCACTCGCGCCGTACCCTTGGTCCGTGGCATCATGACCTTGTTTGTCGTGCTAGCCTTCTTGAGCCGCATCGTACAACTGCACGCTTTTTCGTGGTTGGTGGCCCAAGTTCTACCGGCTGTCTTGATCGGTATACCGGTACTCTTTCAACCTGAACTGCGCCGCATCTTGGAACAGCTAGGCCGAGGAAATTTCCTGACCTTTAATATAGCCCCCGCACATCCCCAGCAGCAACGTATCTTGGAAGCCGTAGTCCAGGCGGCACAACAGATGTCTCGGCACAGGGTCGGAGCGCTGATCGTCTTTGAGAGAGAGACCGGGTTACAGGAGTACGTTGAAACCGGCGTGCCAGTGGATGCACAGATCACCACAGATCTACTCACCACCATCTTTGACCATCACACTATCTTGCACGATGGGGCCGTCATCATCCGCGATGGACGTCTCACCGCGGCTGCCTGCGTGATGCCGCTCACTTCAGCGGAGCTGGAGGATCGCCATCTGGGGCTGCGCCATCGCGCAGCTATCGGTTCCACCGAAGATAGCGACGCTATAATCGTAGTTGTCTCCGAGGAACGGGGAGACATCTCCTTGGCGTACAATGGGAACCTCATCCGAGAGCTCTCTATTCGCCGCTTGGGTGAACTCTTGAATACCTTCTTGGGAGGCGCTGAAAAGCCCACCTTTTTCCAAAAATGGCGCGCCAAGAATTGAGGTAACGGCTACATATTTCGAGGCAGTTTTTACCACCGAGCCACGGGACACCAAAGAAAAAATAGCTTTCCTTAGTGCTCTTTGCGTCTCCGTGGGGGCTAATTTTTTTCCAGCGGAGTCAACTATGCAGAACGGCGAGGGGAACAGACGATGAAATTTGGCGGAGGACGAATTTTCAGTTGGGCAGTACTCTCATTGCTGTTGGCTTTCTTCTTCTGGATAATAGCCACAGAAGCCCAAGACCCCATGCAAGAGAAGGTTTATCCTGCTTTCATTCCCGTAGAACTGCGAAATTTGCCGGCTGACCTGGTGGCCTACGGGGAACAGGAAGAGTTTAACGTGCGAGTCACGCTACGCGCCCCAGAATCGCTCTGGGGGGTTCTCCAAGCGGCGTTAGGGGATATTGAAGCTTACGTGGATTTTTCTCAAGTGGAATTAGGCGTCAATACCCTCCCCGTGCAAGTAAAGATCAATCGCCGCCCCGCGCAGATCGTGCAGGTCTCCCCCGCCGAAATCAACTTAACCGTGGAGCCACTGATTGAGGTTGAGGTGCCGGTGGCGATCACATTGCAGGGCGAACCGGCCCTGGGTTTTGCCAGCCGTGCTCCCTCCGTAACTCCCCCACGGGTGACTATCGTGGGGCCGCGCTCTTTTGTCACGCGGACCACCCAGGCCTTGATCGCGGTTCCCGTGGAGGCAGTCCGGGAGAGTATCACAGAGGCTTATCAACCCATCCCCGTAGATGAAGTCGGAGAGCCGGTGCCACGGGTACACATTGTCCCCAGAGCTGTAAACGTGGAGGTGCCCATCGAGCAGTTGAGTAACATCCGCGATTTGGCGATCCACGTGGTATTAGCCGGACATCCTGCCCCAGGGTATCGCGTGGGCGCCATTGAAAAAGAACCACCCTCAGTAGCAGTAAGTGGTCGTCGCGATGTAGTGCAAGCCGTCCCGGGGTATCTAAACACCGAACCTATAGCGCTGCAAGGAGCTAGCGAAAACCTAACATTAACCGTCAACTTGCAAACTCCAGAAGGACTCTCGGTGCTATCCACGCCACAAATTCTCGTCAAGATCAACCTAGAGCCACTGGAGAGTTTGTTGACCTTGCAGCTAACCCCCGAAATTCAAGGGCTAGGGATGGGATTCACGGCTACGATCACTCCAGAGGAAGTACAATTGCTCGTGCGCGGCCCCTTTGCCAACATCGCGCAAGTGGACGCTACCCAAATTAGTGTGCAATTGGATTTAACCGGGCTAGCCCCAGGCGAACACACCATCTCCCCGCAAGTATTGCTCCCCGATGAAAGCCTGCGGGTGGATAGCATCCTGCCGCAATCCTCGTTTATCGTCACCATCGGCGAGTTGCCGTAGGGGCATTATCCCGTGACTGGTTAACGTCCACGCTAGCTGTGGCCGGTCTCCCGACCGCGCCACCTTGCCAGACCACGCTACGCAGGGATCACAATCCCCGCCGGACGGATGCTACGCCAGCCTCCTGTAACCGGTTAGCGCCCGGCCTCCGCCAACCCCTTTTGGAGCGCGGTTAGGGCCAGCAACGCGCATTTGACCCGCCCCATACTTAACCGCATCCCCCCCAACAGCTCTTCGATATCGGGCAGTCCCCACGCGGAGATCTCTTCCGGCGACTTGCCGATTACCTCTTCCGTGAGCAACGAAGCCGTAGCCATGCTGACCACGCACCCTTGCCCCTCAAACTTCACCTCCGCGATCCGGTCATCGGCGTCTAACCGCGCGGTGAGGTGGATGGTATCGCCACAAGTAGGATTATCGCGGTCGATATCCACCTCCGCATCCTCAATAACGCCATAGTTAAGTGGCTCGTGGTAATGCTCCAATAATTCTTCTCGGTATAGATTACTCATGGGGACTCTCTCCTCATCAAAAAAGTAGCGGCTTAGCGCCGCAGCAGCTTGATCACCTTATGCAACCCCGCTACCAGCGCGTCAGTATCCTCATTGGAATTATAGACGTAATAGCTGGCCCGCGTGCTGGCCGGGATCCCAAAGCGTTGATGTAACGGCGCAGCGCAATGTTGCCCCGCTCGCACGCAGATGCCCTCCTCATCCAGAATAGCCGCGACATCGTGCGGATGTATCCCTTCAAGCCAAAAAGAGACCGCCCCGCCGTGCTTCTCCGGAGCCGGCCCCAACAGCTGCAATCCCGGCACTGCGGATAATTTCGCCAGCGCATAAGTTACCAACCGGCGCTCATGCTGTCGCACGCTCTCCATCCCCAACTCGGTGAGAAAGTCAATGGCTGCGCCAAACGCGATGGCTTCAGCGATAGCCGGGGTGCCAGCCTCGAATTTATAGGGTAATTCGTTCCAGGTGGAGCGTTCCTTCCGCACGCTGAGGATCATATCGCCGCCAAAGAGGAACGGCGGCATCGCTACCAAGAGCTCGCGCCGTCCCCAGAGCGCGCCAATGCCCGGTCCGCCCAACTTGTGACCCGAGAAAGCCATAAAGTCAGCGTCCAGGGCCTGCACATCTACCGGCAGATGGGGAACAGCTTGCGCGCCATCCAAGACCACCACTACGCCGGCCGCATGCGCCAGATGAATGATCTCTGCCAGATCGGGGATGGTGCCCAAAACGTTGGACATCATCGAGATAGCCAGCACCTTAGCCCGTCCATCCGCCAAGAGCGGCGGCAGAGCCGCCAAATCCAACTCTCCCACATCCGTAATGGGAATGAAACTGAGTTCCGCGCCCTGTTCTTGCGCCAACCATTGCCAGGGCACCAAATTGCTATGGTGCTCCATCTCGGTGACGATGATCCGATCCCCGGCCCCGACGTTGCTCCGCCCCCAGGAATATGCGACCAAATTCAACCCTTCCGTGGCATTGCGCACGAAGATAACCTCTTCCGTGCTGGCTGCGTTAATAAATTTAGCGACTTTAGCGCGAGCCGCCTCATACTGGCGCGTGGCCTCTTCCGCTAAACGGTAAATGCCACGATGGATATTGGCGTAGTTGGTACTGTAAACCGAGCTCAGCGCATCAATGACAACTTGCGGCTTCTGCGCGCTGGCCGCGCTATCCAGATAGATCAGCCGTTTACCATTTACTTTTTGCTGCAAAATAGGGAATTGTTGGCGCACCTCGTTACCACTCCAGGTCATCCGCTCCTCCTCTGAAAATAAATCTACCGTCGCAAGTCAAAAATCTAAAGTCGCAAGGTGCTAACCGTGCAGGTGCCTCTGTTGCTCCGTGGTGAATTATTCTTTCTTAGCGGGAATTGTTCTTTTCAGAGCAGCCCCGGTTAAATGCTTGATTTTTTCAGTAGCCTAAAAAATCAACGTTAATCTGCGTCCAAGTCAACTTTGGTGGGAAGGAGCATCTTTATAATCCCGCCGGCAACTCTAAAGGTCACTACCTTCTCGCGGAAAAATTGCGGGAACATCTCCGCGTCGGTTGTGGTAAGGATGGTTTGCTCCACACCATCCAATAAACGCAAGAGATAATTGCGCCGGTCACGATCCAGCTCGGCGAGCACCTCATCTAGCAGTAATACCGGTGCTTCCCCGGTCTCCTCCTGGAGCCATTGCAGCTCGGCCAGACGTAGCGCCAACACGGCGGAACGCTGCTGGCCTCGGGAGCCAAATATCCCCAGATCCACCTCCTGCGAGAGGAACCGCACCTCGTCTCGCTGTGGCCCAATGCCCGTCACGCCGCGCTGGATGGCCCGTCGTCGATTCTTCACCAGGGTGGCGCGGAAAATCTCTTGCAGCGTCTCGACGTCCACGGGCGGCAGCGGAGATTCTTGGGGTAGCAAATCTAATTGGTAATCTAAGGTGGGCGGCGCCAGCGGGTCAAAGTTAGGCGCATACTTAAGTTGGAGCCAGGCCTGCCCCCCGGTGAGCTTCTGATAAAACTGATCGGCGTACAGCGAGAGCGCGGCCAATACCCGCCGGCGGTAGAGCGAGACGGTGACGCCAGTCTTCGCCAACACCTCCTCCAACGGGGCCAGCTGGACAGGGTCGCCGCCTTCATCGCGCAAGTAGCGGAGCAGGGCATTACACCGTGAGAGAGTCTGGGTGTATCTGTTCTGCGCCTCGATATACTCCGGGTAAACTTGCGCGAGCAAGTTATCCAAATGCCGGCGGCGATCAGCAGGTGGGCCGCCCACTAACGTGACATCCTCCGGTAAGAAAAGTACCACATTGAGATGCCCGGCCAACTCAGAGCGTTTCACCGTGCGGTCATTCACCCGAATCCGCTTAAAAAGGCGCGGAGGAGAGCCATTAGTGGTCTGCGAGAGCTGCAAGATGATCTCCAGCGTCTCCGTGCGCTCCTTTTTGACCACCACCGCTTTGACTTGCGCGAAGGGCATCCCGGAAGCGACCGCTTGCCAGTGAAGCAGCTGCCGGTCAATATGTGTGAGGGGCGAGCTGCCCAGCGCGAGGTAAGTCAGAGCTTCCAGGAGACTCGTCTTCCCTTGCGCGTTGGCGCCCAATAGCAAAATCGGCGCTGGCGGGAAATCCATCTCCAAGCGCGCGTAAGTGCGGAACTGTCGTAGGCTTAAGCTTCGAATGTGCATAGCACATCTATTGTAACACGGAAGGAGCGAGAAGGCGAGGGAGCGATAAAGCCTCGGTTGAGCTGTGGCCGGTCTCCTGACCGCGCCACCCCACCAAAACCAGTCCTGGCTAGCGGGCACGGCGGGGACGCCGGCCCGAGCAGAGCTGGCTGCCTGTGGTTTTAACTACGGATACTAGCTGTGCCGCTCAGACGCTAATGGGATTTCATAGGGCGGATTAAAGAGTTGCTCCAAGTAAGCGCGTTCAACCACGCGCCGCGCTTGGATTGCCCGGCGTTTACGCCGCATTTTGGGTATCCCCAGCACGCCGGCGAGCAGTCCTCGTAACGTAGCCCGTGCCGCTGCCCCGCGCCCGGCGCGCCCGGCCTCCCCCGCCAGCCTCAATTGCGCTCCCCACACTGGGTGCCAATGCTCTCGATAGAGGTCCGCCGGATAGTTTTTCACCAGCGTCCAGATGCGATTGCGTGCATCGTGGAAAGAAGCGGTCGCGCCACCGCCAGAGGCCTTGAGCTTATGGTAGACGACGGCGGTGGGGACGTAGAGACAACGCCAGCCCGCCAGTTGCGCGCGCCACGCCAGATCGACGTCTTCAAAGGAGAAGAAGAAGTCGTCATCTAGCAGACCGATCTCAGCCAACATGGTTTGCCGGTAGGCAGCACTCCCCCCACACGCGCTGAAGACGTAAGCCAGATGATCATACTGCCCCGCGTCCCGTTGCCAGACCCCGCGATTGTGCGCCAACCCATCCGGCGTGACGTAGTCGCCTGCCGTGTGAAAGATATCGCGCCGGTCAAAGAGCAACATCTTGGAAGCTACGCTCCCGACTTCCGGATGCGCCTCGAACTCGGCGGCGAGCTCCGCCAGCCAGCGTGGGGCGACCTCGGTATCGTTATTGAGCAGAATTTGGATCTCGCCTCGCGCGGCTTGGAAACCCACATTACACGCGCCGGTGAAACCGCGGTTCTCCTCCAGCGCCAATACCTCCACCTCTGGATAGTGCGTCAGCACCTCCAGAGACTCATCCACCGAGGCATTATCCACCACGATGATCTCACAACTAGCACAATTTTGGGCGCGCAGGCTAGCCAGACAAGTGGGCAAATGCTGTGCGCCGTTCCAGTTGGGGATGATAACGGAGAAAAAGAGAGAACCACTGACCGCCTTCCCTCCTCCTCGCCTTCTCGCTTTCTCGCCTTTTCGCTCACTCGCCATCTCGCTCACTCGCTATCTCGCTTACTCGCCATCTCGCGCTAGCGCTTCCGCTAGCGCTTCCTGCCAGGGGCGCAACGTGATGCCCACCGCAGCGCCGGCGTTATTTGCTAGTGGAGCATAGAGCGGCGGAGTGCTCGCGCGTGCAAAGTGAACAGAGCTGAGCGGTTCGATGGGAATGTCGGCCCGGCCGCTCAGGCGCAGAATCTCTTGAGCGAACTCGAAACGCGAAACGGCGCCCCGGTTGACAAAGTGATAAATACCATAGGCATGCGTCTGGATCAGTTGTGCGATAGCTTGCGCCAAATCCTCCACGTAGGTAGGGTTCCCGATCTCGTCGGTGACGACTTTGAGCGATCCATGCTTATCCGCCAGTTGGATCATTTTGTGGGGAAAGTTGTTGCCGCCTGCCGCGTAGAGCCAGGCCGTCCGCACGATGTAAAAACGATCGAGCAGACTTTGCGTGTACCACTCGCCCGCCAGTTTGGAACGCCCGTAAGCGTTAATAGGCTGGCGCGTGGCCCATTCGTGATATGGCTCTTCCGCGTGACCATCAAAGACCTCGTTGGTGCTCACGTAGAGCATCTCCGCACCCACCTCAACGGCAGCCAGCGCCACATTCTGCGTCCCCATCCCGTTGACACGGTAAGCAGCCTGCGGGTCACGGGCGCAACCATCCACGTTGGTCATCGCCGCCGGATGAATGAGCAGATCGGGGCGGAACTGCCGCGCCAACGCCAACAGTTCTTCGCGGTCGGTGATGTCGCGCTCTGGCAAATCCACGCCCACCACCTGATGGTTGGCTAAGCGGGGTAAGAGTACTTGCCCTAGTTGGCCTTTATGTCCAGTTAGTAAGATTTTCACTTGTGTGTTTCCCCCCAGTGTTTTTTCCATTTATTAATCACAATCGGTATTCTGTTCTTCCATTCCTTGGCATCTCCGGTGGAATTTTTTAAGCCAACGATACGATTGAGGAGATCTTTAAGAATTTCACGGTTAAATCGTGATAGATTTTTGCCAAAGTGAAAAATATCAATAAATTGAGCTAACGTCAATGGCACGATATTAAGGTAACCACCGAAATCTGGATTCGACAGGAGCTTCAAATGCACATAAAAATAATTGGCTCTTTCGGAATTCACGGGGTAGCAGCACCAACAGGTGCAATTTGAGCAAAAAGGCGATACCCTTCAAGATCAAGGTAGAGACGCTGAAAGAGCGTTTCGGGACACAAAATACCGTAGCAGCGCCGTTTGATAGTTTTGATTTTGTGGTTTAGGCCTTCCACAAAACCACTACTGAGACGCTCAGTGAAATAATTAGCGATTTTATCCAGCCAGTTATTGAGTGTCGTCAGAAATTTATCAAAGCAGGTTAGGCCACGACGGCGGACTTTGTTTCGCCACTTCATCAAACGTATCCGGCACTCCTCTCTGGTTAAATGCATATCAAAAATCGCGGTAAGTTCTTCTCGCAATGAGTAAGCAGACTCCAACCTTGGTGAGTACTCAAATAAGCGTCTGAGCCTGGTTCTCTCTGCTGGTCCCAACGTGCTGTTCTTTTTCCTGACCATCCACAGCGTTCCCTTGACGATTTGTCGATAGGCAACTGCTGAGAGTTCTTTCTTCAGGCGACGGGTTGCTTGCTTCCGCACCTTAGCAACAGCATCGCGGTAATTTTTGGCGACATGGAAACGCTCGATAACGACCTCCAGCGAAACTTCCTTATGGGCCGCGGCAAATTCTGCGGCGGCGTTGACATAACCATCCCACCTGTCCGTACAGACTGTTTGCAGGGTGCTGCGGAGCCGTGCAGGGATACTTTCAAGAAATTCTCGCACTGTTTCCTGCTGGTGATCTCCTAAAACTCCTAGAACAGCCACATGTCCGTTGGCTGGCTGGGTAGTGATAATCGCCACATAACTCTTGCGGCCTTTCTGCATCGCCATCTCGTCTATGCCGATGCTGCCTAACTCCATACGCTTTGGTATGCGGACTTCGCGGTTCGTACCAAGCTAACTTTGGGGTGGTGGTCTTCCCGTTGCCATGCGGACACTCGTACCGCTTTGGTTGTAGACGCAGGTATACTCTATGTCCCAGGATGGGCATATGTCGCAATTCAATCTCATCCCCATGGTCGTATAATTTCGTGGTTTTTCGACCACCATGTTGGCAGCTCGCAGATCCTTTGGTGCTCTCAATAGTGATGCTGTAATCCCCGTACTCATTCTGCTGCAGCTCCGTTATTTTCACCTCAGGGAAATCCAAGGGAAATGTGAGCGTATTACCCGAGTTTTGGCTCATGGTTTCCAGGGGAGTTGCTCCTAAATTGTGTGTTGTTTTCTGCTATTATATGCCTATTTGGGGGGATTACCCCGTGAATTCCTAGAGACCCATAGTTTTTTTTCATAATACCAAGGATGCCATAACTATTTGATTTTGAACAGAACGACTTTTACTGAGTTTTCAGTATTATAGGGTAAATTTAGCTACCGTACTACCAGAATTTACCACCAGCGTTCCTCTTCAATTGCCACTCCCCATTCTGCCAAGCGCTCGCCAACCTTCTCCCAGTGCTTCTCTTGGATCACGGCGACGTCGCTTTCATGTTTGTGAAGGGGCCGTAACCAGCGACTCAATCCTCGATCTGAGCGGCGCAATTCAGCTAACGTGGCGGCATCCTGGAAGCGCAACAAGCGCACCTGGGCGGTCTGCGCCGCGCCGAAGTGCTTACCCCAGGCCTTGAGCCGTTGCTCCCAGATATCCGGGAGCTGCTCCCCGGTCATTTGCGCGAGGAGCGCGCCAATCTCCGGCGCACTCTGACCGGCGGCAGTGGCGGCGCGCACGCTTTCTGGCGTGAGCTGCCAACCAGTTGCCGCCTTCTCCGCCACGCGGCAGATGTTCCCCGTCACGTAGAGGCTGGGCAGCGGCGCGCGTGAGCACAACGTCTCGTCCTGCCATTGCAAGCTGCTAGGCAAATCTTCTGCCGGCCCCTGCGAGCGCGCAGGCAAAATCTTCTGCTCACGCAAAGCACGTTGGACTCGCTTGGCATGGCGACTGTAGAGCCAAGCCGTGCAATCATCAACTGGATGTAAGACTCTTGCCAAGTAAGGAAGTGCCAGCAACGCCTTCAACAGTGCGGCTTGATCCATTTGTACTACCAAGACGTCTTGGTGAATGATAATCCGCTCGTGTTGTGCGCCCCACTCCTGCAAGGTGCGGCGCACATTCTGGGAGACCGGTAGCAAGGTCGCGGCTTCCAAATAGGAGAGAATCCCCCGCACGGTTTGCCCATCCTGCAGTGCGCGGTAGATGCTTGCTTTAGTCACGCGGTAGGAAACTGCCGCCGGCTGGATCTTCTCGCGCTCGGCGAGCTGCTCTAGCTCGACCAGCGTTTTTAGGGGCACCGGACCCAGCGCCAAAAGATGGAAATCGGGTTGCAAAACAATCTGGCCAACTTCAGCCGGCTCGGCGAAGGGCTGCTGGGCAAAAAGCGCCGTCGCCAGTGGCGAAAGGCGCCAAACTACCGGCAGCGTATTCCCTCGGTTGTTGTTGTAGCCCAATTCCACTAGGCCAAACTCATGCAGACTAGCCAGCACTTGGCGCAGCAAATCTTTTTCCAACTCCATTAAAGCTGGTACTAATTGCTGCTTGCGCTTTTGTCCCCTATCCCGCCAGTTGTATTGTGTAGCCTTCTGAAAAAGACGCTTAACAGCTTCCACTGCAAAAACGAAATGCCCCGATTGTCCGCCGTTCAATAGAGTTAAGGTAGTAGAAAAGGACAGCCAACCCACGCCGGGTAACTCCTCCAAAAATTCTATTACCCGCTTGAACAGATAGGCTGGAGGATAAGGGTCGGGAGTATTATAATAACCCCACTGAGTGGCATTTACCGCCTGCAAATTAAGCGACAATCCCTGTCCGTGAGCGGAGAGAATGGCGATTACTTCGCGAAACTGAGCAGTCAAAGGTTGTTGCCAGAAAGCGCCATCCGTTTTCGACGCTGGCACCACGATAGTCTTACCTTGAGGGTGCAAAAGATTCATCCATTGTAAGAAAATTACGTCTTCCCTAATCTCCGCCTCTTTCTCCCCCGTCAGTTTCGCGCCCATGCTGGTAGCTAGCCGGGTCACATCTCGCTTGTAGAGGCCCCCCGCTTTACGCAATGTCCCCGGCTCGCGACGCAGCTCGGCCCAGACAAAGAAGAGCCGACGCAAAAAAACTACTGGATCAGCGGCGTCCACTCGCGTCGGAGGTGGGCTGCTGTATTTATTCAATTTAGGAGAAGGGACGAAGAGTAAATCGCGGGGTAACACCAGCATTACTTCAGCCGGAATAGCCAATTCGCCCAGCGGGGAGAAAGTACGCAAACTGTTGTCGCGGCGACTGTTGATATTGAATACTAAACCCTGCTCCAAGAGTGCTCGAATTTCTGTGTTCAATAAGGACAAATCCCCTGCTCCGCCTGCAGCTGTAGGTAAGCGTACCAAGCCACTCAGCACCAGTGGCTTGAGCAAAGCAAACTGCTGAGCGCTCCCTCCCAGTTGGATAAGTAGCGCCAGAATCGCCCGTTGCGATTTCGTCAGAGAGCGAATCGCTTTACGCGAGCCGGCTCGTCGTGGGATCTTCTGGCTTAAGCGCTCGGCGGCCCAACGTTTTAGGACCTTCTCACGTTCCTGATACAGGCCATATTCTCGCGCGATAAGGCGCAAGTCATTCCAATTATATAAATTAAGAGCTACTGGCAACGATTCCATCTAAGTATCCCCCGCCTTCATTCCTGCTGTGGGCCTATTTCCCTAACACCTTGGGTAGATAGCCCTTCTTCTCCATCTCGGTCACCACATCGGCGCTCTCCTTGGCCGCCAATAGTGCTACCCGCCGGTTGATCATCCCCAAAATCGCCTCTTGGAATTTGGGGAGCGCAGCCTGGAGCTCTTGAATCGCAAATTCGTCCTCCGTGACCAAGATTGTCTGGTGCGGATATAAGCGAACGTGTCCATAACGTTCCCACCACTGTTGCCACCAAGCTCGCAACTGAGTCGGAGGAGTCGTACCCGAGGCGGCTTCCCATTCCGTCACCAAATCATCCAGAGTTACCCCTTGTTCAAAAAGCGCGTGCAAGCGTTCTGCGGTGGGTTGATAACGCAGCCGCTCTTTTCCCACGCCCCGTGGTTTTGCCCAGCGCTGTACATGGCTCAACAAAGCCGGCGGCACCGGCAGTTGCAGTTGCAACGTTTCCGTCTGGGCCTCCCACTGCACGCCAGATTCTCCAAGCCACTCGAATTCTGGCAAGGGGAACTCATCCAGCCGCCGCCAGAGGAGGTCTTGCAAGTGTTGCAGGCGGAAATTGAGCAGCGCCCCCTCCTTGTTAAATTCCAAATCGACAAAACCCAACCAGTGCAACGGGCCGCGCAAGAACGCACGTAGATAGAGTTGCAAGAACCAGTCTTGATCATTCTGGCGATTCGCAAAAGCCAAATGCCCGTGGTCAAAGAAATACTCCGAGGAGAAATATCCCGCAAGCACGTCACCCACTTTGGCTACGGCTAACCATTGTCCTTGCGGCAACGCGGCGAGGAAATGAAGGAATGAAGAGCGTAACGCCAGAATCAAAGAGAAGAGTTCCTCCCGGTAGTTAATGCCGATTTCATACCTTCCAGAGAAAGTCCAAGTAGCCCGCACCTGGCCCTCTCGCCACAATGGCCAGCAGACCTGCCAAGCGGAGAGCTCCAGGCAGGCATGCAGTAGCGCCGCCAGCTGTTTGCCAGCGGAAAGGGAGAGAAATTGTTGTGCAAATTGTGGCTCCACCGCGACAGGAGAGCCAGGGCGCAGAATACGCGCCGCCACCAGCAGCTGATAGAAAAATTCCACACCGGTCTGGGGTAGCGATAAAGTCTCCCGCCAGTGAGATATTGACTGCTCTGTCAGGGACAGGGCGGGAGGTAGCATCTTCAAGCCAGGAACTTTATTACTCTTAGGGTTGAAGAAGTTGCGCTGTATTCCCAATTCAATTACGCTAGCAGGGGCCGGTAATCCTCCTTGCAACACCTGCGCTAGCGGCCAGCTTCGCGCACTGTACTGGTATTGCGCCCGTAACTTCACATCGCCTCCGCGCACTAAACCCAAAATCTGCTGAATATAGATTAACGTGCGCTGGGGAGTAGCCAATTCCTGGCGGGCGGCGGATTCGGTTGGTTCCCAATCATAGGAAAAATAGAGCGGGGGTAGAGGAGCGGCGTAGATATTCGGCAAAATAAAGTTACCTGGCCGGCGAATAAGCAAACCGGCCTCTTCCAACTCACGATAGTATGTCTGCAGGGGTCGAGGAGGAGCGTGCAAAACGTACAAGCTCTCTCTGGGACGGGATAAGTATGAATTCACCACCAGTGCCAGGTAAATTTCTCGCGTATCCTCTGGGAGGGCTTGCGGGGTGGCCTGCAAGTGTTCCCTACTCAAGAAAGATTCCGCCAACTGCTGCGCCAAATCTGCCCGCGAGCGTCCGTAGGGTTTCGCGCCCACAGCTTTGATGTGCTCACGAATTTCCGCCACCGGCCAATGTTCTTCCTCGATCTGTGCCTGCAAGGTGGCGTAATCTGGGCCGGGAGCTTTCAGTTGCGTCCACCCGGGGGAAACAGTGACAGGTTGGCTAGCGGGTGGCTCGGCCCGATGGTAGCCTAATTCTTGGGTGGCACTGCTTAACTGGCGGGTACGCCAATTCTTTGACTTCACGCGCTTTCCTCCTCTGAATGCCCTCGTCGTAGAGACACGCTGGGCGGCTGCGTCATGGTGGCCATGAATTTATACGTCGGGCGTGACCAATTCGACCGCGTCGGGGAGTGCCTCTGGAATTTCATCAGCATAGAGGATCACGTACTGGTACCCTTGCTCGGTGAGAAACCGCTGCCGGTTCGCGCTGTACTCTTGATCAACCGTCTCCTGGCTGACGATGGAGTAAAAATAGGCGCGGCTACCATCTTTTTTCGGGCGCAAGATGCGACCCAGACGTTGTGCTTCTTCTTGCCGCGAACCAAAAGTGCCAGAAATCTGAATGCCCACGTTAGCGTCTGGCAAGTCAATGGCGAAGTTCGCCACCTTCGAGACCACCAGCGTGGAAATTTTGCCCTCACGGAACGCTTGGTAGAGTATCCGTCGCTCGCGGACAGTCGTCTTGCCCGTGATGATAGGATAATCATAGCGGTTGGCCACCATATCCAGTTGCGCCAAATACATCCCCATGATGAGAATATGCTCCCCTTGATGATACTTGAGCAGCTCGTCCAAAATAGGCAGCTTGGCCGGACTTTGCGCCGCTATCGAGTATTGCCGTCGCCGCTCAGTGGTGACATACGTCAGCCGGCGTTCCTGCGAGAGCGGGACGCGCACCTCGCAGCAGATGGCGGGCGCGATCCAACCTCGATGCTCCAGGTCGCGCCAGGGCACATCATACTTCTTGGGGCCGATCAGCGAGAAGACATCTTCCTCGCGCCCATCCTCGCGCACCAACGTCGCCGTCAAACCCAACCGGCGACGCGCCTGAATTTCCGCTGTGATGCGGAAGACTGGCGCCGGGAGCAAGTGTACCTCATCGTAGATAATCAAGCCCCAATTCGCCTCGTTGAAGAGGCCGAAGTGGGGGAATTCTTTTTCCAACGGCAGATTCTTTCCCCTAGTGCCTCGCTTGCGATAGGTGAGAATCTGATACGTACTCACGGTGACGGGACGGATTTCCTTGCAATCGCCGGTGTATTCTCCGATCATCTCTGGAGTCAGAGTGGTTTTATCCAAGAGCTCCTCCTGCCACTGGCGCACGGCCACCGTGTTGGGAGTGAGGATCAAGGTTTGGCATTGCGTCTTCTCCATTGCCGCCATCCCGACCATCGTTTTGCCGGCGCCGCAGGGCAAGACAATCACCCCGGAACCGCCCGCGGCTGAACCGCCGGCCCAGAAAACTTCGGCAGCTTGCTGTTGGTAGTCGCGAATTTTGAACTCGCCGCCGCTCACCATCTCCGCCAAGAGCTGGAAGTTCATCTCCGTGCCGCGCACATAGCCCACCAAGTCCGCAGCCGGATACCCGGCTTTGAGCAACGCTTGCTTGACGTGTCCGCGCCGCGAGGCCGGAACCTGGAACGTATGCGGCCCTAGCCGCTCCAAGAGGTAGGGCTTGAGATACCGGTTGCGCTCCAACTCCATGAGTAGCAAGCTATCATCAGAGGTAAGCCGCAAGCGCGTGTGGTCTAACGGGTCACGAAGCAGACGTACCCGCCCGTAACGCGAGATCGCCTCGCGAATCTCCACCCGGACGTTATCAGGGAGCGGATACTTGGAGAAACGCGCCAGTCCCTCCAAAATAGCGTCCGCGCTCAAACCGGCGGCGGCCGCATTCCAGAGCGAGAGTGAGGAGAGCCGATAAGTGTGGATGTATTCAGGGCTTTTCTCCAACTCGGCGAAGCGCGCCAAGTGATCGCGCGCCTCCTCGTAGAGCGGATTATTCACTTCCAGAAGCACCGTCCGGTCCCCCTGTACAATCAATGGCGCTTCAGCATAATAATCCATAATCCGTAAGGATACCTGCTGAGAGGTAGTTGTCAACTTTGCGCAAAAGAATGATCTTCGTGCAGCTGGAGTCTGCCGGAGCTCCAGCCAACTACCACAAGTTGAATTCCCAGCCTTCTGTGAATAATGCGGCTTTGTGTTAGAATAATCTCACATATCCTATCAACATCATGTAAAAAGTGATTACTATCACGCAGGACGCCAAAACACTGTCAGACCCAAAGGATCCCTAAATGGCCAAAATAAATCTATACGACTTAACCTTGCCGCAAATTGAGAAACTCCTAGCTAAATGGCGCCAACCCAGCTATCGCGCGCGTCAAATCTGGAGATGGCTCTACGAACATTTAGTCACCGATTTTTCCCAGATGAGCTCGCTCCCCAAAACTTTACGTGAGCAGTTGACCGCCAAGACAGAGCTCTACGTTCCCACGGTGCTGGCCCAGCAAACTTCCTTGAGCGGTGAAACACGCAAGGACCTCCTGAAGATGCCTTTCGGCGCCGAAGTTGAGGTGGTGCTGATGCGCTACATTGATCGCCGCAGCGTTTGCATCTCCACTCAAGTAGGCTGCGCAATGGGTTGCAAGTTCTGCGCCACTGGTCAGATGGGCTTCAAGCGCGACTTGACCAGCGGAGAAATTGTCGCGCAGGTATTACACTTCCAACGCGAGCTGGCCCAACAAGAGCAACGTCTCTCCAACATCGTCTTCATGGGCATGGGTGAGCCGTTCATAAACTACGATAACACGCTGGCGGCCGTGCGCCGTCTGATGCACCCTGACGGCTTGAACTTTGGGCAACGGCGCATGACTATCAGCACCGTAGGCATTGTGCCTGGCATCCGGCGCTTCACCGCAGAAGATATCCAAGTCCATCTGGCGGTCTCTCTCCATGCCGCGACGGATAACTTGCGCAGTCAACTCATGCCCGTCAATCGACGTTACGACCTAGACCAGGTTTTTATGGCCATTAGCGATTACATTGAGCAGACCAACCGGCGCGTCACCTTCGAGTGGAGCTTGATTAAAGGCATCAACGATACCCCGGAACAAGCGGAGGCTTTGGCCGCGCGCTTGGAAGGCATGTTAGCCCACGTCAACCTCATCCCGCTCAATCCTACGGAGGGCTATTCCGGGCAACCCTCCCCCCCCGAACGGGTCGCAGCCTTCAGCACTATCTTGGAACGCAAACATATCTCACACACCACACGGATAGAACGTGGCCTGGGCATCAGGGCCGGTTGTGGTCAACTGCGTCGCCGAGTTAGGCAATCATAAGGAAAGCGTCAGAATTCCGTCAAGCAAGCAGGGAATTAAACGCTATAATGACTATTGAACAGGGTAAAGTTCATGAGATTCTCCTCCTTTTGATGAGGCCGGGACAAAAACCCGGCCTCTATTCATTTTGGCGCAACCTCAGTTTCTTCCTCAACATTTAGAGAGTCGTAAGAAAATCGTCAGGATTCCGTCAAGTATAAATATGCGACTACCGTTATACTAATAAACGAGTTAGAGCTTAGGGTTAATTGCTAAGTTTGATTCTCCTCCTTCTGATAGCCGGAGGCTGAGGGACCAGCCTCCGGCTAAATTTGTAGCTATCCTCCGCAAATTTCCGTTACAATCATTCACTACGTTGCATTGTTCAGTGGGAAACCACCCGAACACTCTCTAGCGGCGTATTTGCCGCTGCTGCTCGCGCTCTCACATCCAGCTGGAAAATATAAGCCGGACTAAATGCCCTTGACAATACTTCTCCTCTGCTTAGAATAATCAGGTTAAATGGACTAGAAAGGAGCTCCCTATGCGTCAAGCTGGCCGCGCTACGCAACAACTTCGACCGGTAAGCATTGAACTCGCGCCGCTTAAATACCCTGAAGGTTCTACCCTGATTAGAATGGGTAACACCTGGGTGCTCTGTGCCATCACTGTGCAGCACGGGGTCCCCCGTTGGCGGCAGGGAACTGGTCAGGGTTGGCTGACGGCAGAATACGCCTTGCTACCGCGTTCCACCCAGGAACGCACCTCGCGCCAGCATATCCAGGGCGGGCGTGCCCAGGAAATCCGCCGTCTCATTGGACGCAGCCTGCGCCGGGCCGTGGATTTTTCATTGCTGCATGAACGGACTATCTTGGTGGATTGCGACGTGCTCCAAGCCGATGGGGGCACACGTACCGCTGCGATTACTGGTGGTTACGTGGCCGTCGCGCTGGCGATTAACCAGCTACTGGTGCAGGGGAAGGTTCCTCCGGCAACGTTAAAGGAGCCGCTGGCCGCGGTCAGCGCCGGTATCGTAAATGGTGAATTGCTCCTGGACTTGGATTACAGCGAGGATTCGCAAGCGCAAGTTGATCTTAACGTGGTAATGGATGCGGACGGCGGCTTGATTGAGGTACAGGGCACCGCTGAGGGTGCCGCCATCCCTCGCGCACGCTTTGACGAGCTCTTAACTCTGACCGCTACTGGGGTGCAAACCTTAATTCGTTTACAACGAGAAGTTTTAGCCACAGTGGGAGTTGAATTTTGACCTCACGACAGCGGTGGATTCTGGGATTGTTGACCGTCGTGCTCCTCGGAGTAGTGAGCACGCTAGGTGGGGTAATTTGGACGACTTCCCAGAAGATGACCTCAGTTTCCCTGCTCCCCACGCCCACCCGGCGTCCTACGGTAATACCTTCGCCTACCCCCTCGCCGCACCCCTCACCCACTCCGACCCCATTTTTCGCTACCGGGCAAGCTGGCGAGATTGCGCGTGACGTGGCCGCCGCCCGCGAATTGCTCCCCCGTTGGGAGACCCCGCTAACTTTCGTCAATACCTATGATTTAAGTGTAGTTCTTTACCGGCGTTTCCAAGAAGATCCTCCCTTCCCACTTTCCTCCCAACTGACCCTCCAGGCGTTAGGACTTTGGCCGCTTGATAGCTTATCGCCGGACCCGGTGGTGCAAGCTCAAAAAGTCGCCGCGCTCTACTCCCCTACCGATGAGCAGATCTATCTGCGCCGCGATTGGACTGGCTCGGCAGAGGTCGTGGCCGCGCAAGTCGCCTATGGCTATGCTCAAGCACTCCCCGAACAACATGGCAATCTCCCCCGCTTGCGAGAGGAACCCAGTTCCCTTGATCGACGGTTAGCTCTGGAAGCTGTCGCCGCAGGAGATGCCTGGATAACTTTTGCGCGATATGCTGGCCAAGCCGTGACCGCCGAGCCGCCGAAGACGCTGCTGGACACCCTGCCGGTTTGGCCGGCAGGCACGCCGTTGGTAACACAACTCAACCAACTGCCCTGGGAGATCGGGCAGCAGTTCGCGGCGACGCTCTACCGTGCAGAGGGATTTGCGGCGCTGGATGAGGTTTTACGGCGTCCTCCACACACCACCGAGCAATTACTCCATCCAGCCGAGTACCAAGAATATGGAGATTTTGTGGCCTTTGACCCGCTGGAGCCAGCGATCACCCACGGCTGGAATCCGGCTCATACGGAGACGGTGGGCCAAGCCGTGATGCGCTTCGCGCTGGATCAATGGAGCACTGTGCCGCTGACCAGCACCACGGCGGAAGGTTGGAACGGTGATCTACTGCAACTTTGGCTGGGGCCGCAGAATAAGAAGGTCGTGCTCTGGCAAACGGCCTGGGATTCGCGCCTTCAAGCCATGAATTTTGATCAGGAGGTGTCTAAGTTACTGCCCCACCAAGTACGTGACCTCACAACGGTGAGTTCGCGGCCAGCAGGCTTGCCATCCGGGACGTGGTGGGCTAACCGTTGGGGGGCCGCTTTTGTTTACCGTTATTTCGACCATGTCTGGTTGGTCTGGGGTGACGATGCCACTCTGGTGGCGGACGTGGCAACGGCTATCTCGCGGGTGCGCAGTGTCCAAAAGTGAACGTTGTACCCACCAATGGCTTTGGTACCTGGCGTTAGCAGGATTAAGCGTTGGTTCCTGGACCGTCTGGACATTGACTGGACGCTTCAATGCCCAGCTACACACCACGCCAGAGCAACTGCCCACTCAACCAGTAGCCATTGTCTTTGGAGCCGGTTATTGGCCTAACGGCGCGCTCAGTGATATTTTGCGGGATAGATTGGCGGCTGCCGCCACACTTTACCAGGCGGGGCGCGTACAAAAGATACTCGTCAGCGGAGATAATCGCGTGGTGGAATACAATGAACCGGAGAAGATGCTGGCTTACTTGCTAGAGCAGGATATCCCGCGCGCAGACATCATCTTGGATTACGCCGGACGGCGCACCTACGATACTTGCTATCGCGCCCGTGATATTTTCCAGGTGGATAGCGTGGTGCTCGTCACCCAGCGTTACCACCTGCCGCGCGCACTCTACACCTGTCAAACCCTGGGGCTGGAGGCGGAAGGCTACGTAGCCGACCGCGTGCCCTACGTCCACCTGCGCCGGTACCAGTGGCGGGAAGTCCCCGCGCTCTGGCGCTCCTGGTGGGATTTGCACGTGGCTAAAACTGTGCCCGTCTTGGGTGAACCGCTCCCCATCTTTGCTGCGAAGTTCTGAGAGATTACGCACTGACTAACGACTACCCGACTACCCGACTACCCGACCAAAGACTACTTGACTAAAGACTACCTGACTAATCAACTAACCAAAGGAGAAAACATGTGGCCTACACGTGAAGAAGCTTATCAACTACTCACCAAATACACCAAAAATCCGCATTTAATCAACCACGCGCTGGCGGTAGAAGCGGCGATGCGCGCCTATGCACCGCGTTTTGAGGGCGATGTAGAGAAATGGGGCATCGTGGGTTTGATCCACGACTTTGAATATGATCGCTATCCTGACGAGCACCCCGCGAAAGGCACCGAGATTCTCCGCGAGCTAGGGATGCCTAAAGAGTTGATTCGTGGCGTGCAAGCGCACGCTCCTTACCTCACCGGCGTCACCCCGGAGACCCCGATGGAGAAAGCGATTTACGCGGTCGACGAGCTGACCGGGCTAATTGTCGCCGTGGCCCTGGTGCGCCCCTCACGTTCCATCTATGATGTCAAAGTGCGTTCCGTGAAGAAAAAGTGGCGCAGCCGTGCTTTTGCGGCCGGCGTCAAGCGCGAGGATATCGAGGAGGGCGCGGAAATGCTGGGTGTCCCGTTAGCTGAACATATCGGCATTGTCCTGGCAGCCATGCAAGGTATCGCGGCCGATTTGGGGTTGGCGGGAAAAAAGAGTGGCGAGTTAGCAGCTAGCAGTTGAAAGTTGATGCGCCGGTAAAAGAGCAAACTCGCGCGGCGGGGATGATGATCCCGCAATAATGAAAATGCTGCACTCACGCTAACACCTGGGTCTGGCAACAGACTTTTAACTTTTGACTTTTGACTTTTGACTTATCCTCAGAGGAGTAAGCAGTTATGAAGATTGCTATGATTGCCTCAGAATGTGTGCCTTTCGCTAAAACTGGAGGGCTAGCCGATGTGGTCGGTGCGCTGCCTGGCGCACTCAAAGCTTTGGGGCATGATGTGATTGTGATCATGCCTAAATATCGTGATATTGATACCCAGAAATACAATTTACAGCGTTATCTCAGCCCCCTGGGGGTTTGGATGGGAGATAGCGAAGAATGGTGCACCGTCCACAGCGCGACCAATGCCGACGCGGTGCCTGTTTATTTTATTGAATCTGACAAGTATTTTGATCGTGCGGGTCTCTACCACGATGCCGAATTTAACGATTTCCTAGATAATCCCCGCCGTTTTGGTTTTCTAGCGCGGGCAGCGTTGCAATTCTGCCGCGATATACGTTTTTATCCTGATATAATCCACGCGCACGATTGGCAAGCGGCTCTGGCTCCGGCATATCTCAAAATCTGGCATTGGAACGACCCCCTCTTGGGTAATGCCGCCAGTGTGCTGACCATCCATAATATCGGTTATCAGGGCGTGTACGATGCTAAAGATTATAACTATTTGGGATTGCAGACGGGTAACTTCACCTCGGACAAATTTGAGGATCACGGGCGGATGAATTTTCTCAAAGGCGGGATACATTACGCGGATTTGGTCAACACGGTTAGCCCCACCTATGCCGACGAGACGCGCACCCCCAAATACGCACAGGGATTGGCTCCCTATCTCAACGATAAAGGTAAAAACTATGTCGGCATCCTTAACGGCATTGATTACACGCAATGGAATCCCGCCGTTGACCAGCTCATCCCCGCGCGTTACTCCGTCGACGATCTGACCGGGAAGGCCGTCTGTAAACGCACGCTCCAAAAGCGTTTGGGATTAGAGGTGAACCCTGGAATCCCCTTAGTGGGAGTGGTCAGCCGGATGGCTGATCAGAAAGGATTGGATATTTTAGCCGATGCCCTTGAAGGTATTATCAAAGATATGCACGTACAGTTTGTGATTTTGGGTTCCGGGAACAAATGGTTGGAGCGGTTCTACGGGGATCTCCCGGGGCGCTTCCCCGGCCAGATAGGCAGCCATATTGGATATAGCAACGAACTGGCGCATTGGATTGAAGCCGGGTCAGATTTCTTTATCATGCCGTCACGCTACGAACCGTGCGGCCTCAACCAAATCTACTCGCTCAAGTATGGGACGTTGCCTATCGTGCGGGGCACTGGGGGCTTGGAGGACACCGTAGAGCAGTATGATGAGACGGACGGGAGCGGCACCGGCTTTAAATTCTGGGAACCCAGTCCCAAAGCTATTTATTACATCGTGGGTTGGGCGGTGAGCACCTATTATGATCGCCCCGCGCATCTGCAGCAGATGATCGCCAGAGCCATGCAAGAGAACTTCTCCTGGCAGGAGAGCGCGCGCAGCTATGAGGTCGCTTATCAGCAGGCCATCGCCAATAAGCAACTGCTATAATTGCAAATCGGCAAATCAACAAATGGCTAGGAGACTAGCTGATCAACCGACTATCCGACCAATTGACTATTTGACTAATAGACTATTTGACTAACAGACAAAATTAAGAGAGGTATTCCATGAGCGACACAATTCATAAGAAATTAGGCATTCTAGTTGGTGGCGGTCCGGCACCGGGGATTAACGGAGTGATTCACTCGGCAACCATTGAGGCTGTCAACAACGACTGCGAGGTACTCGGTATTTATGACGGTTTCAAACATCTGATGGAAGGCAAGTTGGTTGTCGAGGAGTTGACCATCAATGATGTCAGCCGCATTCATCTGAATGGCGGTTCCATCTTGCGCACCTCGCGCGCTAATCCCACCAAAAGCGCAGCTGCGTTAGCGCAATGTGGCCGCACTCTCTTAAAAGCCAACATAGGTTACCTCCTGGCAATTGGGGGCGATGATACGGCTTATTCGGCTTACCGGGTCGCCCGCTACGCTCAAGAAGAGCTAGGAGCTGACATCCAGGTCGCCCACGCGCCCAAAACGATAGATAACGACTTGCCGCTTCCCGAAGATATCTGCACCTTTGGTTACGAGACGGCTCGCGAGTTGGGCACACGTTTGGTGATGAATTTGATGGAAGAAGGACTGACCGGGTTCCGCTGGTTTTTTGTGGTGACGATGGGCCGTAAGGCCGGACATCTGGCCCTGGGAATTGGCAAGAGCTCTGGAGCCACCATCACCTTGATCCCCGAAGAATGGCAAGGACGTCCAATCCGGTTGCAGGAAGTGGCCGATATCCTGGTGACGACTCTGATTCGCCGGTTTGTGGATGACAAACCCTATGGCGTGGCCCTGGTGGCAGAGGGCGTGATGGCGCAGATGGCTCACGAAGATCTACACGAGCTGGAGTATGTGGAGCGCGATGAACACGGCCATATCCGGCTGGCAGAGATCAACTTCGCCGACATCCTCAAACGAGTGGTGCAAATGCAATTGGATAAGCTGGGGATCAAGCTCAGCATCACCAGCAAAGACCTGGGCTACGAGCTGCGCTGTGCGGCGCCGGTTGCCTTTGATATCGATTACACGCGAAGTTTGGGTGAGGCAGCTATGGAGTTTTTGCTGGCTGGGGGCACTAACGCGACCATCACCATTCAAGGAAACCAGGTAGTGCCGATTCCTTTCTCCCAGATGATGGATCCAGAGACCGGGCGCACTGAAGTGCGTCAGGTGAATGTCAATTCCTTCAGATATCGCTCCGCCTACAAATTTATGATTCGCCTCAAACCGGAAGATGCCACCAACGTAGCACTACTGTCGCGTATGGCGGACAAGACCAACCTCTCATTGGAGGAATTTAAGCAGCGGTACGGTTATTTGATCAATATCGCTCCACAACCTTTTTAATGACAAAAAGATAGTGCGAAACGAAAAGCCCCACGGCGATTTGGCCGTGGGGCCTTTTTATACTGAACTAGTGCGTCAGAACTAACGCCGTTGCTTGCGGAGGATGACCACTGCCCCCAAAGCCAGCGCGGAGAGGCTGACGACCAAACCTGCGGAGAACCAGATGTTGGAGGTGGCGGAGATAGTGGAGAAGATGATGGCGTTGGGGTCTACGGAACCTACTGCATAGTAGCCCTCGCCTGTCTGCGCACGCGGGACCTCATCAGTAGCACTATCCCAACAACGATTGCTCATGGGGAAGCAGCCAGTGCCCGCCATCAGCATCTTGGTTTGTGTCATACCGCCGGAGTGAGTCACAGTGGGAGTGCCATCAGTACGCACGGCGTAGAAGGCTATCAGATCTC
>JAYELZ010000194.1:0-11375 GCA_034717835.1 Chloroflexota bacterium
CATGGGAGAGAATCCGCAGTTGCGCCGCGAGGTACTTACGCTAAAATCACAACTCTACGAGCGGAATTAATCACCAATTTCAGCACCTGGCAGGGCCTCCGGGGATAATCTCCTCCGGAGGCTCTTTGCATAGGGTCGGTAATTAGCTGTTGGTGTCCCAGCAATTCCCCGGAAGACGTCCTGACCAGCGCACGCCATCCCTGCACGAAAAAATGACTAGTTGACTACTGAAGGCTCTTGGGAAACTCGCGGGGTTGAGTTAAAATTAGCCACGGATTTCACGAATTAGCACAGAAAAAAGTAAAAAAATCAGTGCAATCTGGGTAATCTGTGGTGAAAAATTTGCGCCGCAGGGCACTTATCCCGCCCAGTCCCAGAGACCCCTACTGAACTAAAGACTACCGGACTCTTTCGAAGGAGCAGATCATGGAATTGTTGGATTTATTTTTAGCTCTCACTCCGATACTTTTGATTCTCGTGCTCATGCTGAAGTTGCGCTGGCAGGGCGTCCACGCTGGTTTGGTGACCTGGGCCGTCACGGTGATGATTGCGGGACTCCGTTTTGGCGCAGGTCCGTCAGTACTCTGGGCGGCCCAAATTCGAGGCCTCTTTTTGGCGGGGTATGTGCTCTACATCATCTGGGGTGCGCTCTTTTTCTACCGCACTACTGCGGCGACCGGCACTATCGCCGCCCTGGGGGAGGTGGTACGCCGCCTCTCGCCCAATCGTGCCTTACAGATGCTGCTCCTGGCCTGGTGTCTGGCCTCATTTTTGCAGGGGGTGGGCGGGTTTGGCGTGCCTGTCGCGGTGGTGGCGCCGCTCCTGGCGGGTATGGGGTTCCCGCCGGTGGCCTCCGTGGTGATTCCCTCGCTGGGACATGCCTGGGCGGTCTCCTTTGGCTCCTTGGGATCATCGTTCTTTGCGCTGCTGGCCGCGACGGGCTTGGATGGTGCTGTTATTGCTCCCTGGGCCGCGCTCTACTTGGGGCTTGTTTGTCTGGTGGTGGGCGCCACTACGCTCTGGGTCGCTGGGGGGCAGGTCGCTTTGCGTCAGGCTTGGATTCCCTGGCTGTTGATCGGATTCAGTATGGCCGGCGTGCAGTGGGGGGCGGCACGGATTGGCCTCTGGAACATCGCTGCCATGTTGGGATCCTTGGCCGGACTGCTGGTGGGCAGCGGGTGGGCTTTGTTCACTACCCCGCAGAACTGGCGCTCGGCGGAGCTGCGCGGTTTACTGCGGACGGCGTTGCTGCCTTACGGCATATTGCTCTTGCTGATTCTCGCCGTCAAGTTCCTGCCGGCATTGCGAACCACGCTAGATTCCGTCACTCTGCAAGTGGAACTCCCCGCAGTTTCTACCGCCCGCGGTTGGACTGTGCCCGCCGGGGCCACGCGAAGTATTTCTCTCTGGGGACATACCGGTGCGCTCTTGAGCTATGTTTCGCTCCTGGTGGGGTGGTGGGGAGTGCGCGAGGGCCGTTTGCAGACCGATGATCTCCGGAAGATTTGGCGGCAGGTCAGCCGAAGTGGTCTCTCTTCCACCCTGGGAATCCTCTCACTGGTGGCACTAGCTACGACTATGGAGTACTCAGGCATGATCACGCTGCTGGCTACCCGAATCGCCCAACTCGCAGGGCAATTTTTCCCGCTGTTATCGCCTTTTGTGGGAGCGTTAGGAGCCTTTATCACCGGCAGCAACACCAACTCCAATGTGCTCTTTGGCGCGCTGCAACGTGATATCGCGCAGACGTTGGGTTATGCGACGCCGGTGCTGCTGGCGGCTCAGAATGCCGGCGGCGCGCTGGGATCGGTATTTGCGCCGGCCAAAGTGATTGTGGGTTGTAGCACTGTGGGCCTCTCCGGTGAGGAAGGTCAGGTAATGCGTCGCTTGCTGCGCTACGAGCTGCCAGTTTTGGGCGCCTTGGGTTTGCTGACGTGGGTGTTGACTAGATAGCCTGGTGACGGGGCCATATTGTCATTACGAGCGCAGCGAGGAATCTTTGGCGCCAATGGCACTGCGGGAGCGGAGGTGTCTGGGAAATTGCACCTTCGCTCCCGCGCCTTCTCGCTCGCTTTCTACTCTGCCGTCAGGGCGCAGGCCACCTGCGCCGCGACGCGGGCATTGTTGATAAGTAGGCTCTCATTGGCGATTTTGGTGCGATTGCCGCTCAATTCGACCAGCCGTGCCAACAAATAAGGCGTTACGCGCTTGCCGGTGATGGCTTGTGCTTCGGCTTCGGCCAGCGCCTGCGCGATTAGCGGTGCGCTCTCCTCGGGGGAAATTGCGTCGGCTGCCGGGACCGGTACTGTCAAAAGTACGCCCTGTGGCAGTTGGAGCGCGCGTTGCTGGCGATAGATCGCGACTACGGTTTCCGTGTCGGCTACCCGTTGATCGACCGGTAAGCCGGCGGAACGGCTATAGAAGGCTGCGAATTCCTCCGCCCGCCAGCCGAGCACCGGCACGCCCCACGTTTCTAGGAATTCCAGCGTGCGTGGCAGATCCAAGATGGCTTTGGCGCCCGCACAAACCACGATGATGGGGGTGGCGGCCAAGACCGGCAGGTCTGCCGAGATGTCTTCGGGGTGTCCACGATGCACGCCGCCGATCCCGCCAGTGGCGAAGACGCGCAGCCCGGCCCGGTGTGCCAACAGCGAGGTAGCGGCGACCGTCGTGCCGCCGTGCAATCCCCGCACTCCAGCCAGCGGCAGATCGCGCACGCTCACTTTGACGGCCGTTTTATCAGCGGCCAGGGCTTTGATCTGCGCAGCGCTCAAGCCGACGGTCGGTACGCCGTGCCAGATGCCGACTACGGCCGGTTCCGCTCCTTCGGCGCGGATGGCGGCGGCCATTTGGGCGGTGATCTCCACGCTGGCGGGATAGGCGAAGCCGTGGGTGATTAGCGCGGATTCCAAGGCGACTAGGGGGCGGCCCTCGGCCAACGCGATGGAAATTTGAGGATTAACTTGCATTTGTTTCATTTGGTACCTCCATGTACGGATAAGTGCTCGGTGGGCGAGTAGTAGAGATTGGTTGGCGATTTGGTATTAATTTCACCGGAGAAAGCGAGTTTGCCGCTAAGAGCCAAGACGCCCTTAACTGCTAATCTGCTAGTCGCTAGCCCCTCCTAACAGGCGGCCAGCCAGTGCGGCGTAGGCTCCGGCGGCGGCATAGACTTGGGCTACGGGGATGTGTTCATTGCTGGTGTGGGCCAGGGCCGGGTCGCCGGGGCCGAAACCGACGGTGGGTACTTGCGCCACGCCGGCGGTGTAGGCTCCCTCGGTGGCGAAAGGCCATTTCTCCAATTTGGGTTGACCTCCTACTTGCCGCGCCGCAGCGACCATCGCTTGTATCAAGGGATGCTCTGCCTCGAAGGCCCAGGGTAGGGAGGTGCGGCGCACGGGATAGGTTTTGCCGGTATAGGTGGTGATCTCTTCCTCGATAACTTCCACGTGACCCGTTACGCCTTCACGACTGAGCACGTGTTGAATTTCGTTCAGGGCTGAGGTTTCGGTTTCCCCCAACGTCAAGCGCCGGTCGATGGTGATTTCGCAGAATTCGGGGATGGCGTTCCGACTGACCGCGCGCGAGTGGATGTTGGTGACGGCCAGCACGCCCGCTCCCAGGAAAGAATCGGTAGTCAGCTGTTCGGAGAGGATTTCTAAGCCAAAGAGTATTCGGGCCATGTTGTAGATGGCGTTTTCTCCCAGCTGGGGTGCCGCGGAGTGCGCGGAACGTCCCGCTACTGAGAGAGACATCTCTTGATGCCCCCGTTGTGCCCGGATAACTTGGAGATTGGAAGGTTCCGCAATGACCACCCAGTCGGGAGCGATACCATCTTCTTCAAAGAGGACGCGAGTTCCTACTCCCTCGCAGGGTTCTTCTAGACCGACTACTCCTACCAGCACGCGACCGGTTAAGGGCACGCCCAAATGGAGCAGGTGTGCGGCGCCATAGATGGTGGCGGCCAAGCCGCCCTTCATGTCACAAGACCCCAAACCGTAGAGCTCTCCGTCCCGCAGCTCGGCGCTCCAGGGATCGCGGTCCCACGTTTCTGGAGTGGAGACGCTGACGGTATCCATGTGACTATCCAGCAAGAGTAGCGGCCCATCGCCGGTTCCTAGCTCGCCGAGTACATTGCCGGCGGCATCCCGTCGCACGTGATGGAAACCCAACGTGCGCATCTCGGCCACTAGCAGCTCGGCGATGGATTGCTCTTCACCGGAGAGACTGGGGGTTTGTACCAAACGACGTAAAAAATCCAAGAGTGCCGCTCTTTCGGAGGTTGTTAATTGCCATTGATTCATTTTAGACTCCTTTAGATAATAGACATTATATCGATTTAATTTTGGTGGAGATTTTGCATCGCAGAGACGCGGAGGGTGCTGAGTTTTTTTATGTTTTTTCTCCGCGATCTTTGTGCCTCGGCGGTGGGTTCTCTTGTGGTTCTGGCTCGGCCAGGTTAGGATAGCATGTAACTAACGACTTACCCGCTGACAACTAACGGCTAACCGCCAACAGCTAATGGCTAACAGCTCAATACGCTCCTTCTCCTAAGATGACTTTGGGCACGGTGCGTAAGAGGATGTTGATATCCGACCACGGGGACCAATTTTCTATATAATAGAGATCTAACAGTACCATCTCATCAAAGGAGAGATCGCTCCGCCCGCTAACTTGCCAGAGACCCGTCATTCCTGGTGGTACTGCCAGACGTTTTGTGTGCCATTGCTGATATGCCGTTACTTCTTCTGGGGTGGGGGGGCGGGGGCCGACCAAGCTCATTTCTCCCTTGAGTACGTTAAACAGTTGGGGTAGTTCATCCAGGCTGGTACGGCGCAGCAAGGCCCCTACTCGTGTGATGCGCGGATCGTCATGCATTTTGAAGAGCGGGCCATCCGCCTCGTTCAGCTCGTCCAGCTGCCCCAATTCGGTTTCTGCTCCGGCACGCATGGAGCGGAATTTATAGATTCTGAAGTGTTCCCCATGTTTGCCTACGCGCTCTTGCCCAAAGAAAATGGGGCCCTTTGAGTCGCATTTGATGGCGCAGGCAATCAGCGCAAAGATGGGGGCGCCCAAGGTGAATCCGACTAATGCTCCCAGTACGTCCAGGGCGCGTTTGGCAAAGAGTGCGCCAGCTCCAAAGGCGATTTTATGCACGCTGATCAAGGGCACGCCGCCCAGATCGCTGGCTTCCACCCGGCTTAAACTCATCTGGAAAAAGTCGGGGACAATGCGGGCGGTGATGCCTTGTGTTTCGCACTCTCGCAGCACGTTGAGAATCCGCCGGTGTTGGCTCCAGGGCAAAGTGATGAGGACTTCATCTACTGGCATACTCTCCAGGTCGGTTCCGAGCGTATTGATGGCCCCTAGCCCTTTGATGCGCCCGATTTCGCCTTCTCCTTTGAGGGGGTTATCATCCACATACCCCATAATTTTGTAGCCCAGGTCGGAACGGGCAACGATGGTGCGCATTACGCGCCGCCCTACTTCTCCAGCCCCCACGATGACTACACGTTTTAGCCCTTTCCCTTGCAGACGTTGGCGATGGAGAATGAGCATGGCAATCGCCCGCCCCAGGGAGAGCGTGACGGTGATGGCGACTCCCGCTTCCACGAGCAATAAGCGCGAATAGACTAGCGGGCGGAGAATAAACGCCAGCGCCAAGATCAGCACTAACACTTTCGCTACCACGTTGAAGATGTAGTAGACGTGATCCACCCAGCTGCGCCCCCGCCACGCGCGATAGTCACCATCTAATAGCAACCAGAGGGGAATGAGTAGCGTGAAAGATAGGTGGAAGGGCCAATAGTCCAGCAGCGAGGCCGCGAAAATCACGTCCACGAGCCATTGGATGCGGTAGCGTAACAGGTAGGCGATCAACATGCCTATGTTGATCATAAGCATATCTATCAAAACCGCCCAAAAGGGGGCCGCGTTGGTAACGTTTTTGTTTCGGCGCATAAAGAAATCCTTGCTTAGAAAGTTGCGGGTCTCTGGGATTTGACGGGGTAAGTGTCACGCGACGAAAGTTTTTCACCACAGGTTACACGGATTATACTGATTTTTTTACTTTTTCCGTGCTAAGCCGTGAAATCCGTGGTTAATTTTAACTCAACCCCGCGAATTCCCCAAGAGCCTGAACAATTTAACGGCGTGCCCGTGCCGCGTGACGGTCTGTCGGGCGACTCAGGAGGGACACGACCCCCGGAGCGATTCCCACGGCCTGCGAGTGATTCCCACGGCCCGCGAGTGATTCTCACGACCTGCGAGCGATTCTCACGACCTGCGAACGATTCCCACGGCCCGCGGGCGATTCCTACGGCCCGCGAACGATTTATGCGGCCTGCGAACGATTCCCACGGCCCGCGAGCGATTCCCACAGCCTGCGAACGATTTATGCGGCCAACCAAATGGCTCATTAGCAATAAAAATAGCGTCTGTGGCTAAAAACTAAGACTAACTGCCAGAGAGCGACTGCGTGCCGGTAGCCGGTGACTTCAGTCGTCAGGTTGGTTGCCAGCTTATCATTTTAGGGTCTCTGGGATTTGACGTGGTAAGTGTCACGCGACGTAAGTTTTTCACCACAGGTTACCCGGATTACACTGATTTTTTTTTATTTTTTTCCGTGCTAAGCCGTGAAATCCGTGGTTAATTTTAACTCAACCCCGCGAATTCCCAAAGAGCCAAAGTTGCCAGTTGAAGGTGACAGTCAGGTGGCGGCTATCAGCCGGCGGTAGAGGGCGGCAGTGTATTTTCCCGTCTGCTCCCAGGTGAAACGTGCCGCGTGTGCCAACCCGGCGTGTCGTAGTTGCTCACGCAAGGGCTTTTCGTGCCACAACCGGCGTAACCCCGCTGCAATCTCAGCCGGGGCGGTGGGTGAAACCAAGAGTGCGCCGTTGCCGGCCGCTTCCGGCAGCGAGGTGGTATTCCCTGCCAGCACGGGCAGACCGCACGCTAGTGCTTCCAATATCGGAAGTCCAAAACCTTCGTAGAGTGATACGTAGGCAAAAACCCACGCGGCGTTGTACCAGAGCACTAACTCTTTATCCGGGATGTAGCCAGGGAAGTGAACCCGGTCTTGCAATCCCAGCCGTTCCACTTCGGCGAAAATTTCTGCATAAAGCCACCCGCGTCCCCCGGCCAGGAATAGCTGGGTTTGCGGTTCGTCCAGCAAGGCGCAGGCGCGCACCAGGGAGAGTAGGTTCTTACGCGGTTCCAGGGTGCCCAGGTAGAGAATAAAACGCTCCGGTAGACCTTTTTGTTGCCGGAAACGGGTTACTTCCTCGGCGGGAAGGGGCCGGAAGCGTGGGTCAACGCCGTGGTAGATGGTGTGTACGCGCGCCGCCGGCACGGAGAGCAGGCGTGTTACTTCCTGCGCGGTGAAATGCGAGACGGCGATCACGGCTGCGGCTCGCCGACAGGTCAGCCGGGTCATCCAGCGGAGGTAGCCACGGTTGCCACGGCGGAAGAATTCTGGATGGCGGAGGAAGCTGAGGTCGTGGACGGTGACGACTTGGGGGCAGGCAGAGAGTAGCGGGCCGACGAAGGCCGGCGCGTGGAGCAGCTGGGCGTGCCGGCGGCGCAGTTCCAGCGGCAAGATGGCTTGTTCCCACCAAATGCGCGTCAAGGGGTGGCTGGTGTTCCAACGGGAGGTGTAAACCGGCTGCGAGAGTTCCGCCGCCAGAGAGGCGTTGTTCAAGAAGATGGCGTAGCGCAGGTCTTTAGTTAGCGGAAGATGAGAGAGTAATTTGCCAATATAGCCACTGATCCCGGCGCTGCGATAAGAAGCCGCTCCTGAGGCCAAGTGAGCATTAAAGGCTACCACGGGTAAATTTGAGCTCATGGGTTCATTATAATTGGCTTTGAGGGAATGACAAAAAAGCGCACGGGCATGAAATGCCCGTGCGCTCCAACTACCACCGCTTTGTCATTCCGCGCGGAGGGCTGTTTTCCGGCCCGCACTTGAGGAATCTCTAGTGTCTGGCGAGAGTCCCCAAGCTGGATTCGGAGACTCCGCGTGCTGTTCGGGCAGTATGCTGTGGCGCGGCCAGGAGACCAGCCACAGCTAGGGTATTAGTTTTGCCATTTGCCTACTGTGCTAAATCCAGTTCTTCAATGTTCCACAGCTCCGAATTCTCGGTGGGATCCAGCGTGAAGCCTAGTACCTCCGCGCGTGTGGCCGCGATTTTGAGCCGCAGGAAGAGTGGCAGCGCGGGCAACTGTTCGCTGAAGATCCGTTGGGCTTCTTGGTGGGCGGCGATGTATTCGTCGGTCCCCGGCAGTGATTGTAATGCTCGTTCACAGGCGATATCGTATTCTTCGTTGGAGAAACCGGAGAAGTTGGAGCCGGCCCACTCATTCTCTTCACTGGGAATCTCTGAGCTGAGGTAGAGTTCGCAAGGCGGGATGTCGGTTCCGGCGGACCAAGCGAAGGAACTCAATTCAAAATTGCGCCCATAGAGCGGCCCGGAGGAGTTCTGCGCGAAAAATTCGGGGATGGGGAGGTTCTCCAGTTGCAGTTGGATGCCACACTCGGCTAAATCTTGGCGGAAAAGTTCCATGTACTGTTTGGGCAAAGTCTGGCTGGTGGAAGTCCAGGTGATTTCCAGCGGCGTACCATTGCGCGCACCAGGGACATCGTGGGCTTCGCGGATCCCGTCTGCGTCTGTATCTTGCCATCCGCTTTCCTCCAGGAGCGCGCGCCCTTTTTCAGGTTCGTAGGAGTAGCGCGTGATTAGGTCGCCTGCATAGAGCGGATGTTCGGCAGGGAGGTAGGAATCGGGAACTACGGTGCGCCCGTAGCGGAGCAGCGAGACCACTCGCTGGCGGTCTAGACAGTATGTGACCGCTTGCCGCGTCCGTAAATCGTCAAAAACACTGGGTTGATTGTATTCGGCAGCCGGCACAATGCCAAAATTGACATGTTCCCAGAGCGGCCCCGGTGAGAAATACGGTTTGGCTACTCCGTGCTCCTGCAGCTCGAGTAGGAGCTCGTATTGCGGAGTCAGATCGGCGTCTTGCGTGACAATGTCACATTCCCCAGAAAGCAACTGGGCGATGGCGGTGTTGGCATCTGCTACAAAACGGTAGATTACTGTATCCACGTAGGGCAGACCTTCGGCGGCCCGGAAATAGTGAGGGTTTTTGATGAGGGTAAGATGGTCGCCGGCGATCCATTCGTGGATGGCGAAAGGCCCCCAGCTCAGTGGCGTGCGATTGGCTTCGGGGGCGGTGAGGAGATCGATGGCGGTGTATCCCAGCTCCTCTTGCCATAAGTGGCGCGGAAGTGGCTGGTAGAAATTTAGATAGTAGGTTTGATCAAAATAGCCTGGTAAGCTGGTCCAGCGAGTGCTCAGCTCGTCTACGGCTTCGTAGGAGGCTGTGCGCAACTCGGTATATTTGGAAGCGGGGGTATCCGGGTCTTGGCGGAGCTCATAGCCGTAGAGGGAATCCTGTGCGGTCAGCGGTTCACCATCAGCCCATTGAAGATCCTCTTTCAACTGAAAGGTGACTGCTAGCTGATCCATTTCCACCGGTTCACCCTCAAATTCCACCGCACATGCAGCACTGCGGCAGCCGGAGGGGTAGAGCAACATGCCTTCTTCTAGTTTGACCGGTTCATTGTAGGCATCCACTACTTTATCCCCGGCTTGCACGATGACTTGGGTCAATTTAGCGTCTCCATCTTTTAGACTGGGGATTTTTACCAGGATCACCGGCTGGTAAGCGTAACTCAGATTATCTATTGGCCCATCGTAGAGCGCCTCATGGATGTGTCTCGCTGTCAGTCGCGAGTTGCTGTACCAGTACAGGGAGGTGGGTTCATGCGGTTGGCAAATCACCAAGGTTTTGGGCGGGAGGGGTGTAGCGGTGGGCGTCGGTTCAGGTGTGGTGGTGGGAGGGGCCGTGGTCGCCGTCGCCGTGACCACTACGGTTTTTTCAGCGGTGGTCTGAGCCGGCAAACAGGCCGTGACCCAGAGCGTGCAGCTGCTCATCAATACTGCTAACATCCATAATTGTTTTTTTGACATACCTGCTCCTCACAACGAGATTGATTAGATTTTTGATACCAGGCACAATTCTAAATATGAGCGGTTGAAAAGTCAAGCGAGAGAGCGAGAAGGCGAAAGAGCGAGAAAGCGAGAAAACGTAGGTTAATTCCATCATCGGTTTAAACTGGCGTCGCTACGTAGTGACTACGCGGCGTCAGTGTCATTCCGAGCCAGCGGAGCGCTAGCGACACGCCTGCGAGGAATCTCTATCCTCCGTTCTAAAATCTACAGAGACGCTAGCCACAGGCCTGCGAAGAACGATCGGTTGGGGCGCACGCCCTGGAGCAGATTCAAATCGTTAAGTTTTCATCCCCCAGTCAGATATCTCTCAGTAGCGAGTTATCTTTTTTGATCTTTTCCAAATAGGTTTGGTCTTCAGCACTGAGTTCGGCTTGCGCGAGTAACTCTGGGCGCCGGCTCCAAGTGCGGAAGAGAGCTTGCTCCCGCTTCCAACGGGCGATAGCCGCATGGTTGCCAGAGAGGAGTACCGGCGGGACTGCTTGCCCGCGAAACTCCGGCGGGCGCGTGTAGTTTGGGCCTTCCAATAACCCTTCGGCGTAGGAGTCATGCGGCGCGCTCAACGCTGAACCGAGCACGCCGGGGATCCAGCGCGCGATGGCGTCGATCATCACCATGGCCGCCAGTTCCCCGCCGGTCAGCACGTAATCGCCCAGCGAGAGTTCCTCCGTCACGACTTGCTCTCTCACCCGTTCGTCGAAGCCCTCGTAATGCCCACAGATGAAGAGCAAGCGTGGCTGCTCTGCCAAATCTTGGGCAATCTCCTGCGTAAAAGTTCTTCCTTGCGGCGTGAGGAGGATGACGGGCCAATCTTCCGCGCCGCGCAACGTCTCTACTGCGCGTATGATCGGCTCTGGCTTCAGCACCATCCCGTGACCGCCGCCGTAGGGGGTATCATCGGTTATTTGGTGGCGGTCAAAGGCGTAATCGCGGAGTTGGTGGAGGTAGATCGCGAGCGCGCCACGCTCTTGCCCTCGCTTGAGGATACTCTCCTGGAGCGGGCCTAAAAACATCTCTGGAAATAACGTCAATACGTCAATGCGCATAAGGATAGTCCGATGGTTGGTAGACGGTAGACGGTAGACACTGTATCGTCCTGAAATATGTTTACAGTTAATCGGTCTACCCTGGTGCTCCCCTGGGAGGCTGACGATGCACCTGTACTGGAATTTGATAGGGTAAGGCTAAATGCGGTCGTTCGTGATTGTACAGCCACACGGCCGCCACCGTAGCCGTGCGCGCCTGCTGATAATCTAGGAACCGGCTGTCTAACGCAGATTCTAGTTGCAAGATCCCGTTCATTCT
>JAYELZ010000195.1:0-2244 GCA_034717835.1 Chloroflexota bacterium
TTCCAGGGGATTCAGAGCGGGTTATTCTGTCGGATGTGCTACAAATCCCAGGATCGTCTCCGGGTGTTTATCGGTTATGAGGAGAAAGCCGACTGGTTCCAGCCGCACCAAGCCTTCCCAGTTGCGGGACTTATCGTCACCCAGGAGCTCCAGTTGGAGGGGTGGTTGCTCCACTAACGTGATCTCGTTGGCGTGATATTGGAACTCCACCAACCGCTCGACGGTCTCGAATTGGGCGTGGGTCGCGCCAGCCCCGTACTTCGCGGTCAGTGGATCGGGGGCGGGAGCGAGTTTCTGGCTATCGCCGGGCCAGAGGTAGTTGAGGCCCCAGAAGCGGCCGGCGTCATCTGCGGCGGTGACGTCGGTGAGCCGGTATTCCAGGGCGGGGAAGGGGAGCGTGCTTTGCGGTTCCAGCGTCTCCGTTGCGAAGCGATGGGCTACGGGAGCAGGATTGACGCGGGAGCCGTGGGCTTCGTAAAACGTCAGCAGGGTGTTGTCGATAAAGAGCAAGCTCTCGTCGCTCATATTGCTGAGGGCGGCTTGCGGCGGAATCTCGGCGGCGAGGGTCGTGTCTAGCTCTATCGCGCTCATGTCTGGCGCGAAGGTTCCTGTGACCAGGTAGCCTAACATGTCATTATGTTGTTTGCTTTCCACGGTGAGGTAGAGCTGCTCTTGGACGATGGTCAAAGCCTCAAAGCCTTCGGAGCCGTGAATTTGGGGAGGCAAGTCACCATGGAAGGGGATGGGGCGCGGTTCCAGGGACGCGGTCTGCGCGCCGTCCAAGAAATCCAGGAGCTCTTGCCGGGAGAGGGTGTAGAGGGCGTGGCCGCAGCGGGCGGGATATTGCGGTAGGAGGATCAGGTGTTCCCCGTACCAGGCCAGCCCGGAGATCTCGGCGTTGCTCCGGCTGGCCGGGCCGCTGAGGGGGATAACGCTGACCGGCGTCTCAGTGTTGCTAATGGCGGCAGGCGCCGAGGTGCTGGTGCAGGCGAGCAGGGAGAGGCTCAGTAATAGAAGTGTACACAAGTGATTGATGGTTTTACGCATGGAGCTGCTCAGTAAGGTCTCAATTTGCAGGTAGAATGGTGACTGTATCGCCCTGTTGGACGTGGCCGCCCTCCAATATGCGGCAGAAGATGCCAACGTCGGGGAGGATGGAGTGGCCTTTGAAGTTGTAGCTGTGGGCTTGCGAGCGGGGTTTGCCCAGCTGCACCACCTTCAACCGGGTGGGGCCGACGCACAATTGATCGCCTATTTGCAGCTGGGTCAGATCTAGCTCGGCGATGGTGAGGTTGTCGGCGAAGGAGCCTGGGCCAGCTCCGAGTTGGTGTTCGCGGTTGCAGGCTTCAATTTCGGCTACGGCGATGAGCGCGACCTCGCGTTCGTTAAGTCCGGCGTGCGCGTCGCCGACCAGCCCGTAACCGGCCACCAGCTCGCCGGAGACGCCGGCAGTTTTGGGGTCGGTGCGAATTTTACTTCTGTTGACGGCGATCAGACGACCGTGAGCGGTTGCCGAGAGGTTTTCTCTGGGGGGCATTTCTTCTCCTCTGAAAATGAGTCAAAAGTCGAAAGTCAAAAGTCGAAAGTCAAATAGGGTCACAAAACAACTACATTGTACTACAAAATTTTGCCTTGACACGAACAATGGCGTGCGTGGGCTTGCTTCTACTCCCTTACCACGTATAATTTAGGATGATATTTCGCCATTTAGCTGGTGGAGCGCGTAAGCAAGCATGGCCGATAAGCAAGTGGTCCTCTGTATTGACGATACATTTTCCGTGCGCCTGTTGGTGCGACGGCTGTTGGCGCGGCGCTATGAGCTGTTGGAGGCCGAGGATGGGTTGGCCGGGTTGGATTTGGTGGCGACACAGCCGCCAGATTTGATTTTGGTGGATTTGCACATGCCCCATCTCAATGGGTTCGAGGTGACGACACGCCTCAAGGCGCTCTTGCCGCAAGTGCCGGTGGTGGCGTTGACGGCCGACGTGACGCGAAATGTCCGCGAGCGCGCGCTGGCGGCGGGTTGCGATGGTTATCTCTCCAAGCCGATTGACCCCGATACTTTCCCGGATAAAGTGGCGGCGTTCTTAGACGGCAAACGGGAATATCTAGAGGATAATACTTTCCGCGAGGCTTACCAGCGGACGTTGGTCGCGCGTATGGAGGAGAAGGTACGCGAATTGACCAAGACTTTGGAGGAGAACCGCCGTTTGAACCGTCAGAACCAGGCGTTGTTGAAGAAGG
>JAYELZ010000196.1:0-2211 GCA_034717835.1 Chloroflexota bacterium
TCCAATGGAAGACTCCTTACCCCCTCCTGCGCCACCACTTCGGCATTCCTACCCGGACCATCGAGCCGACCGTGGCAGGCGTCGCTCGCATCGCTGAGGCCGGCGTGTTAGATGTCATCTCGTTAGGGGCGGATCAGGACGCGCAGGCGCACTTCTTCCGCCCCGATCTCCAAAACCCCAAAAGCACCGGCGCGGGCGGCGTCCCCTTGCGCAGCGAGGATGATCTGCGCCGCCTCTACGCTGCCAGCCGCCGGGGTAACTACCCGCTGATGCGCTCCTACTCCGGCACCGCCGAGCTCCTCCGCTACGCCGATATGTTGGTGCATACCCTCAATAATGCCTGGTGCGCCACTTCCCTCTTCTGGTTCAACGCTATGGATGGCCGTGGACCGCTGAGCCTGGAACACTCCATCCGCGACCACCTTGCACTGCTGGCCTGGCACGGCGAGCGGAACATCCCCGTTGAGGGCAACGAACCCTACCACTGGGGAATGCGCGACGCCCCCGACGTCATCTCCGTCGCCGTCTCGTACCTCTACGCCTATAACGCCAAAAAAGCGGGGGTGCGGGACTACATCACCACTTACATGTTTGAAAGTCCCCCTACACTCTCCAATCGCATGGATTTGGCCAAGGCTCTGGCCCAAATTCGCGTGGCCGAGGCGTTCAGCAATGATACCTTCCACATCTGGCGACAGACACGGACGGGACTGCTCAGCTATCCTGTCAACACCGCCCGCGCCCGCGCCCATCTGGCGGAATCGGTCTACTTGCAGATGGCGCTCCATCCCGTCCTCGTCCACGTCGTCGGCTACACCGAGGCCGATCACGCCGCCACCGCCGATGAGGTCATCGAATCGGCCCTCATGGCCCAGCAAGTCATCGAGACGGCTATCGCCGGGCAGCCTGACCTCACCATTGACCCCACAATCCAGACCCGTGTGGAGGAGCTGGTCGTCGAGGCGCAGGTCCTCATCACAGCCATTCGCCGCCTGGGAAAGGACTCCAGCACAGACCCGCTGAGCGATCCCGCGACGCTGGCTCACGCCGTCGAGGCGGGCCTGCTGGACGCGCCGCAGTTGCAACGCAATCGCTTCGCCAGAGGGAAGATCCGCGCGCGCGCCGTGAATGGCGCCATCCTCGCCGTGGACGAAGATGGGAACCCCCTTACGGAGGAAGAACGCATCCGGCGGCTGGAATTGTGGTGAGTCGCCCGCGCGGGAATGCCCACGGCAATGTGAGCTGAGGATTCCGAATTTGGTTGGTGTAAAAGATAAGCGCGTCCGGCGCTTGCAAAACGCCGGACGCGCTTGCGTTTAGGGGTACTTAGGGGTAGTTCCTTGTCACCAAAGGTAAGTAGATACGATAGTTGCTGATCGCCGTCGTCGTCAGCAATGACGAATCGGAGACGCCGGTGGCCGTCGCTTGGATGGTGACGGTGTCGCTCATGCCCGCCGTCGCGGCGGAGGGGATGGTGACGTTGACGCTAACCGTGGCCTGTCCCATACTGGGTAACGAGACAAAGGTGGGGTTGAGTGTGGTAGACCAGCTGTTACCACTGGCGCTTAAAGTGATGCTGTCGGTGATGCTGCCGGTGTTGGTGACGGTCAGGGTATAGTTTGCCACGCTGCCCGGCGCACCGTTGCCGCTGGCTACTGGCGGCGCGATTTCCACGCCCCGCGTGATGGTTTGCGTGGTGGCGATGGTGGTCAACACGGACTGAGCGCTTAAGTCTCCAGACGAGGCCGTGACCGTTATCACGTCCTGCGCGCCATTAGTAGCCGTAGAAGGGATGGTGACGTAAACCTCGAAATCCTGCTGACTAAAGGGGGCTACCGGTCCCACCGGGTTGGTGGAGAAGGAGACGGGCCAGGCAGAAACGGTGTTCGTCAGATTGTAGGTGTCGGTGATATTGCCGTCGTTATAGATGCTGAGGGTGTAGGTGACTGTCTTGCCGGGGTTGCCAGTTCGACTATCGCTGGCGGGAGTCAGCCGCATGGCGGAGGAGGTTGTGACCTCAGTCGTAAAGGCAGAGGTGGCTGAAACAGAAGGCTCCGCCTGCGATTGGGCCGTCACGTTGGCTTGATCGAATGTTTTGCCGCAAGCCCCGCTGGGCACCGTCACCGAAATCTGGAACGTGGCGCTGGCAAAGGGCGCCAGTGACCCGACGCTGCTGGTAGAGAGGCTGGTGGGCCAGTCATCGTCGCTCAA
>JAYELZ010000197.1:0-2185 GCA_034717835.1 Chloroflexota bacterium
GGTGATCTGCTTCAGCCGTCCCGCTCGCAGCAAATAAGTGCGGCTGTCACCGACGCTGGCGATAGTCGCCATGCTCCCGATGACCAGCGCCGTTGTCACAGTAGACCCCAGATCGCTGCTTTTCGCCTGCCCCCGGCGCAAAAGCATCTCGTTAGCCTGCTGAATGGCCCGCGTCAATAACTCGGCCGGTACATTCTCAGTCGTCAGTTTGCGCGTCGCTTTCCGTAGGTCGGGCAGCACTTTGGTCTTGATGATCCAGTCGGTCACGACTTCATTGACGGTGCGACTGGCGACGTCGCCCGCGTCGTGCCCTCCCATCCCGTCGGCCACCAGATAGAAGCTTACCGGCACCGAGCGGCCCTTTTGCTCCTTATCGAAGGTGAAGGTGACGATAGCGTCCTCATTACGGGTATGTTTGCGTCCCGGGTGAGTCGCCTGCCCGTGAGAAGGCTTGAGGGAACGGGACAGGAGAGGAGTAGATGGCAAGAGCTCGAAATCGGTCAACATGTCGCCCACAGAAGCATACTGTCCATGCATCGCCCGCTCGACGAAGGGACGCAACGCCGGCGGGGCAAGTTCAATTTCACTGCGCGACAGTTCCTTGCCGGTAGCCAGGTAGAAGAGCAAGTTGCCCAA
The DNA here is from genome assembly GCA_034717835.1 of Chloroflexota bacterium. Classification (GTDB taxonomy): domain Bacteria; phylum Chloroflexota; class Anaerolineae; order B4-G1; family SLSP01; genus G713. The sequence goes on from JAYELZ010000197.1 coordinate 637, forward strand.
AAAAACGACGTCGCGGTTGATCTGCGCCCGTATAGCCTGCTCATCGCCGGATGATAGCGCAACACACGCGCTCAAGTCGGCCAGTTTGACGTCCATACCTCCACCGGTCACAATTAGGCTTTCAAGGCTTGCGCTGCCCACTGCAGAGTGAGCAAAGCCGTGACCATGCAGGTAAACCAGGGCTTGTCCTACCTGGACGGCGCCGGCGAGCGACTCGTCGAGCGAACGCTGTCGTCGCCCGCGCACCAGCACGCCCCACTGGCCGGGGTGCTTGACCACGGCATAGGTGCGCGCCTGGTATTGCAGAATATTCCAATGGGGAAGGATGTTGGTCTGGTCGGCGCTAAAGCGCAGCAACCGTTGCACATCATCGCCGGAAAGAGTGCCGCCGAGACGCCCGCTGCGTTCGTGGATCAACACCGGTATCAGGGGAGTGTGGCATTGAGAGCACAGGCCGTCGGGAGGCGCAGCAGGGTGCAGGGTCTGGCAGGCTGGACAAATGAGGTCCAGCGCGTCGTAGTAAGTGGAATAGGTCAACCCGCGTATTCTGGTGATGCTATACCGTTTGTTCAGTCTCCCTCCCACAAGCAACGGGGGCAGTGAGCCGGCTGTACCCGGTACCGGGGTCGGGACGGGACGCTGTTTCACGGCAGCCGGTGGGTGTTGTGTCTGCGGCTCAGCGGGAGGCAACTGCCTGGTAGAGGGTTGCAAGAGCGTTTTTGGCTCAGATTCCATCAGATAGTGTTTTATCTTCTGCCACGCGCCGGATAAAATAGCGGAGACCGAGCGGGTCGGCTTGCTCGTATCGACAGACACCCATGACTGCGCTCGAGTAGGCGAAAGATCGGCCCCGCAGTAATGACAAAATTTCGCTTCACGCCGGTTTTGTTCGCCACATCTCGGACAAGTAATTGTAGACATCTTATCTCCCTCTGAAATCAATACGGTTCAGATAAACAACGCCCAGACCTCCGAGGTCTCACGAGGTCCTTGCTCGATAGTTTTTCGGTCAATGCGGCATATCTTGTGCCTACGAATCTCTTACTAGAGACCTCGGAGGTCTTAAAAAATCGCCGCCGCCAACGACAACACCATACCGCCCGCTGCCGCCGTCTCCAATAACATAACTCCGCCAGTCATCGCCCAACCGAGTCGCACCTGCCAGGGCTTGGGAACGACGGTGACGTTAGCCGTCAATCGCTGTTGTCCCCCCCCCTTCAATTCTATCGCCACGTGCGCGTGGGTATCCCGCTCCACAGGGACCAGCTGGCAGGTATGCCAGCCGGTCCAACGCCTGAACCAGTTGCCGCCCAATTGCAATTTACCCGGCTGGAGACGGGTGGTATCCAAGGTGACGGTAACCCGACTGCCCCGCTGTTTAACATTTCGAGGATAAACGCGCAACCACGGGGCATCGGTACTGAGGGTGGCCTCCTCACCAGCCGGAAAGGTGATCTTAAAAGATTGGGAAGACGCAGCCTCACCGAGCGCCACCGTCCCAAAGTCCACCACTGGCAAGAGAGTCACCGATGGGGCAGGGGACGGAGTG
>JAYELZ010000198.1:0-2177 GCA_034717835.1 Chloroflexota bacterium
CTCCACCGGTGCCAAAGCCGGGCCGGGCTGGGCAGGAGCAGTAGCGACGCGCTATCGCGTTCCCAGCAACGAACGAGAGGGACGCGAGAAATACTTACAACTAATGCAGACCTATCGGGAGTTACGTCAGCAACTCCGTCATCCGTCCACCAATATTCAAGCGCATTTAGCTGACTTCCGCCGTCACGTCGCGGAAGCGCGCCAGAAAGTATTGCAGGCGGCCAGGGCTTATCCCGTCTGTCCGCACTGTGGTTATGTACATTATGAACAACCACGGCAGGACGAGGACCCGATACCAGTAACTTTCTTTCGTGCTTTTGAGCGCAAAGCGCTCCGCTGCACCCGCCCGTATTCGGGCTGGGCCATGGATAAAGAAACTGGCGAGCGGTACTTGGATCAGCAGGGTAAACCCGTCTGGCTCTGGGTCGATCAGCAGCAAGCACCCACCGTCAATGGATATCACCAATTCCAAATAGAGAACGATGCTGAGGGCGAGGGTCTGCACGCGGTTCCCGCTCCGGAGCACCTCACAGCGCCACGCTGTGGCACCACACTTATCGAGTTTGGGGCGCGGTATAAGAAGTGGAGTATCGCGGATTACATCAAGGACCATTATCAAAATTTCTTCCAATTCTTAGTGGTAGACGAGCTACATGAGTACAAGGGAGAGAGCACCGAACGCGGCATCGCCATGCATCGCTTGGCTACCGCCATCCCCGAAGTCATAGGGATGACCGGCACGCTCTACAACGGCTACTCAAAATCGCTCTTCTATGCTCTGGGCCGTCTCTACCCGCGTGTTTTCGAGGAATACGGCTATCAAGGTGCCCAGCAATGGGTACATGATTACGGGGTCTTAGAGAAGAAAATCTACCACGAAATCAAATCCGATGATGGATACAGTGCGTCCAACGCGACTGCGAAACGGCGCACCTATACCAAAGAGTTACCGGGCGTTTCTCCGGCGATTCTGAAGTATCTCATTGGCAATACGATTTTTCTCACCTTGCAGGACATGGGCACAGAACTACCGCCCTACTCCGAGGAAATCGTGCCCATCCCCATGTCCGCCGCGCAGGAGAAGCAATACAAGAGCATGGATTCGTATTTGCTCAGGTTGGCGCGTGAGGATCATCGCTATCTTTCCACTTGGCTGCAATGGGCCATGTCCCGCCCCAATTCGGGGTTTCGGGACGAGGTGGTCAGGAAGGTTTTCCGCGATGAAGATGGTAAAGTCATCTCGCGGAGAAGACTTAAAGATTTGCCCGCAGTAGTCAGCGGGGATGAGTTGTTGCCTAAAGAGCAATGGCTCCGCAATTTCGTGGCGGCGGAATATGCCGCCGGGCGTAAGGTGCTGCTCTTCCTGGAACAGACAGGTACGCGGGACATCACGGGACGCTTGGCCTCCATTTTGGGGGACGCCGGTCTCCGCGCTAAAGTTCTGACCTCCAGCGTGAGCACTACCAAACGTGAAGCCTGGGTAAACCGTCAGGCCCGGCAAGTAGATATATTAATCTGCAATCCAGAGCTGGTCAAGACCGGCCTGGATCTAATCCAATTCTCCACCGTCGTCTTCTACGAGCTGACCTATGTCCTGACCACCATGTGGCAGGCCATGCGGCGGGTTTATCGGCTCACACAGGATAAACCGGTCAAAGTCATCTTCCCCGTCTACACCGACCACAACCCCAAAGGCTCCCACGAGGAGCGCGCCGTCTCGTTGCAAGGCCGCAAGATGCAGGCCGCGCAGCTGCTCTACGGCGATCAAGTCACGGGTGCGTTAGTGCCTACGAATGCGGGTAGTTTCGCCAGTCAAATGCTGGCTTCCGCGCTCGCAGATGAAGATGTTAATTCCGCGACCCTGGAAGGGGTTTTCGCGGATCGTCTTCAGGTCACGACCACCAGTTCGGTCATGGGCAGCGCCACCGCTCACGCGGAGCGTGAACCAGTGACTGTACCTACGGAGTTCGGCGAATTACTGCTCACCCTGGCGGCACAAACGGCCGCCGAGCAACTATCATTCTTCTAACTCCCTTTACATTTCAGTACCACCACAGAGAGGCGCCCTTACGGGCAACCTCTCTGTGCGCTGGTGCTCCTCCTCCTCTCTTTTTTGCTGCAATTTCTCATTCACCAGGTGACCAGTATTTTGAAGAGAATTTTGTAATCTTGCAATG
>JAYELZ010000199.1:0-10839 GCA_034717835.1 Chloroflexota bacterium
TGAGGACCGGATACTTCTCCCACTGGTAAGCGCTCTCATAGATCCACAACCCGGCAAACAGTTCGCGGTGTCCCTCGAAGATTTCCTTCAAGGTGGAGAGCAGCAGGCTCTTGCCAAACCGCCGCGGGCGCGAGAGGAAATAGACCCCTTTGGGATACTTGACCAGTTCGTAAATATCTCGTGTCTTATCTACATACAGAAACTGGCCCTCGATAATATCTTTGAAAGTAGATATTCCTACCGGTAAGGCTTTCAGCATCTTAACCTCCTTATACACTGTTTCCCATCTGACCTGGTTTTAGCACGCCTGAACGATCTCCAACATCAGGTGATCTGCTGCGGCCAAGCCTTCGTTGTTTAGACGGCCCAAGTTGATAAAGGTCTCATCAATGCTCTTTCCCACTAATCCCATGGGACCTTGAATATAAACTCCTTGATAGGCGAGGTAGGCTTGTTGGACGGCACACCCCACCCCCACATTGATCTTGTAGGCGCAAGACTCCTTCGCGCCATCACAGATCATGCCCGCCAGCGCGGCCAGGACAGATTGTACGGCATTGACCACGTCTGGATACCCCCCACCCAGCAGTAAGACGGCGCCGGCCGCTACCCCAGCGGAAGCGGCAACCGCGCCGCCGCAGAAAGCGGTCATCCGGGCAGCGTGATGTTTAATCAATGAGGTGGTAGCTACACTCAAAGCCAGGGCTTGGGCCAAGGATTCTTCGGTACTCGCCAACACTTCCGCCACGGCCAGTACCCCTAAAAGGCTATTGATGCCCTGGTTGCCGCTGCCGGCCACGGCCATGATCGGGACGCGCGCGCCGCTCATCCGTGCCTCGGTAGCCGCTGCAACTAAGGACTGTGCCCGCTGGATCATGTTAAAAGGAGCCGGCAGCGGCGCCGAAGCGCTCGCCAGAGCATTCCCCAACTTCAGAGTAGGATCCTTTAACGCTTGCTCGGCGGCGAGCTGGTTGATCTGCCCGGCTGCAACTAGAAAACCGAACTCTGCCGGCGCTGTCTCCTCAATAGCGGCCCAAACCTCCGCGTAGGTCACGTCTGCCCAGCGAACGGCGCTCTCTTTGCCGGCAGCCAGTGGCATCGAGTAAGTCGCTGCGTCGTCGCGTCCCACTTCAATGAAGTTATCGTAATCCCCAGCAATAACGGCGTAGGCGCTCGCCTCGGCAGAGCTAACGCGAGCTTGGATGTAGAGCACATCCGGTGGGGAATCCTCCACCGCAACTGTAACCGCCTGGTTAGCCACCAACGTCTCCGCCGCCACTCTCATTTCCGCAGTAACTCCATCTAGCAGCGCCAATTTCCGCGCGCTCTGGCCCACCACCGCACCCAATGCCGCCGCAATGGGAATGCCGCGCAATTCGGCGCCCGGTACGCCTACCGCCGTGGCATTCTTGTAGATATTGGGACTAACGGTAATCTCGACCCGCGCTGGTCGTTGGCCCAACTCTTCTCGCGCTCGCGCCGTGGCCAACGCAATCGCGACCGGATCGGTACAGCCCATAGTCTGACTTATTTCTCCTCGTAGAGTATCCACTAAACATACACTATCCATGTTTCCCTCCTCACTTTATCAGATACTAAATCACGACCCCACTGAAATAAGATAGCTTGCCGCTAAGACGCCCAGACGCTAAGTAAGAAATTAATTTTCTGAAAGCTATTTTGAAAATCTTGTTTTTTCGGTAGAGTCAATCATCTTCTCCCACATAGTATAGCGAATCTTTAGCAAAAGAGAAAGAGGCTAACAGCTAATGGCCAACGGCTAACCGCTAACGGCTAAAATGGTGACGAATGCCAACTCTATTCATCCGATTAGCGCTTGCTTTTTAGGACGAACGCGCTTATAGTCTAGCTTACTAGTAATTTTAGCAACCGGTTGAATTAAATCAAAGGAGTGTAGCATGATGAAAGATTTTCTCTTCCGTGAGCCATTGGAGCAAGTAGATCCCGCGCTCGCCGAATTGGTGGCGCATGAGACCGAGCGCCAGGCCCGCAAATTAGTCATGGTCCCCTCGGAATCGCTGCAATCAGCAGCCGTACACGAGGCGACCTCCTCAGTTTTCTCGCACATCTACGCCGAAGGTTATCCGCATGAGCGCACGCGGCGCTGGAGTGAAACGCAGATTTTGGATTATGAGCTGGGACTGGGACATTTCCGGCGTTACAGTGACCCGCGCTATTACAAGGGCGTGGAATACGCGGATGTCCTAGAAACTCTGGCCCGCCGGCGCACCGCCGAGATTTTCGGCAACGGTATTCCCGCCGGCCAGCTCTACGTGAACGTCCAGCCGCTTTCTGGCGCGCCCGCTAACACCGCCGTGCAACACGCGCTCTTGGAACCTGGCGATACGCTGATGGGGCTTTCGCTCTACGTGGGCGGACACCTGACGCACGGCAGCAAAGTCGCCTATTCAGGCCATACCTACAATGCAATTCACTACACAGTGGATACCAAAACGGAACGGCTGAATTTTGACGACATCCGCGCGTTGGCGCTGGAACATAAACCCAAGATGATCATCGCCGGCTTCACCTCCTATCCACGCCACATCGAATGGCAGAAGTTCCGCGAGATTGCCGACGAGGTAGGCGCTTACCTGCTCGCCGATATCGCCCACATTGCCGGATTAGTAGCGGCGGGGGTGGTCGAGAACCCGGTCGGGATCGCCGATGTGGTGACTTTCACCACCCACAAGACGTTGGACGGGCCGCGCAGCGCAGTCATCATCACGCATAAAAAGAAGTTGCGCCGCAAAATCGACCGCGCCGTCTTCCCTGGATTGCAAGGCGGCCCGCATCTGGAAACTATCGCGGGAGTAGCCGTAGCCATGCAGATGGCCCAGACGGATAAGTTCAAGGCATTGCAAGAGCAGACGGTCGCCAACGCCCGCGCCTTAGCTGCCGCGTTGGAGGAGGAAGGGATCCGCGTGCCCTACGGCGGCACTGATTCCCACATGCTCCTCATTGATTGCAAGTGCGTCCAGTCCCCTGATGGTACCCCGTTGATGGGCGACGCGGCCGCGAATTTACTAGACCTGGTGGGCATTGTTGCCAATCGTAACACCATCCCCGGCGATACCACCGCCGCCTACCCTTCTGGCGTGCGCCTGGGCACACCCTGGATCACGCAGCGCGGGTTGAGAGAGCCGGAGATGAAACGTATTGCGCACGCCATTGCCAAATTGCTCCAGGGCGCCCAACCGTTCGTCACCACTTGGCGGCGACGTAAAGGTTATCTGGCGCGGATTGATTTTGAACTCCTGGAAGAAGTGAAACAAGAGATCGCCGAGCTGACGGCGGAATTCTGCCCTGGTGAGGAGAAGATAGAGAGCGGCTACCCGCACTTCTACTTCCTCGCCGATAAGTTGTGTGGCGACGGCGCTTACGAGCGGTTGGAATTAGCGGGCGCGGATGCCAAATCGTTCGTTGACTGGCTGACTCCCTCCCACACCGCAAATATGGTGGACGGCGAAGCACGCCCCATCACGCTGCTAGCCGCCAACGGCGAGGTACTGACCGCCGGGTTGCTCACTCGCGTGGATAAGGAGAGCTACTACCTGGATGTGCTCACGAAGCCAGCCGCCTACGTGTTGGCGTGGTTACGCCAGTTGGTGGATGCGCATGTCGCCACGGACGACGTCTATGGGAAGTTACCCTTCTTGCGTTCAGTGCGCGATTTGGGCACTGCACCAAATCCGGCCACGGACTTGGAACCGGAGAGCGGCCCGTTCGCTAAACCCTACTTCATCGGAGCGCACTCGCGCCTGGAACCGGCCGGGGAGCCGCTACCCCAGTTCGCATGGCAAGAGCCAGAGGATGCGCCACTCCGTAAGACCTACCTCCACGCCGTCCATCGCAAGTTGGGCGGACGCATGGTGCCCTTCGGCGGCTGGGATATGCCGGTCTGGTACAGCAGTAACCTCAAGGAACATTTAGCCGTGCGCGAGGCAGCCGGTCTCTTTGACGTCAGTCACATGGGATGCTGGGACGCTGCCGGGCCAGAGGCGGCTTCCTTCCTCAACCTGATGTTAGTCAACGACGTGGACACTCTGGAAATTGGTCAATCGCAGTACACGGCCTTCTTCGACGTGGAGGGCATTCCGGTGGATGACCTGATGGTCTATCGTATGGCGGAAGAACATTATTTGCTGGTTGTCAACGCCTCCAACAACGATAAGGATTGGGCCTGGATCAACGCCGTGCTCAACGGTGAGGTCCTAATCGATCCCCAACGGCCCTGGGCCAAATGGGCCAGCCCGGAGGGCGTGGTGTTGCGCGATCTGCGCGCTCCCTCCGCCGGAGAAGATATGCGTGCCGAGCTTGCTTTGCAGGGGCCGGCCTCACGGAAGATTTTGCTGGCTCTGAGCGGCACGCCGGAGGAGCTGGCCGCCGTCAAGAAATTGCCGTGGGCAGGTATCACTAGAGTCACTCTGGGCGACTTTGATCTGATAGTTAGTCGTACCGGCTACACCGGCGAGCGCGTGGCTTACGAGCTCTTTGTCCATCCGGACAAACTAGTGGCCTTCTGGGAAGCACTGCTGGCAATAGGAGTACCCTTCGGCATCCAACCCTGCGGACTGGCAGCGCGCGATAGTCTACGCATGGAAGCCGGCTTGCCGCTCTACGGCCATGAGATGGCCGGGCATCTTAATCTCACGATGGGCGATGCCGGTTTCGGCGTCTACGCCAAGACCTACAAGCCTTTCTTCGTCGGACGCGCGGCCTTCTTACAACACGAGGCGCAGCGCAAAGCCAAAGTGGTCCGGTTCAGCATCCCGGAAAAAGGACCAATGCCGCAACCTGGCGATCCAGTAGTAAGCGGCCGAGGTAAAGTCGTCGGCAAAGTCACCAGCTGCGCCATTGATAAAGAGGGCCGCCAACTGGGGCAAGCTTACGTTAAACAACGCTATCAGAAGCGTGGCACGCGGCTCTCTGTCTTAGTCACGCCGCGCCGCCAGCCCAAGCCCCAATCCGAGCTGGAGATCGGGGATCGCACGCCATTGCCGGTCGCCATTGAGGTGTTACGCCGCTTCCCGCGCCGGTAACAACGTTACAACGGGCAGCAGCATAAAAGAAATAAGGAGGAGGGCTACGGCCCTCCTCCTCTCTAAAAAGTACCACCAGTAGAGCGTAAGAAGAAGAGCCTCGCTCAATGATACCGCTGTTGCTATACAGCGACTGGAGATGGGCCGGCGCGCGCCGGCTGCGTGGGGGTTGTCCTGCCGCCTCTGCCGCCTGCTTGTCCTTTTTTTCGCCTTTGATATAATGTCCCTTAATTAACAAGTGAATAGCTCTCCGACCCATGTTCACCTAAAGACTTTGTTCCACGGTGACTGGGCGTTAGGGTCTGGCCGAAAACGGCCTTACCTCCCGTGTTTGGTAAGGAGAACAACCGTTTTAGCTCTATAACGGCGTCTCTGTTTCCCAGACAGAGACGCCGTTTTTTTATTGGGGAAGGAGAGCAGATTATGTTAATCTAGCTAAACGGAGGATTTGAATGCGTAAGTTTATGTTTTTAGGGTTATTGGTAATCTTTTTGGTGGGTTGTGCTCCGGCTCAACCTGAAGAAGGCTTGAGTGGCACGTTGACCATCTTCCACGCGGGGAGTCTGACCGTGCCGATGAAGGAGCTGACCGAGGCGTTCCAGGCAGAGCATCCCGACGTGATCTTCGAGACGGAGGCTTCGGGGAGCAACGCCGCCGCCCGCAAGATCAGCGAGCTAGGCCGCGAGGCTGACGTGATGATGTCGGCTGACTACACGGTCATTGACAAGCTGCTGATCCCCGACTTTGCCGACTGGAACGTCCGCTTCGCCCGTAACACGATGGTGATCGCTTACACTGAGCAATCGCAACATGCCTCTGAGATTAACAGTGATAATTGGTACGAGATACTCACCCGCGATGGCGTGATCTATGGTCACTCTGACCCCGACGCCGACCCCTGTGGATATCGCACGCTGCTGGTTTGGCAACTGGCCGAGGCGCACTATGGAGTCCCCGGATTGAACGCGCAACTGGAGGAGCATTGCCCGCCGGAGAACGTGCGCCCCAAGTCGGTGACGTTGATCGCGCTCCTGGAATCGGGCGACATGGACTATGCCTGGGAATATCGCTCGGTGGCCGTGCAGCATGGCATGAAATTCGTCGAATTGCCGGACGAGATTAATCTAAGTCAGGTGGCGCAGGCCGACTTTTACAGCCAGGCGACGGTAGAGATTGCGGGCAAGGAGCCGGGCGAGACCATGACGATGACCGGCAAGCCCATCGTCTATGGCGTGACCATTCCCAATGACGCACCCAGCCCGAAGTTAGCCACTGAGTTCGTCAAATTCCTGCTGGGGCCGGAGGGACAGGCGATCATGGAGGCGCAAGGCCAACCGCCTATCGTGCCGCCGGTCAGCGACAATAGAGAATCGCTGCCGGAGACGCTGCAAACGGTGGTCAAATAACGAATAGAACGGGCACGGTCAGGAGACCGGCCCGAGCTAATATTGCGTGTTCTGTCGTTTGACTTTCGACTTTCGACTTTTAACTATCTTCGGAGTGGATATGAGAGCCTTATTTGCCGATAAAATGCGCGCCTCGTTCGTCGTTCTCGGATCGTTGCTGATTCTGTTCATCGCCTGGCCGCTCCTCAAAACAGTCACCGCCTCCTCCCCGGCCCTGCTTTGGGAGACGCTGTTGGAGGTCGAGGTGCGCAACGCGATTCTACGCACCTTCTACGCTTCCTTTTTGGCTACCGCGATCGCCTTCTTCTTGGGCGTGCCATTGGCCTACATGTTAGCTCGCGTCGAATTCCCCGGCCAGGAGCTGGTCCAAGGGCTCATTGACCTGCCCATCGTCGTGCCGCACTCCGCCGCCGGCATCGCGCTGCTGATGGTCTTTGGTCGCCGGATGTGGTTGGGGCGGCTCTTCGAGCGCGTGGGCATCCGCTTCGTCTCGAACTTTCCTGGCATCGTCATCGCCTTGCTCTTTGTCAGCCTCTCGTTTTTGGTCAACGCCGCGCGCGAAGGCTTCGAGGCCGTTGATCCGCGCCTGGAACGGGTCGCCCGCACCCTCGGCGCTTCTCCCTGGCAAGCCTTCTGGCGCATTTCCTTTCCCCTGGCGTGGCACAGCATCCTCTCCGGAATCATCCTGATGTGGGCGCGTGGCCTGAGCGAGTTCGGGGCCGTCGTCATCTTGGTCTATCATCCGATGGTCGCGCCCGTGCTCATCTACGAACGCTTTGAGTCCTTTGGCCTGCACTACGCCCGGCCCGTCGCCGCGCTGCTGATCCTTATCTGCCTGGCGGTTTTTGTCTTGCTCCGCCTCACCGCGCGGAAACGAGGTACTGTATGAACGTTTTAGCGGAAAACGCGTTGGTGGTTCAAAAGCTGGCGGTTAATTTAGGGGATTTTTACCTGCAAGATTTTAATCTGGAAGTCGCTGACGGTGAATACTACGTAATTCTGGGGCCAACTGGGGCTGGAAAAACCGTATTACTGGAGAGCATCGCCGGTCTGCATCCTGTCGAGGGCGGGCGCATCCTTTTGGCGGGAGAAGACCTCTCTGCCCTGCCGCCGGAGCGGCGCGGAATCGGGTTTGTCTACCAGGATTACATGCTCTTTCCGCATCTCAACGTAGCGCAGAACATCGCCTTTGGATTGACCTTGCGCGGAGAGCCAGCGGCCGCGATCGCGGAGCGGGTGGCGGAGCTGGCGCAGCTGCTGGGGATCGCCGAGCTGCTGCACCGCGCTCCCCGCACCTTGAGCGGCGGCGAGCAGCAGCGAGCGGCCCTGGCCCGCGCCCTGATTGTCAAGCCGCGGCTCCTTCTCTTGGACGAGCCGTTGAGCGCGCTGGATCCCGAAACAAGCCTGAGTTTGCAGCGCGAGTTAGCGCGGCTGCACCGGGAATTGGGGACGACGACCATTCACGTCACCCATGATTTTGAGGAAGCCGTAGCGTTAGGCGACCGCATCGCTGTCTTGAACGAGGGCCAACTGGTGCAAGTGGGGCCGCCAGAGGAAATCTTCCGGCGGCCGGCGACCCGTTTTGTGGCCCGGTTTGTGGGCGCGCGCAACATCTTCGCCGGGGAGCTCCGGCATCTGGATAATGGTTACAGCCATTTGCAACTTCCCGCGATAGATATTGCTGTGCTGACCGAGCTGACCGAGCGGGTGCATGCTTCCGTGCGTCCCGAAGATATCGTCCTCTCCGAGGAACCGTTGCACTCCAGCGCACGGAACTGCTTCCGGGGCCGCATCGTGGAGATTGCGGAGCGCGGTATGCACATCGCCGTGACAGTCTCCATACCGCCGGAGTTCACCTGCGTCATCACCCGCCGCTCTTTGGAAGAAATGGGCTTGCACGTGGGGCGCGAGATCTACCTCTCCTTCAAAGCTTCCGCCGTGCATATCTTTGGAGGGTAGCTCTTCTCACAACAACATCTCCCCCGGATGTGTTGGCTCTCGATGGGTAGGTGCTTGAATCAGTCTCTGCTTCTCCTGCGCTTGTGCCCCTAACCTCAGTGGCTGAACTCCTTGACGACAAAATTGGTGAAGTCAATCAAGTCATCATATTGATGTACTAACGTGTTGCGAAACCCCACCATATTTCCGAGACTGCCAGCGAGCTCGCAGGCTTGCCCCAACTTGCCAGCGCCAGTATAATATATTTGTAGCTTCAAAATCACAAATGAGAGGAGATAACATGCTGAAACTTGCTGTCCTGGTACAAGATATTCACCGGCTTAACCATACGCTTGAGCGTTTTGAACGCAAGTATGGCGTGATGTCCCCCACTTTTTACAAGCTATACAATACTGGTGTAGAACCTGAGAACGATGCCTGGGTATTAGATTTCGAAGAATGGGCCGGGCTTTACGAAGTTTGGTGTGATCGGCAACAAGCATACACAAAAGCTCTGCAACCGCTTTTCCGGGAACAACCTTCGTTTGCTAGCATCATCCAGCCAGTAGCAGCCTAGATACATCATGCTAGGTCACACATTAGCAGATTATGAGCTGTTCATTTATGCACTGCAGGACGACTTTTCCACTATTCAATTTTCTACATTGATCGTCATTCGTCAGGCCAGTAATGTAGCTACAGTCAAAGGGGAATTGCGCTTTTGCGCCGGTTTCCGTTTGACTGTGCGAGAAGTAGTACGATTTGATCACACCCCGCCCCAACTATCTCGTTACGGTTATGAGGTCTGGCGCGGAGATGAAAAACTGTATTGGTACGATCCCCAGGCCCATCCCAACGACCCTGCATTGGCCGCCACCTATCCCCATCACAAGCACATCCCCCCAGATATCAAGCATCATCGCATCCCCGCGCCTGACCTCTCGTTTTCAAAACCCAACTTGCCGTTTCTGATTCGAGAGGTTGAGCAATTGCTAAATGCTTGATGCTTCGCAATTCGTTTTCCTCGCCACTGGCGCTTCTCCGGAGGCATATATTGAGCTCTTATCTCCACGATGTGGTTGCCGGGGTTGAGTGTTTGCACCTCGGTTGGACCTGCATAGTAGCGTGAACTGCGAATGCATGCGCATGATCGCTAAGGTCGCTGGTGGGGGTGGCTACTCTGCCCGTCTTGGACTTCGGACTTTAGACCTGAGACTTTAGACCTGAGACTTTAGACCTGAGACTTTAGACTTCCGAACTCCTTGACGATAAAATTGGTAAAGTCAATCAAATCATCCAGGTGCTTCTCGATCACATCCACCAGCAACTGGATGTCAAGGTCCTGATATTGATGTACTAACGTGTTGCGAAAACCCACCATATTTCCGAGATTGGTCGCGAGAGCACGGGGGATGATCTCACTTTGAGCGAGCAGCCAAAAACTTTCTCTGGATTCTTTCGGTAGGCCGAGTTTTCTCTTTTTGATGGTGTGGTTTGCCAGATCGATACATTGCTCACAGGCGCGTTGCAGGTTCACGGCAATCGCATCCTGCTTCAGATGGTCTTGTTCAAAAGGGATAGCAGTGGGTGAGGCGTAGTAGACGCGAATCTGTTTTATGCACCGTTCAATGCTCTCTTTTTTGTTCAGCACAATATCATTCATCAGATAATAAACCTCCCGGTTGCCAAAGCGTCCTCTATTATCTCTGCTCGCTCCTCGTTCAGTTTTTGATAGTAGGAGAGCGTCAACATTTCAAATTCATCGGCGGCATATTTGCCGGCCTGGTAAATGCGCCGGTCAGCGGTAATAACTTCTTTTTGGAGAACCGTGGGTACCCGACGCAAATTGATTAAATCCACCTCTCTCTTCAACAAGGTTTCCAGTGCAAAATGCAGATCACTCACCGCTAAAAACCTGGCCGCTTTGGCCTCTTGTGGCGACAGGAGCACTGCAATATCCACGTCGCTGTCGGGCCACTCGTCTACCGTGCCGTACGTTCCAAAGAGGTAGATCGCCTGCGCGGTGGGATAGTGCTCCAAAATGCTATGTACAATCAGAGCGGTCTCGTTCACGTGTGTACCTTAATCGGCATAGCTGTTTTCCTTGATCATTGTTTTGACCGTTTCAATCAATGTCGGAATATCGTTTTCGCAAATGTCGAACAATTGCGCAGCATTCACTTGAAAGTAACCGTGAGCCAAGACATCCCGCACCCCCATCACGCCACGCCACTTTATGCCAGAGTAACGTTTCAGTAACCGTCCTTCAGTCTTGCGATCAATATTTTTGATCTCTTCTCCCGCTGCGATCAGGACCATGCAAATCGCGTCCATCTGATCTATTCCCGCGTCGCTGGCGTAGAAATCGTCGGGGATGGTGATGCCGGTGAACCGTCTCGGAATCCGTTCCAGGGCGTCCAGGAGAATCTTTA
>JAYELZ010000200.1:0-2133 GCA_034717835.1 Chloroflexota bacterium
CAGCGCCATCAATGTAAGTTTACTTTAGCTGAGGGATGACGAGGAAATGAACACCGTGACGACGCCAAAATTCGGGCACTTTTGCTATCTCTGCCCGTAACAGTAGAGCATCTCAAGTTCAATACTCCCACGTCTCATGCGCCAACGGAGCCGCATTCAGCTCATCTCTGCGTAACCGCCACTGCGGCAGGAACTCATCCAAATAGGATATAAAACGCTCGTTGTGTAGACGCTCCAAGAGATGCACCAGCTCATGGACCACGATATACTCCAAGCACTGCGGCGGCTTCTTGACCAACTCCAAGTTCAGCCAAATACGGTTAGCTTCAATGGTGCAGGAACCCCATTTGGTCTTCATCCGCTTGACGCGCCAATCAGCCACGTGCACGCCGATGAGCGGTTCCCACTTGGCTATTAGCGGCGGGATGGCTTCTTTGAGCCGTTGCCGGTACCATTCTTGCATTGCATGTTTTCGCCTGGCGGTGTCGCTGCCAGGTCGAACGTAGAGATTAAGGGTGGTCTTGTTGTGGATGATGACTTCGGGAGGGGCATCGCGGTAGATCAAGTTTAGCAGGTAGCGCTCGCCCCAGAAATAATGGCTCTCACGGTAGACGTATTCGCGCGGGGATTGCCGTTCCTGTCCCTTGAAGCTGGCCCGTTGACGTTTAATCCAAGCCAGTTTGGAGATCACGGCCAGGCGCACGGCTTCATCGTCCACCAGCAGCGGCGCGGCCACGCGCACCCGTCCCCCAGGGGGATAAACCGCCAGGTGCATATTCTTGATGTCCTTGCGCACAACGTCCACAACCAGATCGCTTACCCTGAGCTGGTGCATCTCAATACTCCCGCTGGCTGCTAACTAGCTCGAAAATGCGCTCCACTTCCGCCTCATCCCCTACTTGCTGGTGGATGGCGTATTTGATCTCTCGCTCTTTGATTCTATTGCCGCGCCACCCGTCTTTTTTGGTCTGGCGGATAGCGTCATCCAGGGCTAGGGCTAGGGATTCGTCCTTGTCAAGGTTATCGTAGAGGGCGCGTTTTGCGGGGGTGTCGAGGGGCTGGGGATAGGCCTCTCCCCCACCCGCCGCGGGATTCTCCACCTGGCGCGTTAATTTCACCACCTTGGCTAGATATTCCTTATATTCCAGAGTCTCGCTCTTGCGTTGTTGAATCAAAGTATCGAGCAGGGTTGACATGCGGTCATAATACTTGGGATTGATGGGGTGTTCGTCAATGATAACCCGTCGCACGTTGTTTTCGATGGTCTCGGCCACCGCTTCGGGACTGTTGCGGATGCCCGCAGGCAGTTCAGCCACCGCCGCCGCGCCGCGCTCCACCACGAGCTGAACCAGGCTCATATCATCAAAGGCCGAGATTATCTCACTATCCTCAGCGCGGATGTAGCTATCAAGCAGGTGGCGCATAGCCGGTTCGTAAACCTTGAGGTCAATATAATCGCCGCTGCTCAGTTTGACCTCGCTGCGCACTTTTTCGTAGTGCCTCACCTCTTGCTTGACCTGTGCTATTGCCTCCGGGCTATATCCCGCTGCGGGCATTTCATTGGCCAAGTTCGCATAAGCACGGATTAACGCTGCCGTGTACTTGTAGAGCGCAATCCGTTTTGGCTCGTTGTCCTTGAGGGCGTCTTTGTCGCGGTTATCGTGAGCGCAAAAATAACGCAGATAATCCAGAGTGCCTTTAGGAGGTGCGACCGGCTCGCAGAGCGCCTTGATGGTCTCACGAGCGGCTTCCAAACGTTCTCGCCCTTTCTCAAGGCGGTCGGTTAACAGCCCGGCCACATCCTCTTGGTCATAGCCATCCAGGGCTTCGGAAGTGTAATCGTGGATTGCTGTTTCCAGACTCCTGAAGAGGTCGCGATAGTCAATGATGTAGCCGTATTCTTTGTCTGGGCTATCAAGGCGGTTGACGCGGCAAATGGCCTGAAAAAGCCCATGGTCACGCATAGGTTTATCAATGTAGAGATAGGTGGCTGGAGGCGCGTCAAACCCGGTCAGCAGTTTATCCACCACAATTAAGAGTTTCATCTGCCCCGGCTCGTTGATGAACTTCTTTTTGGCCTCGCGCTCAAATCTTTCCACGCGAGACATGGCTTGGTCTTCGGGCTGATTGAAA
>JAYELZ010000201.1:0-2132 GCA_034717835.1 Chloroflexota bacterium
TCCTTTTACTTTACAGAAATAGTTGAAGACCAAGATATCTGGATCAGTCCGCAATTGGTTAACCGATTGCGCAGAGAAATTCTGGGGGAAAGATGAAATCTACTTGCATTACCGGACAGCTCTGGGTACTCACCGATCCAGAGGGCCGTCTTTACGACGACATTGACACCGACATGATCTTCCATAACCGCTATCTGCACATCACCGACGTGGACGCGATGGGGCAATTTCCCTGGCAAACAAGGGCCAGGCGACACCTACCTCGCCAGCCCCGTCACAGCGGCGTGGTGTGCCCGGAAGGGCGAGATCGCGGAGCCGGAGTAAGATTATTCAGCAAGGAGATAGCAATGAGTGCAGTAAAAGTGCAAAACGAGGTATTAGAAGAGATAGTGCAGCGTATTCTTGCCACGGGGACTCCTCAAAAAATTGTATTGTTTGGCTCTCGCGCCCGTGGAGAGGCGAGACCGGATAGTGACTACGATCTTTTGCTGATTGAGATTTCTGACCAACCACGCTATAAACGCGCGGCCAGATATCGTCGTGTCTTGAGGGGAGTTTGTCTAGCTAAGGATATTGTGGTTTGGACGCCGGAAGAGGCTGCGGAGTGGCGTGACGTTCCCAACTCATTCATCACCACGGCTATTCACGAGGGGGTGTTGTTGTATGAAAAATCAAACTGATCTGGTACATGGCTGGATGGCTAAGGCTGATAGTGATTTACTGGTTGTGCGAAAAATGTTGGAAGGTTCGGGGCCTTACGACACGGCTTGCTTTCACGCGCAGCAAGCCATTGAGAAAATGCTCAAAAGCTGGCTGCTCTTCCACGGTCTACACATCCCTCGAACCCATGACTTAGAGGAATTGCAACATTCGTGCCTGGAAATCCAATCTTTACCAGAACTTACTCACCTCGATTTGATTCAAACCAGTGACTACGCGGTGATGGCCCGCTACGATTTCGACTTCTGGCCGGATCGGGCGACGGCAGTTGCAGCTTTATCATTGGCGGAACAAGTGCGCCGCATTATCTTGAGCGCGTTGCCAATAGATGCCCCGTTCATCAACCGCTAGTGCGTGTGGAGAAGTAGAGATGAAAGAAACACAAATCACTGGCCGGCTCTGGGTGCTCACCGACCCCGAGGGCCGTCTTTACGACGACATTGACACCGATATGATCTTCCATAACCGCTATTTGCACATCACCGATGTGGACGCGATGGGGCAATATGCCCTGGACAATCTCCCCGGCTGGGAGAATTTCGCGTCGCGGGCGCAGCCCGGCGACATCGTGATGGCGGGCCAGAATTTCGGTGCGGGATCGTCGCGGCAGCAGGCGGTGGATTGCTTCCGGGCGTTGGGTATCGTGGCGCTCATCGCTGAGAGCTACGGCGCAATCTACAAGCGCAACGCCATCAACAGCGGTATGCCCCTCCTCACCGCGCCGGGCCTCACGGAGATCGCCTCAGCCTTCCAAAGCGGCGACACCCTGAGGGTGGATTTCACGACCGGTGAACTGCGACTCAACGACAGGCGAACTTTCCAGGCGCAACCCTTCTCAAAAGTGCAAATGGAGATTTATCAAGCAGGGAATCTGTTCAAATACGGGGCGAGGTCAAAAGTCTAAAGTCCAAAGTCGAATGTCGGAACTGAGGGACTTTTGACTTGCGACATTTGACTTTTAACGGAGTTGAAAATGGGACAAACATTTGCTGAGAAGGCGCTGGCACGGAAAGCGGGGCTTGCGCGGGTGTCGCCGGGACAGATCGTCACCGTGCGCCCCGACCGGTTGTTGACCCACGATAACACGGCGGACATCTCCCAGAAATTCCGCCGCATCGGCGTGGAGCGAGTGGCCGATCCGACGATGAGTGTCATCGTGCTGGATCACGTCACGCCGGCGGCCAACGAAACCTACGCCGCCAACCACAAACTCATCCGCGAGTTCGTCGCCGCGCAGGGCATCGCCGCGTTCTACGACGTGGGCGAGGGCATCTGCCACCAGGTACTGCCGGAGCAGGGACACGCCTGGCCCGGCGCGGTGATCGTCGGCAGCGATTCGCACACGCCCACCTACGGCGCGTTCGGCGCGTTTGCGGCGGGCATCGGGCGGACGGAGGCCGCGGCGGTGATGG
>JAYELZ010000202.1:0-10763 GCA_034717835.1 Chloroflexota bacterium
AAGTCAAGCGGGGTTGCCCTTTGTTACGCATTTCTTGCCCACACCCCGGACACGGCGGCGCGGGCACCGGCCGCCTCTCTTCCTGGATCTCCAGCCAGGCTTCCGCCACCCGCTGTCCAAAGCGCTTTCGCAATTGCAGAATGAACGTTTCCATTTCCCCAAAATCGCTATGCGGATGTGCTGTCTGCCAAGCTAGCAGTTCTGCTAGCAACTTTTCTGCTTCCTGGAGTAGTTCCGCTTTCGTTGTGGCCTGGCTCTTGGTCATTTCCTTTCCTCCTCACTGGTTTGCTGCTATTATCCCTCCTTTGCCTTAAAACTGAAACGCACCCTCCCTTATGCAAGGCTTGCGCGACCGCCTGAGCGTCACGTTCAGCAAACCGCCAACTTAAGTTTTCGGCCAAGTGCGTCCGAATTTCCGCTGCTGTCTGGGCTAGGGGGGACATAAACATACCTCCAGGTTAGATTACCTGAGTTATACTGCTTTCGCTGATTTTGCAACTTCTTTGTTAAGGTGCATATTCAACCTAATTCTGCAATTTGTTATACCGTAATTTAAGTAAATATGGCTAATTTTACGAAAAAATAAGCGATTTTTGACAGCCCGTTTTCAGACGGGATTGTTTGGTTTATCCAAAGTCCAAAAAGAGCCTCCGGAGGAGATTATCCCCGGAGGCCCTGCCAGGTGCTGAAATTGGTGATTAATTCCGCTCGTAGAGTTGTGATTTTAGCGTAAGTACCTCGCGGCGCAACTGCGGATTCTCTCCCATGCGCGAGCGAATACGCTCGTAGCCGTAGAGAATAGTGGTATGGTCACGTCCGCCTAGCTCGGCCCCAATTTGAGGATATGAAGAATCAGTCTCCTCGCGTATGAGGTACATGGCAATTTGACGGGGGAGCGCGATGCGGCGCGTGCGGCGCGCTCCCCGCAGATCGTCCAGCTCCAAGTTGTAGAAGCTGGAAACGGCCTTAAGTATCTCTTCGGCAGTGAGTTCCGGCGGATTGGGCAATAGATCAACGAGTGCATGCTGGACAGTTTCTAGATTTAGGGGCAGCCCGGTCAGGTTGGTCATCGCCAAAAGCTGATTCAGCGCGCCCTCCAATTCTCTGATGTTACGCTCGATATTGCTGGCGATGAACTCCAACACCTCGTAAGGCACCTCTACATGGAGCTGCCGGGATTTGTTGCTCAAAATTGCCAGCCGGGTTTCGTAATTCGGGGGCTGGATATCCACAATCAAGCCCCACTCAAAACGCGAGCGCAAGCGCTCCTCCAAAGTCACCATAGCCTTCGGGAGGCGGTCGCTGGTCATGACTATCTGCCGCCCGTTATCCCGTAAAGCGTTAAAGGTGTGGAAGAACTCTTCCTGCGTGCTCTCTTTACCGGCGATGAATTGAATATCATCCACCAACAGAACTTCCACATTGCGATATTTTCCCCGAAAAGCATCGGTAGTGTGCGTGCGGATGGCTTCTACCAAATCATTGGTAAACTGCTCAGAGGAGATATAAAGGACGTGCCTCTTCGCTTGATAGCATTTCTGACCGATAGCGTGCAACAGATGCGTTTTGCCCAAGCCTACGCCACCGTAGAGAAAGAGTGGATTGTAAGCGCGAGCGGGAGCCTCTGCGACGGCCTCCGAGGCAGCTTGGGCCAAACGGTTGCCCGCCCCAACGATAAAATTATCAAAGGAGTAATCAGCGCAAAGCCCCGGGTCTGGCACCTCTGGCGGCGCTGCTCCCTCTCCCAATAAAAGCGCCGGCAGTGGCTCCGCCGACGGCTGCTTGCTCTCCCATACCACGAAACGCGCCTCCAACTCTTCTTCGGCGATACGATAGAGGGTGCGTTTGATAACCGCATAAAGCTTATTTTCTAACCACTCTACCGCGTAGCCATTCTTGACACCGATAACCAGTACGTTCTCATTTTCGATACCTAAACATTCCGTACCGCGTAACCAGGTATCAAAAGTCGCCTTGGTCATCTGAAGTTCTAGTTCACCCAGGGCTGCTTGCCAAAGTCTATCTGGTTCTTGATTAGCCATATTTTTTATTCACCTACTATAATCAGAGAGACAAAAAGTCCCTATCGATAATTTATATATGCCGATTAATCCTTGATGCTCACAGGCCCGTGGATTCTGAGGGGCGAGACTATGCTGGCATAGGGGAATCCCTCCCAACACGGTTTTATTTTACCAGAAGTTTAAGCTAGCAGCAATCCAAAAAGCCCTTTCCACCTTAAAAAATTGATAATTTTAAGGTTCGTGAAGCAGGTTGTGGATAACGGTCGCATCACCCCCGTCAATTAGTGGTGACATTATCCACTCTAGGCAGTTATAGGGCACAGGGCTGTGGATAACTAAGTGGAAAAGTGGATACATTTTGACTCTGCCGTCTCATTTTTGAACAAACCGCCCTATCCACAAAACTTCTTATAGTCAGGGTCGTGATTAAGGATAAGTTTTTATTGCATTTTCCACAAAAGTATTTAAGAAATCACGATTTATTGATTAATGAGCCTAGCGATTCAATAGTGCAGCCCTCCGTATCTCCAACTCGCGCGTCAACCCCATCCAATCATCAACCAATAACACCAAAGCCGTCTCTTGGGGATAAAACAAATAACGGCTGAACCATAATTTGAGCCACCAAGAGGAAACGGGATAACCTTTCAAGTCTATGACCACGGCGGTTTTCCCCCAAATCTTTTGGTAGAGCCGCCAACGTGCGCGTTTCTCCTGCTGGGGAGGGAAGATAGCAAAGAATTCCACCGGGCGGATAAGTTTTACCCGCCGGTAGGAAAAAGCCAGTGGATACAAGGGCGCATGAAGAGTAAAATGAGTTTTATAGCAACGCAGTGCCGCGCGGCGGAGCAACCAGCAATATCCAGTTAAAATTCCGCCAATCATGGAAATACCGAATGCCGCCCCCCGGTAGCGGCTGTCTAAGAGCGTATTGTGGCCAACAGCCCACCAGAGAGCTACTCCCAGCGGCATCAACCAAAAGGACAAGACCGACCAGTGTTCTGACAAGGTCTGATAAATTAGCAAAGGGAAAATAGATTTCTTCTTAGTAGTCATCGGAATTTATCCTTTTCGCTATAGGGACAGTACTCATACAAAGGGCAACGAGCGCAACGTGGTCGCCGCGCCTGGCAAACTGCGCGCCCATGGGCAATTAACTCCAGGTGCAACGGATAGTAGAGTTGGGGAGGAACCAATTCCTCCAGCAATACATGCGCCTTTTCACGGGAGGTGCGGGCCGGGATTAGACCTAGCCGCTGGCTGACGCGGTGTACATGTGTATCCACAGGAAAAGCCGGGCGTCCCAGCGCAAAGAGGAGGACGATGGCCGCAGTTTTTGGCCCCACGCCCCGGATGTCGGTAAGCCAAGTTCGCGCCTCTTCCAGCGGCATTTCTTGCAAGAAGTCTAGCGACATCTCGCCACGGGCAGCGCTGATGCGGCGGAGCGCGCCCTGGATACGCGGGGCTTTAGTCGGCGCCAGCCCCGCCGGCCGGATGGTGGCAATCAATTCAGCGAGGGGGGCGTCGCGCACCGCCTCCCAGGTGGGATAGCGGTCACGCAGGGCCGCGAAAGCGAGATCGCGGTTGTGGTCGTTGGTATTCTGGCTGAGGATGGTATTGACCAGTTCCGCCACGGGTTGAAGGCGTGGTTGCCACGCGGACAGATCGTAGGTCTTTGCTAGGAGCTGATGTATGTTCTCAACTTTGGTTAGCAGCGTTGGTTCAGCCATCGTTTTTATCCTCCCGCCTCGGTTTGTAAATAGTGCTGAGCGCGGCGGATCCACTCGCGCTCCGCCTCAAAAGTGAGCTCGGTGAGAGCTTCCGCCCAAGTTGCCCAGTATGGGGAAAATTGCGCCTCCCCCGCTTGACCAGTTACCAGTGAGCCAGGACGCAGCTGCATTAGGAAATAGTTTTCCGTCCGGCGAATGGAACGTACCCCTATGGAAAAAGTGACCAATTGTTGCCCCAACGGAGCGATAATCTCAAGGTCGCCATAGCCGCTCTCCTCGCGGATTTCTCGGAGGGACGTGTCACTCGCCGCCTCGCCCGGTTCTACATGGCCTTTAGGCAAACGTACTTCGTTCCCGAGAGAGCGCACCAGGAGCAAGACTTTTTTCCGGTCCGCGTTTAGTACTACTCCACCAGCGGCTTGATAGCTGATAAGCTCTACTTCATGTTGATTCAAGAGCACCTCCAAATAAATACCCAACCTGGGCACAAACCATTTACGCCATCTCTAGATAATGTTCCAACTCCCACGCAGAGACCTGGATACGATATTCATCCCATTCGGCCCACTTAGCGCGCATAAAGGCCTTGATGATAGTTTCCCCCAAAGCCGCTTGAATGATCTCATCTTGCTCCAACGCGCTCAACGCTTCGGCCAATGTGCCAGGCAAGGTTTCGATACTCTGACGCCGCCGTTCGGCTTCATCCAGATGGTAGATATCTTCGTTGACCATCTCCGGCGCCTTGAGCGACCGCCGGACGCCATCCAAGCCGGCGGCCAACATCGCGGTGAAGGCCAAATAGGGATTGGCGCTCGGATCGGGGCAGCGTAGTTCCACGCGCATAGCGGCTTTGTTCCCTGGTCGCGCCGGAGGCACGCGGATCAAGGCGGAGCGGTTCTGATGTGCCCAGCAGATGTACACAGGCGCTTCATAGCCGGGGGTGAGCCGTTTATAGCTGTTCACCGTGGGGGCGACGATGGCGGATAACGCTCTGGCATGAGCCATCTGTCCCGCAACAAAGGAGTCGGCGAGAGGGGAGAGGTGGTCGGGGGTCTCAGCCGAGTAGAAGAGGTTCTCCCCGTCCAGGCTGGCGAAACTCTGGTGTACGTGCATCCCGGAACCATTGATGCCGAAAATCGGCTTGGGCATAAAACTAGCGTAGAGATCATGAGAAGCAGCGATGGCACGCACGGTATATTTGAACGTCACGGCATTATCGGCCGCAGTCAGAGCGTCGGCGTAACGGAAATCAATCTCGTGTTGTCCGGTCGCCACCTCGTGATGACTCATCTCCACCTCGATAC
Source organism: Chloroflexota bacterium (assembly GCA_034717835.1). Classification (GTDB taxonomy): domain Bacteria; phylum Chloroflexota; class Anaerolineae; order B4-G1; family SLSP01; genus G713. The sequence goes on from JAYELZ010000202.1 coordinate 5,059, forward strand.
CCAGCGCTTTGAGCGCCAGCACGATCTCACTGCGTACCTGTTGCGCTTTATCGCGCGGCGAAAAATCAAAGTACCCCACCACATCATAAGGAACGGGATGGATACTTAACGACTCATTGCGCTCAAAGATAAAGAACTCCAATTCTGGGCCGGTGTTGTAAATATAACCAAGCTCCGCCGCCTGAGAGAGCATCCGCTTGAGCGCGCTGCGAGGGTCACTGGAGGCGGGGGTATCATCTGGCCCGTAGACATCACATAAGAGCCGCGCGCGGCGACGGGCTGGCGCGCTCCACGGGAGCACTTGATAGGTGGTGAGGTCGGGGACCAAAACCCGGTCGCTCTCACAGATACGGGCGAACCCCTCTACCGAGGAACCATCAAACCAAATGCCGGTATCCAGCGCGCGGGGAAGTTGATCTGCAGGCAACGTCACGCTCTTGATATTGCCTAAAATATCGGTAAACTGCAAACTTATGAAATGTACTTGATCCTGCTCAACACGGGTTAGTAGCTCAGCGGACATGTTGTTCCTCCAAGTTAAAATAACTAATAAATCGAGGGTTTCATGGAACCATAGGCAGCCAAATCAAGCGTATAGCCTAGCAGCACTTGCCCTTTTGTCAATCTTAGGGACAGGTGGCATTGGTTCATATCCACTGGGGAGGAACTTTTACCCGCACCAGTGCGTCTAAAGGGCAACTAATTACTAACATCACCAGGAGGTGAATGATGAATCACTGGATAGGTTTATTGATAATTATGTGGTTAATTGTAGCCTGCACCGCCACTGAAGAGACCGCGCAAAGTGTAGTAACCGAGGAACCAACGGGCATTTCGCCATTGCAATCCCCGCTGGAATCACCATTGCCGACTGCCGAGGAACCGGAAACGGACGTCGCTCCGCTGACTGGAAAAGAGCAAGCGATCATAACAGCCAAAACGTTGCTCTCCAAGCACGAGGGACTACCGCTGGATAGTTTGACGGTCACCTCCATCGCCGCCGTGGATTGGCGCAATTCCTGTCTGGGCTGCGCTGGGCCAGACGAAAATTGCTTGATGGTCATCACGCCTGGCTACCGGCTGCTGTTCCAAGCCGGCGATGCGCAATACGAAGTACATACGGATGCCTCCGGAGAGCAGGCACGAATATGCACCGGGACCGTCAATCCTCCACAGGAACGGCCCACCGGAGAGGTCCCCGATACGATTTGGGAGCAGGAGAAGGCGACCTTAGCCTTTCTCAATGAGAATTATCCAGGTTTTGGCTCGCAACAATTGGAGCCGGGATGGGATGGCGCAGATGTAACAGCCCCCGGGCTGCTGGGAGCTACACATTATCGCTTCACCAACGCGGATTGGAGTTTACGGATCGTCTGCCCCGTCGTGCCGGAGCCAGTTTGCGCGCTCTCGCTCCACCATGAAAAGGCTGGCGAAGTATGGTCTGGGGAGGTGACCGGAGAGAATGTAGTGCGAGCTACCGCGTCAACTCCCACCTTGACCTACCAAGTAGGGGAATGTGATGAGAGCCTTCCGCCAGAGGAACTGGGAAAGTGGGTTGGCGTTGATATCGAGGCAACTACTTCGGGGTTCCGTTTTACGCAGCGCATCTCCTACACCTGTTGTGCCAAAATCGTGCCGGCTGCAGGGTTGGATGCGGAGACGCGAACTGTGCGCATTATCACCTCCAACCGGGGGGAAGTGTGCCGTTGTATCTGCGGCTACGAGCTGACGGGCGAGGTTGGTAATCTCTCCGCCGGCAGCTACACGGTGGAATTTTGGGGCGTCCAGAAACCGAGAATACACCCACTGACATTGCTAGCAACCATCCCGCTTGAGGTGGGCGAATAGCAAATGGCAAATATGCAAACCAGCAAATGGTCTCTCCGCCATCCAGAGCCAGCCCGCCGGGAAGTACCTAATCCCGCGTGCCTTTGTCTTCGCACTCCTTCCATGTAATCCCGCGCTGGCTACCAACTTTCAACCTGCAACTTTCAACTGGCGTTTCTTAATCCCTGGTCACCAATCACCGTTCCCTCGCCTTCTAGCCTTCTCGTTTGCCCCTTTCTTGAAGGCAGGTATACTCAAAGCCATTAAAAATACTCTATTTCGCTGGAGGACAGGATGCAGAGTCCGTTTTGGGAAAACCTACAAGCTGCTCTAACCCGTTTAGAAGGGCGTTCATTAATTTTAGTCGTAATAGGCTGGTTCCTATTGTTAGGAACTGGACTTTTTTGTGCCTTTGGCGGCCTATCGCTACCCGCACACAAGGAAGTCGCAGTGCCGGCTGTAGAGGAAACTATCACAGTCCCCGCAAGCGAGGCCGCTGTGCCTGAGACGGGCGAAGAAAGTGCCCCGGCACCTACTGCCACCCTTCCAGCAGAGACAATCATCATCCCCACGCCCACGCCCCTGCCCGCCGGAGCAGAACCTACCGCCGTCTCTCAACTCCCGCCGTTGCCCTGGGGCGAATTTGGTTACGGCGCGGCATTGCAAGGTGTTATTCCGGTGGTCGGCGATTACAGTTACTCCATGCGCCAGGTCAAAGATCACCTAGGCTTTAACTGGGCCAAGCAGCAATTGCGTTGGGACGATATCTATCACACTGAAAACGGTCTGCCGGATTGGGGCCGCTATGATCCGGTGGTGGAGGCTGCCCACGAGATGGGTTTAAAGTTGATGCTCAGTATCGTTGATTCGCCGGAGTGGACACGCGCTTACATTGACGCCGATCCGCTAGGCGCGCCGCCAGATGATCTCACCCTCTACGCCAACTTTGTGGGCGAGGTGGTAGATCGCTACAAAGGTAAAGTTCACGCCATTGAGGTCTGGAATGAGCAAAACCTCAACCGCGAGTGGGATACGGCCAACGGCTTGAACCCGGAGCGTTACGTGGAGATGTTGCGCCTAGCTTATCAAGCCATCGAGAGTCGTGACCCCAATATCGTGGTTATTAGTGGGGCCCTCTCTCCCACCGGGATGACCGCAGGCGACCCCAGTAACGCCAACCGGCTAATCTACATGGATGATTACGCTTATCTGCAGCGGATGATTGATGCCGGTTTCCTAGATTTCGTGGATTGCATCGGAGTACATCACAACGGCATCAACATGCCGCCGGACGTCTCCTGGGATGAAGGCTATAACGATCCCACCGCCACCTTCCGTGGCCCGTTCGACAACCCCCATCACTCCTGGTCATTTAAAAGTACCATTTGGGATTACTACACTATGGCGCAACAGGCCGGGTACAACAAACCGCTCTGTCTCACCGAGTTCGGGTGGGCTTCCGCAGAGGGTTGGGGCGCGGTCGCCGAGGGGTTCGGTTTCGCCTGGGATAACACTCTGGAAGAACAAGCCCAATGGGATGTGCAAGCGTTCCAGCTGATGCGCCAATGGGGTTTTGTCCAATTAGCATTCCTCTGGAACTTAGATTATGCTCAGAAAGGCGGCGGCGGCGAGGCTGATCCCAATGCACCGTATAGCCTACTAAATTTCGACGGCTCGCCTCGGCCCGCCTACGGAGCATTGGGGGAGATGCCCAAAATCCCCTAAATTATGCGGTATTCCCTGTTAATACTTGCTATTTTGATTTTAGGAATGGGGGGGGGCTGTACTGGCCTCCTCCCGACCTCTCTAGTTACCCTTACCCCCACTGCCACGCCAATTCCCACCGCTACCCCCTGGCCCATCCCCACTCATTTTGCCACTCCAGAGGTGGGGATTGATGCACATCTCTGGTGGGATCGCTGGGCAGCACAACATGATTGGCAATTGATCCAGGAAGCTCACTTCAGGTGGGTGAAACAGCGACTTCCCTGGGTGAATGTCCGCCCGTTCCAGGCACGCGCTTACGATTGGTCAATCTCCGATCAGATTATCTCGGAGGCAGCCAGTCGTGATATCAAACTCCTCTTCCGCCTGGATGGCGCGCCCCCCTGGGCACAAGTCACAGCGGAACCAGACGCCACCCCGATTCCGCCGGTGGATTTGGTAGCCTGGGCTACTTTTTGCTCCGATGTGGCGGAACGCTACCGAGGTCAAGTAGCCGGCTATCAGATCTGGAACGAACCGAATCTGACGCGCGAATGGGGCGGGCAGCAACCTAACCCCACCGCCTACGTGGAATTGCTCCGCGTCTGCGCGCTCAGTATCAAGCAAACCGATCCGGCAGCGTTGGTCATCACCGCCGGGCTAGCTCCGACCGGCTCCGGGCCACCGCACGCCCTGCCCGACATGGATTTTTTGCGCGGCATGTACGAGGCCGGCGCCGCACCCTATTTTGATCTCCTGGGAGCAAACGCCCCCGGCTATGCCGCCCCGCCGGAAACCTCCCCTGACGAGGCAGCAGCCACGCCGGAATATGGCGGGCAACGTTTCTTCACCTTCCGTCATGTCGAAGATCTCCGGGCGATCATGGAAGAGTACGGTGACGCGCATAAACAGATCGCCATCTTGGAATTTGGGTGGACGACGGATAAGATACATCCCGCGTATAGCTGGTTCGCCGTCACGCCGGAGGAACAGGCGGATTATCTGGTGCGCGCCATCATCTATGCCCGCGAACATTGGGCACCGTGGATCGGGACGCTCTTCGTCTGGAGCCTTCCCGATCCGGCCTGGACACCGGAAAACGAGGAGTTCTGGTGGTCAATCACCGATCCTTTCCACTGGCAGAGCGGTGCAGTACGTCCCGCCTACCATGCCCTCGCAGAATTAGAAAAATAGCGCAGTTCACACCGAGCCACGGAGAACGCTGAAGAAAACTCCAGTAAGTGACTAGGAATAACTTTCGACTTTCGACTTTTGACCTTCAACCTTTAACTATTTTCAAAGGAGGAACCATGTTTGATACTTTTGAAGAAGCAGTAATTTTCACAAAAGCAGAGGCAATTGAGATGATTGACCTCAAATTCTCTGATTTGTGGGGACGTTGGCACCACGTCACCTTGCCGGTCAGTCAATTCACGCCCAAATTGATGGAGAACGGTGTAGGCTTTGATGGTTCCAGCGTCGGATTCAAAACCGTTAGCTCTGGGGATATGGTGCTGGTGCCGGATTTGAACACTGGTTTCCTTGACCCCTTCTGGGACATGCCGACCCTCAGCTTTATCTGCGTGACCTTGGAAGCCGACACCCGCGAGATATTCCCCTATGATCCGCGCAACATCGCGCAGCGAGCCGCAGAATACTTGCAGCAGACGAGGATCGCCGACGCCAGTTTCTGGGGACCGGAATTCGAGTTCTACGTCTTTGATGGGGTCTCCTACCAGAATGGGATGAACGTGGCCGCCTATCGCGTGGACTCGGCGGAGGCGGACTGGAATACCCAAGATATGGAGAGCGGCGGGTACACGATCCCGCGTCACGGTGGCTACCACGCGATCCCACCGCAAGACCATCTCTTCAACCTGCGCGCACGCATCAGCTCTTATTTGGAGGGAATGGGCGTGGAGGTCAAGTACCACCATCACGAGGTGGGTGGGCCGGGCCAGTGCGAGATTGAGATCCCACTCTTGCCACTGCTCAAGGCGGCTGATGCCACCTTGCTCATCAAATACATCACCCGGATGACGGCTTTCGAGATGAATTTGACGGCTACTTTTATGCCCAAACCCCTCTACGGGGAGGCCGGTTCAGGGATGCACTACCACCAACATATCTGGAAAGAGGGACGCAATCTCTGCTATGATGCCGAGGGCTACGGT
>JAYELZ010000203.1:0-2109 GCA_034717835.1 Chloroflexota bacterium
AGTTAAAACGACCCACGCAACCCTGCCCGGCTATCCACTCCAACGCACAGAGATGTTTCAGTTGCACGCCGGGAAAAACATACTGGTAGTCAAAACCCAACCGGGGAAGGAATGGCCCGCCTGGCTTTTCGGCGGCGCGCTAGTCAGTCGTTAGTCAGGGAGTCGAGTAGTCGGATAGTCTCTAGCCGCCTTCTCGCTCACTCGCTTTCTCGCTTAATCACTATGTCAAAGACAAAACAAGTAACCGACGAAGTTAAACGCAACCATGTTGGGATTTCCAGCGGCTTACTGGCCTCGTTCCTGTTGGGCTGGGCACCGATTCTCGGCAAGTTAGCTTATCGCGCCGGAGTAGATTCAATCACACTCGCTGCGTTGCGCACGATTGTCGCGGCACTGCTACTCTTAATCAGCTACTTACTCTTATGGCACAAGCTGCCCCTCCTTAAATGGCCAGAGATGCTCAGCTGCTTGCTAGTAGGGAGCCTCAACGGGGTTGGCTCGCTCTTCTACTACAATGGGCTGGTACATCTGGATGCTGCCCCGGCCTCCCTCTTGAGTACTCTCTATGCGGTCTGGGTAGTCATCTTCTTAGCCGCTTCTGGGCAAAAGATCACCCGCTTGACGTTATTGCGGTTGGGGGTTTCGCTACTGGGGGCCTTCTTCGTCACTACGCCATGGGTCGCCGCTAATCCTTCAGGTTATCTGGGAATCATGCTTATGATAGCCTCGGCGGCTATCAACGGCTGGTACATGGTGATGGGACAGTGGGTCCTCTCAGATGTCCCCGCCGGCTCCGCGACGCTCTATATCATCACCGGCATGGCGCTGACCGTCTCGTTGGCTTGGGGGATAAGTGCCGGAGGCGAGCTGCCGGCGCTCTCCAAAAGTGGGTGGTTCGCCATTGTCACATTAGGTTCCACCACCGCCGCCTCACGCTTGGCCATGTTCTTCAGCATAGAACGGCTGGGAGGAGTACAGACCGTCATCCTCAATTTAATGGAAATGGTCATCAGCCTGGCGCTGGCGATACTGCTGCTGCAAGAAACTCTCTCTGGCGCACAGTGGCTAGGGGCGCTCTTGATGTTAGCCAGCGTGTTCCTTGCACGGTACGATATGCGACGCGGTGGCACGCCCCCGCCGGCATTCAACCCCATGGGAGGGAACGAATGAGGAAGCGACTACCCGACTACCCGACTATCCGACTATCTCCGTGATCTCACCGCGCACGGCTAAAGCAGCCGCGTACCCCGGTATGAAGTCCAAGCTGCGCAGCATCCAACTCCCCACGGCGGCGGGCGTCTGGCGATCAGCCAACAGACGCGCTTTCTGCGGTTCCAAGGTCACGTCAAATTGGTGCAGCGGGAGAGCCAGTCCCAAGCCCCGCCCTTTGATGTAAGCCTCTTTGCGCGTCCAGCCGGCGAAGAAAGCGGCCGCACGTCGCTCCGTCGGCAGCGCACGAAAGGCCGCGCGTTCCGCCGGTGAGAAGAAGCGTTCCACCAGACGTTCCATTTTCTCCACTGGATGGATTTGCTCCACGTCCACGCCGAGGGGGCACTGTGACGTGAACGCTAAAAGCACCACGTCCCCACTGTGCGAGAGATTGAAGTGCAACCCAGTGTGCGCAGGAGTCGCCAGCGCGGGTTTGCCGTGTGGATTGTAACTGAAGCGCAACTCGGCTGGCGGAACTTCCAAATAACGACCCAGTAGTTCACGGAGCAGACCGCGCGCCAAGACAAAACGTGTACGCGGGGCGGGGAAGCGAAACCTAGCGGCTCTAGATTGCTCGGCGGGCGAGAGCGTGGCATGCAGTTCCGGTTGGCGCGCAGCGAGAGCGGAGCAGGAGAAATAGTAGAACTGAACTACGCCCGCATTAAGTGAGAGCATTATCTTCGTAACCGCGTCCGGTGGTGGGAGGCTGGCAGAAACCTAGAGACATTAACCATTCAAAATCACGGGACGGCCAACGGCAGCGTGAAATAGAAGGTGGTGCCCTCCCCTGGCGCGCTCTCTACCCCCACTTCACCACCCAGCCGGCTGATAATCCGCTGCACGATGGAGAGTCCCAGGCCGTGCCCCTCGATTTGTAGCTGATTAAGCCGTTCAAAGGGC
>JAYELZ010000204.1:0-10677 GCA_034717835.1 Chloroflexota bacterium
GACCGCCGACGAGCACGCGAAACTTTATCCGCAGTTGGCCGCCACGCTCCCCCAGACGTTAGCACACGTTCCGCATGGCGCGCTGGAAATCTCCGCGCGGGTGGTTGGGCTGTTGGGGCCGGAGCGCGTTTTGGAGCGCGCCGCGCCAGGTGCGGAGGTGGAGTTGGTCCTGGATCGCACCAACTTCTACGTGGAATCTGGTGGGCAGGTGAGTGATACCGGGCGCATCACCGGGCCGGGCTGGGAATTCCAGGTAGAGGAACTCCGTGAGCCAATCGCGGGAATGCTAGTTCATCTAGGGCGCGTAGTCCACGGCACGCCCCGCCGAGGCGACTCAGTCCAAGCCATAGTGAACCGGAAACGACGGCAGGATATCACGCGAAATCATACCGCCACACACTTACTGCACCACGCGCTCCGCGCCGTGCTGGGCAAGCATGTAGCGCAGGCCGGCTCACGGGTGGCTCCGGAACGGCTGCGCTTTGACTTCAACCAGAACGCGCCGTTGACCCCGGAGCAGCGCGCCGAGATTGAGCGCATCGTCAACGGGGCCGTGCTGGCGAACTACGCCAGCACCACGCGGCAGGAAAATTACCGCGACGCGCTGGAGGAAGGCGTTATCGCGCTCTTCGGTGAGAAATACGGCGATGTGGTGCGTGTGGTGCGTGTCGGTGATATCTCCGCACCCTTTAGCCAAGAGCTCTGCGGCGGCACGCATGTCCGGCGCACCGGTGATATTGGTCCCTTTATGATCATCTCAGAGAGCGGCATCGGCGCGGGTATCCGGCGCATTGAGGCCGTGACCGGACGCGGCGCGCTCCAGGCGATGCAAGCCCAGCGCCGCCGTCAAGAGAAGGCGGCCGCGCTGCTGGGCAGCCCAGTAGCAGAACTCCCCGCGCAGGTGGCGCGGTTGCAAGCTGAGCTCCAGGAGTCCCGGCGAGAGATCGAGCAGCTCCATCGCCAGCTGGCCCGCGACAACTTCCAATCCCTTTTAGCGCAGACCGTTGAGGTCCACGGCATCCCCGTGCTAGCAGCCGTGGTCGAGGCGCCGGATATGGAGACGTTGCGCGAGATGGCGGATTGGTTCCGCGCTAAGAGCGGCGAGAGCGTCATCGTGCTGGGAGCGGTTATGGATGGCAAACCCCGGCTCATCGCCGCGACGACCCAGGGGATGATAGCCCGTGGCGTCCACGCCGGCCAGCTGATCGGCAAACTTGCGCGTCTGGTGGGCGGCGGCGGAGGAGGACGGCCCGATATGGCTCAAGCCGGCGGGGGCGATGCATCCAAGCTACCGGAGGCGCTGGCGCAGGCACCGCAGCTGCTGGCGGAAATAATCAACTAAAGTGAACGAGAGGTTATTGCATCACGGAGGCACGGAGAAAAGGAACCAGTTTTTATCAGCGTTAATCTGCGTCCGCTTTCTGGCTTGCAGGATACCTGATATAGATACGTTCAAAGACAAGTTGTCATCTAATTAACTATTTTCTAAAGGAGTAAGAGCCATGCAGATTGTAACTGACAGTGGGACAGATGTAAATCTTTCCCCTGAGCAAGGAGCTGCGTTAGGAATCCACATCGTGCCTCTCATCGTGACTCTAGGGGATAAATCATATCGTGAAGACGTAGATATTGGACCTGATGAATTTTATCACTTGTTGGCGGCCAGTGAGGAGCTACCGATTACCTCGCAACCTGCGGCTGGAATCTTCGCCAAGATTTACCGGCGTTTGGCTGCCACCGATCCTGATATTCTCTCGATCCACATGAGCTCCGGCTTGAGCGGTACGTTCAATTCGGCCCAAGCCGGCGCTAAAATGGTGCCCGAAGCTAATATCACCCTGGTGGATACGAAAACTCTCTCCTCCGCCGCCGGCTGGCAAGTGGAGGCGGCCGCGCGCGCGGTGCAAGCCGGTTGGGAGTTGGAGCGGGTTTTAGGGTTGGTCAAACGCATCGGCGTGGCCAGCGAGAGCATCTACACCCTGGACGAGCTCCAGTACTTGATTCATGGGGGGCGGATCAGCCACATGAAAGGCTTGATCGCCTCGCTGCTCAATCTCAAACCGTTAATCGGAGTAGAAAAGGTAAATGGCACATATACGCAACTTGGTCAAACGCGCACGTTCAAGCGCGCTATCGCGGGGCTGGTCAAGAAAGTAACCAAGCAGCACGCGCGCGGCACCGCCTTGCATGTACAGGTGCTCCACGCCTACAACCCCGAGGGTGGGGCGCTGCTGAAGGAGCAAATAGACCGGCTCTTTGATTGCACTTGGCAGCCATTAGGGACGCTCTCTTTGGTGCTAGGTGCGCATACCGGCCCCAGTATGATCGGGGTCGCTTACGCGGCGCAGGAGGTATTCGACGCGATACCTTAACGCCTGTGCCCGTGCCCGTGGCTAAAGCCCACGGGCTACGGAACTATGCCCCGTGGACTAGTCTGCCCCTTGTCATTCCGAGCCAGAGCGCCGCGCAAAGCACGGAGCACGCCCACGAGGAATCTCCCAATTCCGTTTCAAAATCCTCATCAGTCGTGGTAGATTCCTCGTTTCGCTACAGGCGTATAGCGCCTTCCGCTCGCTCGGAATGACACACTAGGCGCGGGTTGGTTTTCTGTGACTAAAGGCCACGGGCTACGCCAATCCCTACTCACTGAGTTTCTCTAAATTAAGGAGGTTATCAATGACGACGAAAGATGAACGTGATATTGAAAAGACTTACCCTCTTGAGCAGTTCATTGCCAAATTGCGCCGGTTGGCGGATGCTTTGGAGAAGAATGAACCGTTCAGAATTCAAATAGCGGGCGAGCGGATTTACGTCCCGGTGGACGCCATCGTTAATATCGAGCATGAACGCTCGGAGGATACAGAAGAAATCGAATTCCAGCTCAAATGGCAATTGTGAATCTCACTGGTTCCCCAGCTTTATTCTATTATGCAGTTAAAGGATTACTCACAGAGAAACCTTCTCCTTGCGCGGCCAAAAGAAGATCTCGGTCAGCGGCGACAAATAGAGGTAAAACTATATCGTGGGCCAAGAGATCTGCTCCAGCAACCACAATGGTCGCCAGTTGCACGGCATCATACCCCCGTAGCCGATACAATTGAGTAAGCTCAACTGCCTTCGCAATAACTTCTCGATCCACCCGTAAGAGTAGGAAATGTTCCGCGCAATCTGAGAGAAACCGCCCCAGTGCCCGGTCACGAGTTGCCAAACTGATGCCTTGTGGAGCACGTTGTTTAGCAGCTAACGCAGCAGCCACTTCCGCCAATGTGATTTCGGCTAAGAAGATGGCATGTCCAGAGATCGGATCAGTTATAGTCCTTATCCAGTTACTTCCGGCTTCATTGGAATAGCGTTTGACCAACGCGCTGGCATCCAGGTAGTAATCGCTCCCAATGCTCGTCCTCGTTGCTCTAACACGATTTCGCTAAGCGCAGGGCTACCCGTCTGGGCAAGACTAGTTCTGATCTCTTCCAAAGTCACGTCAGGGACACTTTTCTTCCGTAAGTCGTCACTGAGCGGACGAATACGGCCAGCAGCCAATAACACCTGACGCGCTGTTTTTGAGGATGCAGTGGCCGCGGTGTTTGCTTCCAGAAAACGCTCCAACAAATCCTGTAACAGACGTTCTAGTGATCTCCCTTCCTGATCTACCCATTGCTCTAAACGCCGGTACGTCGTGAGGGGAAGAGTAATACTAACTGTATACATAATTTACCTCCTCTTAGCCACATTGTACCTCAAGAGCACTCCGCATGCCAACTGCGCGCCCCCCCCATACTCGTCGTCCTCAGGGGCGAGGATTGGCGAATAATAGCTGTATTGTCATTCCGAGCCAGAGCGACGCGCTTTGCGCGGAGTTCGCCAGCGAGGAATCTCCCAATTCCGTTTCAAAATCCTCATCAGTCGTGGTAGATTCCTCGTTTCGTTACAGGCATATAGTGCCTTCCGCTCGCTCGGAATGACACACTAGGCGCGGGCCGGTCTCCCGACCGTAGCCCGCGTAGCGTGAAGGTATCTGACCAGGTGGCACGGTCAGGAGACCGGCCACAGCTACGAGCATGCCCGTTGGCTCGGGATGACAAATTTATCACGCGGTCGGCGAAGGGCGTGATCCACTCCACGTCATGGGTCGCCACGAGCACGCTCAAGCCCTCGGCGGTGCAGCGACGGCGTAGCAGGCGCGCCAGAGCGCGCTTGCGGGGCAGATCCAGACCGCGCGTCGGTTCGTCCAGGAGCAGCACATCCGGCCGGGTGACGGCGATGGCGCCTAACGCCACGCGCTGCCGCTGTCCCACGGAGAGGTCGCGCGGGTAGGCGTCTGCTACCGTGTCCAGCCCTAGTTGCGCCAGCAATTCCTCCACCCGGCCCTCCGTAGGTAAGCCGTGGTTCTTCAATGTGATCCGCAACTCGTCCTGCACGGTCTCGGCGAAGAGGAGCAGGTCGGGGTTCTGAGGCAAGTAGCCGATCCGCCGGCAGCGCGCGGCCACGTCCCACGCGGTAATCTCGGCGCCCCCTAACCAAATCTGCCCGGCTTGCGGCGTCACCAACCCGACGATGGCGCGGAGCAGTGTGGTCTTGCCTGCGCCGTTCGGCCCCACCAATGCGCAGAACTCCCCGCGTCGCAGGGCCAGAGAGAATCCGTTCAGTACCGGGCGGTCTGGGTAAGAGACTTTTAATTTGTGGATGGACAGCGCGGGTTCCAGGGCGGAACTGGTCTGGGGAAGCGGACTAACCACGGTCTCCAATGGTGGGTTGAAGAGTGCGGCGGCCTCGCCGGGCGACGCATTCCTGAGCGACCCGGACTCGGTCAGCAGAAAGATCTGGGTCGCCAGCGGGAGCAGGTGACGCAGGCGGTGCTCGGCGATGATGATGGTCACGCCACGCGCGTGGAGCGCGCGCAAGGAGGCGAGCAGGGAGGCCGTACCTGCCGCGTCCAGTTGGCCCAACGGCTCATCCAGGAGCAGTACCTGCGGATGGAAAGCGAACGCCGCTGCCAGAGCCACCTTCGCCTTTTCCCCACCTGAGAGTTGAGACAATGGACGCTCACCAAATGAAGTTAGTCCCAGGAGAGCTTTGATATCCACCAACCGAGCCGCAATCTGCCCCGGTGAGAGAGCAAAATTCTCCAGCGTGAAGGCGATTTCCTCGTCCACGTGGTCGGTCACGAAGCTGGCTTCCGGACTTTGCGGTAATAGCCCCACTTGGCGGGATAACTGCGCCGGCGGGGTGCGCAAGGTGTCGCGCGCTCCTACCCAGACCCGGCCCGCGATGCGACCGCCGGTAGTGTGCGGTACCAGCCCGTTGATGCAGCGGAGCAGCGTGCTCTTGCCCGCGCCGGAAGGGCCAACGAGCAGGACGAAGGAGCCGGGCGGGATGGTGAGGGAGACGCCGGTGAGCGCGGGCGCGGCGGCTTCCGGATAGGTGAAGGTGACGTGCTCAAAGGTGATGCGCGGGGCGGGTGCGTGGCGTTCTCTGAGCGTCTCCGGCGCGGGAGGCGGAGATGCTGGGCGGGACCCGGGGCGCAAGAGGGCGGGGGCCGTGAGGAGCAGGATGGGGAGCGCGGCCAGCAGCGAGAACGGCGGCGCGGTGAGTTGTGGATAGACACTGTAAGCGGTCAGTGTGGGGGAGCAGAGGCGCAGCGCGACCCAGCCGCCGGCCGCCAAGAGTGACGCGCCACTGAGAGCCAGCTCTGCGCGCGTCGCCCGGCGGGAGAGATAGCGTGTGCGCGGGGAACGCCGGCCAACTGACCAGAGCGCGCCACTCAGCCCCAGGAGACCCACGGTCAAGAGGAGCGGGCCGAGCCAGCGCGGCCACGGCAGGAGCGAGGCGCCGCTGCCCAGCAGGAGTGCGAGCAATGCGGCGAGCAGGAGAAGGGACGTGCGGCGCGACATCTCGCGGCGACCGGCGGTGAATCCACGCGCTTCTAAGGATTCGGCGAGCTGGAGGGCGCGCTCTAGCGAGGCGATGAGGAGCGGCAGCAGCAGCGGCAGGAGGTCCCGCACTCCCTTGATGGCGTGTCCGCGCACGGCTTGCGCCTGTTCTATCTCCTCCAACGTCTCGCGTCCCTGGGGGAGAAAGGCCAGCGCGATGGAGAGTACCAGCCCCGCTTCGTAGAGCGCGGGCGGCGTCAGGCGGACCAGTTCGCGTGGGGAGAGGAGCGCTATGAGCAGGCGACTGGCGCTCAAGATGAGCGCCAGCGCCAGCCCGTTGAGAGCGCCGTAGAGCGCGGCTTCCACGGTGAAGGGGCCGCCCAGCAGCGGCCAGGAGAGGGGCAGCGTAAAGAGCACCGTCGCGCCGTTGTGGGCGGAGAGGAGGTTCCACGCAGCGCCAAAGCCGATCAGGGTGAGGTAGAGGCGCAGGGAGAGGGGCTGCCTCACGCTCTCCGCGACCACCCAGAGCGCGGCAGAGGCCAGGGCTAAGTAGAGCGGGTTGCGCGTCGTGTAGGCGATGATCAACATGCCTAGCGCCCAGAGCAGCCAGGGGAGCGGCGCGTAACGTTGGCGGCTCATTTGGGTCTCTTAGCGGCCCGATGATTTAGCATTTTTACGTTTCAACCAGGCCCACGCCAGCAGCGCCAGGAGGAGGAGCGCGAAGGAGCCGTAGCCGTCTAGGAAACGCTGTCCCCGCGCTAACCAGGTCGCCGATGAGGGAGGCGCAGCTGGCCGTTGGCTGCCAGATGCGGGCACGAATAGCTGATATGGGGTGCTCTGCGGCGCGGTGGGCGTGGAGAGCGGGGTAGCTACCACCTCTGGAGGCAAGGTCGCGGCGGGCGGAGGCTGGGCAGCGGGACAAATCTCGGCAAAGGTGAGCGCGGGCGGGGCGAGGGAACTATCTCCCCAGACCCAGGCGTCCACGTCACCGGCGCGCAAGGTCCAGCCGCTGGCGCCGACGGCGGAGTAGGCCCAAGAGCCATCAGCGGCGCGGTGGTAGTAGACCCAGTAGCGGCACGGTGTTCCCTTGCACTCGCAGAAGCAATCTGAGGCCGGGCAACCCACTTCTTGCAGGGAGCAGACGGCCTGAGAGCCGCTTCCCCCTGAGAAGAGCACCGGGATATCAGCGCGGCGCAACAGTTCCGCCCCGGTGAGCTGCTCGTTTTCCAGGGAGAGGCAGCGGGTCAGCACCTCGTCCCCGGCAATGACGATTATCAGACCCGCGTGCGGCCCGGCGCTCTGGGCAAGTAACGGTGAGGTTGCTGTTAGGAGCCAGCAGAGCAGCAGTCCCGCCGTGAAAGCTGCGCGTACCCGGGTAGAGAATTGGCGAGCAATCATTTGCCGGTATTGGCCTCTTGGCGGTGCAGGAGCAGCCCCGCGACGATTAACAGTAGGCCGCTCAGCGGAATGTAGAGTTTCCACGGAGTGCCGCCACTTGCGGGCAACAAGGGCGCCGGTTCCGCCGCTGCGCTCTGCGCTACCTCAGTTAAATTCAAACCGGCCACCGCTTGTACTGCCTGCGCCGTCGCCAGGACGTTAGCGCCGGGTATCGCGGCCTGCCAGCGGTAGCCACCGCTTTCCTCCTCCCAGAGCGCTAGCAGCGCGTCGAGCGGGGAGCTGCCTTCCGGCTGCCAGTCATCCGGCGCTTCCCCCAACGCGGTCAGTGCTTGGAGCACCACCGAGGTGGAGTTGGCGTCGGAGTCGGTGCCAAAATCTGAGGGCTTTTGCCAGGGGAAGCCGCCATCGTCGTTTTGCATGGCTTGGAAATAGATGAGCGCGTCACGGGCTGCTTCCTCCTCGCCGGTCGCCACCAATGCTTGCACCGCCAGAGCGGTCGTGTTGGTATCCACGGAGTCGCCGTCAAACATTGGCCAGGCACCAGCGGAGGTCTGTGCTTGCAGGAGTAGCTCCACCGCGCCGGCGGTAATTTCCGCGCCGGCGTTATGTAACGCGAGGAGCGCGTAAGCGTGGGCGTAGAGAGAATCGCCGAAACGTCCCGTGACGGGATCTGCGGTCGCCAGCAGGCTCTCCACCAGATCGACGCCGCCGAAGTTGTGTGGATCTGCACCTAATGCCACCGCCCCCAACAAGACGTGACTCCAGCCGCCAGTGTCCTGCACTGCGCCGGAGACTACCTGCGTTTGCAAGTAATCCAGCGGCGAGGACGTCCAGGTGTGCGGGTCTTCTCCCGCCGCCACCGAGGCTAAAATCACCTCCACGGTGGCGCCCAGGTCTGAGCCTGCGGCGAAACCGTTGGTGAAGCCGCCGTTGGACTGCTGTTGATCCAGTAGCCAGGTTACGGCGCGGGCCACTTCCGGGCGTTCGGTTGCCAGCATGGGCAGCGCCAGCGTTAGGATTAACGTTAGTAACAATGAGAGTTGCAGTAGCTTTTTCATGGTTTCTCCTTTGAAGATAGTTAAAGGTTACAAGTTGCTTTGCGTCTCAGCGTCCCGGCGTTGAGATTTTCGTCCATTTTTATTAGGGAGTTGAGCTTGGGAAATCGGATATTGCTCCACAACAGAAAAGCCCTCCTCGCGGGCGGCAAGGAGGGCAATTAGGGATAAATCTAATTGGCGTCACTCCCCTTCCACGAAGGTTGTGATTAGGAGTTCTGGCGGAGTATCGGGCTGATTCTCTTTTGTGTAGAGAGAACACCGTTGCGGGACAGCGCCGGATTCGCACCGGACTTCCTCACGTTAATCCCTAAAGCGGGAACCTGAGCTCGGTATTAAGGAATGGTCAGGTTTCTGGTTGTTGGTAGAGTTCCATCAGGACTCCGTGGGTGCTCTTGGGGTGTACAAAAGCGTAGCGCGTGCCGTCGGGATGTGAGCGGATTTCGGTAGCCATCCGCGCGCCATGTTCTTTTAGTTGAGCGATCTTAGCTTCAATATCCTCAACCTTAATGCAAAGATGGTGAATCCCCTCGCCGCGCTTTTGGATGAAACGCGCCATATTGCTTTCTGCGGTTAGGGGGCAAAGTAGCTCTAGCTTCGCTTCACCCAGTGGCAGAAACGCTATCTCCACGCCTTCGGCAGGCACTGCGCGACGCTCCGTCAGCTCGACACCCAGCGCGTCTCGGTAAAAGGCGAGTGTTTCATCTAAATCTTGCACCGCTAGCGCAATGTGATCAATGTGCATAACCGCTCCTTTCGCTATCACGATCTTAGAATCTAATTCTATCTGCTGCATGGGATTAGGCAAGTTACCTGACCAGGAAGTAAGGAGAGTCTTTTGGACTTTACGGGGTAGGTTTTCCAACTCCCTTTCTCATTACCCCTTGACAATCTCCGCTGGCTTTTATATAATAGTAACTGACCAGTTAGTTATTTAATAGCGAGGAGAAACTATGACACCCAAACCCGATGTCAGCGGGATGCGCACCGCACAGATTATTGAAGCCGCCACTACCATCTTCGCCGCGAAAGGTTTTGATGGTGCCACGATGGTAGATATCGCTACCCAAGCCGGCATCAACAAAGCTACCATCTACCTCTATTTTGAGAGCAAAGATGATCTCATCCGCTCCATCGCCGAGGAGCTCTTCGCCCAGGAACTGGCCGATCTGGAAGCTGTGTGCAACCGCCCCGGCACGGCCACGGAGCGATTGCGCTTGTATTATGAAGCGTTGATCGCCGAGGAGACCGAGGTGCTGCCGCTGATGCCCATCGTCTACGAGTTCTACGCGCTGGGACTGCGGCGGGAGGATGTGCGCGCGGTGCTCGTTGAATATCTACGGGGGATGATTACCTTGCTGACAGCTATCATCCAAGAGGGCATCACGACAGGTGAATTTGCGCCGACGGACGCGCGCAAAGCGGCGCGAGCGTTGGACGCGCTGCTGAACGGCATCTTTTTACACTGGGTTTATGCGCCAGAGGAGGTGGACATTGCTGCGCAATTGCGTTATGGCGTTCAGTTGATATTTCGAGGTCTGTTGAAACATGTTGAGATAGTGTAATGAGTAAAAAACACGGACGTTGAATTTTTCCCTAATGTTAGCCTGTCGTTCTTGGCGGGGATACTAACGTTGCGGGAAACTATTCTTTTACAGACTCTAAGGAGACGAAATGCACATACGACAATGGATTTCAGGCGTACTGTTCAGCGTTTTACTGCTCGCCGGTCTCGCGGCTCCGCCCGCTATCCGCGCGGCACGGCCGTCTTTGGCGAAGCCGCCAGACGAATCGTTGCTCTTCATCGAAAACACCGGCCAGTTCCCCGCTAAAGCGCGTTTCTACGCGCCCGCCGCCGGCCGCGCGCTCTGGCTAACTCCCGAGGCTTTGTGGGTGACTACGACGGAGGGCGGGCAAACCGTCAACCTCAAGCTGAGCTTCCCCGGCGCCAATCCCTCCCCGCGCCTGGAGCCCTTCAACCGCTTGGAGACGGCCGTCAGCTACTATCGCGGCCAAGACCCCGCCAACTGGCGCACCAACGCGCCCACCTGGGGCGGCGTGCGCTACGTGGAGCTCTACCCCGGCGTGGATCTGGAAATCACGGGGCAGGGGAACCAATTTGTCTGGCGGTTGGTATGTAGAGCGGATTGCCAATCCGCTTTACGCCACCAGGCGGATTGTGAATCCGCTTCACGCAGCCAGGTGGACTGCGAATCCGCTTCACGCAGCCAGGCGGATTGCGAATCTGCTTCACGCAGCCAGGCGGATTGCGAATCCGCTTCACGCCACCAGGCGGACTGCGAATCTGCTTCACGCAGCCAGGTGGACTGCGAATCCGCTTCACGCCACCAGGC
>JAYELZ010000205.1:0-2104 GCA_034717835.1 Chloroflexota bacterium
ACACTTCGCGGGCGGAGAGATGTTCTGGCGGGAAGGGAACGACCTAATCTACGTTCTGTATAGCAACGGGAGCTGGGTGGCTTACTCCAATTTCTGGCAGGAGGGAGATCCGGAGTTTTCATGTCCCAATATCGCACCCAGTCAGTCGCCGCCAACGCCCTGGCGCGGGTTCGGGAAAATTTGGTGCGCTTACGACAACGTCCGCAGCGGACTGGGCAGCGCGACCGATACCGAGCGAGGATTTAATGGCACGCTGCAGGACTTTGAAAGTGGACTTGTCTTGCGCCTGGATACCGGCGCGACGTATATTCTGTACAGTGATGGCGACTGGACAAAACTGTGAGAAGAGCGAGTGAAGAAATGAGCAAATGACAAATAGCAAATGGCAAATAGCAATGTAGTTCCGAGTGAGCGTGGCCCCGTGACGGGGCAAAGCAGTTTTCACATAATGACAGCCCGTGAAGGGCAAAAGGAGGTGCTCTATGAGCGTTGAGGTATGGTATGGCAGTAAGCCGCATCACGAAGCCGAGCAGCAGGCGCTACTCAAACTGTACCAGTATCTTCATCCCCAGCAGGAACATTTTGTTCTCTTGCACAATTTCTTCGCCGGGCAGAGTAACGAGATTGATTTGGTTGTGCTCAAACGCAATGGCGTCTTCTTGGGTGAACTCAAACACGTCTGGAATAGCATCACTGGCGGGCGCGAGGGTGACTGGAAGGCACTCCGGGATGACGGCAGCGAGACTGTCTTGAATCCCAACCGGCCCAACCCTTTCAAGCAGGTACAGCGCAATTACTACAGCTGGAAGGAGTGGTGTCAGGAGCACGCGGCAGAGATCGGCGCCGGCTTGATACGCTCCCATCCAGCGGATTGGACGACCGTGATGACCTACATCATTCTCTACCCCGATTTGCCCGCAGACAGCCGGATAGACATTGGTGATTGGCCGGTGCAGGCCGTAGGGCTGCCGTCGTTCCTGACCGCCTTGATGGTACGTTCATCGAATAAGGTGACCCTGTCGCGCTCGGAGATGAGCCGCATCCCCCAACTGATCGGGTTGCAGCAATGGCAACTGGCGCAGCCGACGGAGAAATTGTCGGATTGGCAACCAGCGCTCTTTGCCGTGCTGGCGGCACGGGGACATGCACTGTCGGCGCCGCTTTTCCGGTTGGATGAAATTGACAAGGAAATCGTCACCATCGGCCGTGAATCCAAAAATGAGCTGCTCATCAATGCTCCCACGGTATCACGTTACCACGCCGAGATGCACCGGCACGCCGGGCGCTGGGTGGTGCGCGATTTGAACAGCACCAGCGGCACCTTCGTGAGTTACAGTGGCGATCCTGATGCGGAGAGTCGGGTGCAAGGCCGGGAGTTTGCGTTGAAGGATAACTCCATTGTGCGCTTTGGCCCGGCTGCATACACTTTGCTGCTGAGCGAGGATGAAGTGCCATGAACGTTTGCCCGAAATGTGGCACACTCAATCGCCCGGAGGCGCGCTTTTGCCGGCAATGCTGTAGTCCCCTGCCAGCCGCGCCCCTGGTAACTTGTCCTCACTGCGGCGCCACGCTGCGACAGGAGGCGCGCTTTTGCAAAGAGTGTGGTAAGCCGGTCGCTGCTGCCGCCGCCCCTGTTACTGGTGCCCGCATTCCCTGTCCCCATTGCGGCAAAGCGGTGCGTCCTCAAGCACGCTTTTGTCCTCATTGTGGCGCTTCTCTCTCCCATCCTACAACGACGAAAACCTGCTCTCGCTGTGGCGCGCCGATGCGGCCCATGTCCCGCTTTTGTCCTTTATGCGGCGCAGCCCTGATGACGATTGGGACGCCCGTGCCCCCGTCACGAAAGCCCGGACGGTTCGGTACCGGCGACCTGTTGCCGCTGCTCACCCTGGCCGGTCGTTACGTGATCATGGAAAGGATCGCCCAGGGAGGCATGGGCGCCGTCTACAAGTCCCGAGACAAACGTTTCCAGAGCAAGGTCGTCGCCATAAAAGAGATGTCCGAAGCAGCCATTGCCCCGGCTGAACGGGCGCGCGTTCTGGAAGCCTTCCAACGCGAAGCGCAATTGCTGGCTAAGCTACAGCATCCCCACCTGGTACGGGTA
>JAYELZ010000206.1:0-10617 GCA_034717835.1 Chloroflexota bacterium
AAGGGAACTGTAACCTCACCCGTCAAGCAGCCACCGAAGCAATGCTCGCCTGGCTAGCTACCGATCCCACCGGCGTCGCCGATGCAGACTACCTCATCATCGGCGACCTCAACTCCTACGCGATGGAAGACCCCATCACCACCCTTAAAGATGGCGGCTACACCGACCTGCTCAACAGCTACGTCGGCGCAGAAGCCTACTCCTACGTTTACAAAGGGCAAGCCGGCTACTTGGATCACGCCTTGGCCAGCCCGACGCTTCTCTCACAGATCACCGACTCCACCGTCTGGCACATCAACGCCGATGAGCCAAGAGTCTTGGACTACAACACGGAAAACAAATCCGCCGGGCAGATCATCAGTCTCTACAATGCTGATCCTTACCGCGCCTCCGACCACGATCCGGTCGTTATTGGACTGGAATTGAAGCCTCCCGAATACAAAATCTACCTCCCCCTCGTCTTCCGTAACCATA
This sequence comes from Chloroflexota bacterium, assembly GCA_034717835.1. Lineage (GTDB taxonomy): Bacteria > Chloroflexota > Anaerolineae > B4-G1 > SLSP01 > G713. The sequence continues at coordinate 475 of JAYELZ010000206.1, forward strand.
GCGGCTAACCTCATTTCACCGCCACGGGGCGAGCGTCATGCTCGCCCCGTACACTTCTCTGGTTGAAGCACGGCGCGGACGCGCCTCCGCAAACGACTTCAGTCGCGGCACAGCTGTGGCCGGTCTCCTGACCGCGCCACCAAACCACAACCAGTCACTTAGGCGGGCACGGTCAAGAGACCATCCCGAGCGACGCAGCCTGACAAATGAAGTGCCAGCCTCCAACCTGCGTCACTCCGAGCGGAATGCACCCCTGTTTGGTGGGGGGCGCGTAGTCGAGGAATCTATAGCATTTGAAGAAAGTCGCCCGGCACAAGCGGAAGATTCCTCGCGGGCGCGTCGCTACCGCTCCGCTGGCTCGGAATGACAAAACTGGCGGCTCTCGCCTGGCACAGCTGTAGCCGGCCACCAGGCCGCGTCAAGTTATCTAGGCGGGCACGGTCAAGAGACCGGCCCGAGCGACGTGGCCTGGCAAATGAAGTGCCAGCCTCCAATTTGCGTCATTCCGAGCGGAGTGCACCCCTGTTTGGTGGGGAGCGCGGTCGGGAGACCAACCAGAGCTTTTAACTTTCAACCTTCGACTTTTGACTTTCGACTTTTGACTCCCGACTTTTACCCTTTGACTTCCGACTTCTGCTGGGTATAATCAACTTCACAAGACAGCTTTATCCACGAGGAGTCAAAGATGAATATCACTTGGTATGGGCTGGGGTGTTTCCGTATCAGCGAACGCAGCCATCCCACCGTAGTCACCAGCCCCTTCAGCACCAAAGAGCGAGAATACACCCTCCCGCATCGTAAAGTAGAAATTGTCACCCTACCTACCCCACAAGATGATTGTCGCCATATCCACTGGAAAGGGGTACACGGCCAACCGCACGTGTTCGCCGGCCCCGGCGAGTACGAGGTCGGAGGACTGTTCATCACCGCCATCGGCACCTACCGCGATAACAAACGCGGCGCCCAGCGTGGCGAGAACATCATCTATACCTTCCACATTAATGGATTTTCGCTCTGTCACCTGGGGGATTTGGGGCATCTGCCCACTCAAACGCAACTGGAGACCATCGGCTCAATTGATATTATCTTTGTGCCGATTGGCGTACCGGGCGGCTTGACCCCCACGAAAGCCTCCGAAGTCATCAGTATGATTGAACCACACATCGTCATTCCGATGCACTATAAAACCCCCGGCCTGACAGTCAAACGCTCGCCCCTGGAACGGTTTCTCAAGGAGATGGGGATTTCCAAAGAGACCTCGCTGCCCGAACTAAGCATCTCTGCATCCGATATCCCGGAAGAGACCGAAGTAATGTTATTGCAACCTAGGAAGTAAAGTCGAAAGTCTAAAGTCAAGGAGGTCTTGATGTACATCAAACTAACTGCCATCTTCGGAATAATGCTCGCGCTGATCTTGCTGGCCGGCTGTCATCCGGCGGAATCTACTCCACTCGCCGCCAACTTGGATATTGAAGCCATCAAAGAGCAAATGGATGCCGGTGAATATGCCATCGCACAGCAAGCGTTAGAAGCTATCATCGCCGAGGACAAGGAAAACTCCGAAGCCTATTTTCTCTTGGGATTAAGTCATTTTAAGCTGGGAGAAATCGCCCCTGCACGCGCAGCCTTCAATCGTGCGCTAGAATTAGACCCAGAGCGCGCCGGAGCCGTCCATCACAACTTGGGCAGCCTGGCTTACCAGGAAGGCGAACTGGAAACGGCGGAGAAGGAATTGAAAACCGCGCTTGAATTAGAACCCAACGATCCAGATAGCCATTATCAGCTAGGCGCTACCTATCTGATGATGGCCCTCCCCCTCAATGACGCCCCTCCCAACGCAGAACGTATCGCTCAAGCGCAAGCCAAATTTGAGGAATGCTTAGAGTTAGCCCCCGATAAGGCTGAAGCTCTAGTGGGTCTCGGCAACAGCTACTTGCTACAAAACAACCTAGAAGGAGCACTAGAGCTGTTAGAAAAGGCTGTAGAGAAGTCACCGCAGATGCCCGAAGCGCTCTTCACCCTAGGTCGCACCTACGCTATGTCAGGACAAACGGAGCAAGCACAGACCACACTCAACGAGTTCCTGGCGACCAATCCTCCAGCAACCTGGCGTCAGCAGGCGGAAGATATACTTAATCAACTTGGAAACTGAGAGAACGAGTGCGCAATTTGTTATCCTAAAAACCAAATTATCTTAACGAACATCAAGGGAGTGTAAAATGAACGACTACGCACAGTACCCAAACACCAACGTTAAAACGCCGACTTTGACAATCTGGCAACGAGTCTTCTTCTCCCCCGCAGTGGAGACCTTCGCCCGTTATCTCCCCGAGGCCGATCTAATGCGCGCAGTCCTCTGGCTTATATTGGGAACGCTGGGCAGCGGCATTATCGGTATACTCAACGTTGTTTTCAACCTCGGCGGCAGCGGTGGTAAAGAGATAATGCGCATGTTACAGCAAGAGCTGCCCCCGGAGCTGGCCCGCGAATTACCCGCCGCGCTGCCGGGGATAGGTTCTCTCTCTCTCGGCGCTACCCTCTGCGGGATTCCGTCCATCATCATCCTCTCTCTAATCTCGACTTTCATCACGGTGGGATTGATCCACTTGGCTGCCAAACTGCTCCAGGGACAAGGTAATTACACGGACACCTTCTTCCTGATGGCCGCCGCCGCCGCCCCCATGATGATAGTTACCAGCGTGCTCCAACTAATCAGTGGGCTGTTAGGTCTCATCCCCTTACTGGGAACGATTTTAAGCCTGCTCATCTCCCTAATACTGATGGGGTTAGGCGTTTATGGCCTGGTACTCACTTCCATGGCCGTCGCTGCCGCGCATAGTTTCTCGTTGGGCAAGGGATTTCTCTCCGCCATCCTGCCTGGCGTGATCTTCTTCATATTGACCTGCTGCTGCACCGTCATCGCCATGGTAGCTGCAGGCAGCGCGATAGACCAGGGAACTATAGACGAGTTGCTGCGTGAGATAGGCGCCTATCTCACCTTACACATCTAAAAAACATGGGGTGTTGAACTCATTTAGAGTTCGACACCCTGTTTGAGGATACAAATCAATGGAGAAGAAAGCCGTCAAAATTCTGATGACCTGGAATGTGCGCCAGGGCCGAGAGGAGACCTATCTCCAATATATCACCCATGAGTTCCCGGCAGCCATGCTCCAAGAGAACCTCCAACCGACAGAGGCTTGGTATACAGTCTATGGGGATTGGCCAGAGGTGACGATGGGGTTCATGGCCCGCGATCTAGCCCGAGCGGAGGAATTTCTACGCTCACGGAGCTGTGCTAAGTTACGCCAACAGCTAGAAAAATACATCACCGATTATCATCACAAAGTTATTCCCCTGCGGAGAGGGTTTCAGCTCTAATTCGCAGCCAATCCCCGCAAGCAAGCCAAGTTCTCCACATCCTCGTGTAGATCAGCGCTCTTGGGGGTCTCCAGTAAACCGGCCTTCCCCGCCAAGCGAGGATCGTGCAACAGCAACCGGAACGCCTCCAAGCCCAATTCTCCCGCGCCGATGTGCGCGTGACGGTCCTTGTGGCTGCCCAGCGGATGTTGGGAGTCGTTCAAATGCAAGACCTTGAGCCGTTCTACGCCAATCAGCTCCTCAAACTTAGCCCAGGTCTCCGCATAACCTTCCGCCGTGCGCAATTCGTAACCGGCAGCGAAAACGTGACAGGTATCGAAGCAGATACCCAGCCGTTCGCCCTCAGTGGTCTCCGCCAACAAATAGGACAATTGCTCAAAGCGATAACCCAACTTGCTCCCCGCGCCGGCCATTGTCTCCAACAAGATCTGGACGTGGTAGCCGGGCGTGGCGGCATGAACCTCGCTCAGAGCAGCGGCCGCAGAGCGCAAGCCCGCCGCCATCCCCGCGCCGGTATGCGCGCCAGGATGCAACACTAAGTAAGGTATCGCCAACTCCTCGCAGCGCTCCACCTCCACGATCAACCCCTGGATAGATTTACGGCGCAGCTCCAACCGAGGTGTAGCCGGATTGAGGATGTAGGCAGCGTGTGCCACCACCGGCGCAATCCCTGTCGCCTTTTGCGCCGCGCGGAAACGTTGGATTTCCTCCACGGTCAACGGCGGGGCGTCCCAACGCCGTCCATTCTTCGTCCAGATTTGCAACACCTGGCAGCCCACCTGCACGCCACGCGCAAACGCCTGCTCCAAGCCCCCCGCTACCGATTCGTGCGCCCCTAATCGCAGCATTTGCACCTCCTCTAATAGAGACCCGCCGAAAGAAGCACTTCTCTCGGCGGGCAATAATAACCTACTTAAGACAATACGCTACTTAATCGCCCCTGGCTGATACGGCCACACCTCGTCTTCAACAATCCGGTAACTGTGCGTCATCTCGGCGGTCTGTCTCAACATCGCGCTGGCACCGCAGTACGTCTTCTCTGAGAGCTCAATAGCCCGTTCCACGGATTTGGCACGCACGCCCTTCCCATAGATAACGTATTCCAAATGAATTTTAGTATAGACTTTGGGATAAGTGTCAGCGTTTTCCGCCGTCACATGGATCTGAAACCCCGTCACCGGTTCATGTTTCTTAGCCAAAATGGAGAGCACATCCATACCTGTGCAACCACCCAGCCCCATCAGTATTAACTCCATCGGCGCGGCGCCTGTCTGCGTACCATAGGGTGCATGTCCCGAGTCCATCACCACCGCTGGGCCGGTGTTTGCCTCACCCACCAGACGCAAGCCCGGCCCTACCCAAGTTGCTTTTACCTCCGACATTTTTTTCGCCTCCGTAATGCCCCTTAAAAAATATATACTGGTCCGCGCTCGTCAGCGTCCCATTTCTCACCAGCAGAACTAATAGCCAATCAGGGATTAGGGATGACGCAGATGAACTTGAGCGTTTCTGCGCCCACGTTACGATAACCATGTAACTCATCTGGAAGAACCAGTAACGCCACTCCCGGCGACATACGTTGCTCGCCAGCCACCCCCACCACCACGCCTTCGCCTGTCAACACATAGATCTCATGCTCGTAAGGGTGTTGGTGCATCTTAAAAACCACGCCCGGCTCGATCTCGATCAAGCGCATAGCAAAATTCGGCGCACCATCTGCCTGCCGGAGCAACCAACGAATGCCAATCCCCGCTTGAACCGCTTCCAACGGCACAGCAACACTCTCCTTAACTAACATCGCCTCGTCCTCCTCTCAAACCGTTTGATTTTACTCCTCGGAAGATTTATCATCAACCGGCAGCTCTTTCTCCAGCAACAAGTAGACGCCGCACCAACCAATCGCTCCGGTGACCAAGGATACCACTCCCAAAATCCCGAGCAACATCCCCCACGGGCCTTGAATGAACAAAAAGCCCAAGAGCATCCCAAAAACGCCCAGCACCGCGCGGATAAGGCGCTCGGTATCACTAACGTTACGTACAATAAAAGGACACATCTCTACCCTCCTAAACTAAAATTTCACCATGGAAGCTCGAAGAGCGCAAAAACGTCAAACTCAAGATAGCACAGAGATAAAATCACAAAAAATCAGTTTTTATCTGCGTCCTACGGTTCTTTCCTCAGGGGCCTCCGTGGTGAGCTAACTTTTACAGTGCGGCTAAATACTCACGCGCCGCCAGGGCCGCTTTGGCCCCATCCCCTACGGCAATAGAAACTTGCGCTGGATTAGCAGCCCGCACGTCACCGGCCGCCATAATCCCTTCCACAGAAGTCCACAGCTTCGCATCGCTCTCAATGTAACCCCAGCGGTTCAAATCCACCAGCCCTTGCAGGAACTTGGTATCGGGAGCATAACCCACATAGATGAAGACCCCATTGGCAGCTAACTCCTGGAGCTCGCCGCTCTCACGATCTTGCATCACAATGCCGGTAACTTTAGTATCGCCCTTGATTTCCAGTACCTGCTGGTTGAAATAGAAGGCGCTCTTCTCATGCCCCATCACGCGATCTTGCAGGATCTTCTCCGCCGGCGAATGCGGCAAGAACTCCACAAACGTGACACTCTGAGCGTAATTTAACACACTTAGACCTTCTTGCAAACCCGAATTACCCGCTCCAATGATGATCACGTCCTGCCCACTGAAAAGCGGGCCGTCACAGGTAGCGCAATAGGAGACTCCGCGCCCAGCGAACTCTTCTTCGCCAGGGATATGCAACTGCTTGGGCTGACTGCCGGTCGCTAACAAGACCAACTTAGTCTCGTAAACCGCCTCGGTGGTATGAACGCGCAGCAAGCCTTTGCTCACCGGCTCCACTTCCGTCACTTCCTCGAACTCCTGAATAGTTGCACCAAAGCGTTCCGCCTGTTGGTGGAACTTCTCCATCAAATCCAAGCCGTTAATTCCCTCTGGGAAACCGGGATAATTCTCGATCTGTCCCGTTAAGGCCGCCAACCCACCGGTCGCTTCCTTCTCCAATACCAGGGTCTTGATGCTGTCACGCGACGTGTAAATCGCGCACGTCAAACCAGCGGCGCCGCCCCCCACCACGATCAAATCGTACTGCTGGGTCTCGCCTTGCGACCGGCTTTTCTTCCCACTAACTTTGAAATCAAACATTTATTACCCCCTCGCTAATTTCAGACCGCCAGAATCAGTGAACTCTGGCGGTCTAAAGAAAATCAAATTTCGACTAGGCCAACGATTTCTTCATCGCTGCCACCAGGTGGGAAGCCGGCGCATGGCCCTCTACCCGCTCAGAGTGGTTAATAACGCTGAGGGGCACACCCATCACGTTATTCTGGCTGGAGAGCTGGGGGAATTCCTGCGCCTCTATCACCTCGGCGTTCACCAAATCGCTCGTGACAGCCATATCAAAAGCCAGCGCCGCCGCGCCCGGACAATGCGGGCAGGCGGTCGTCACAAATACTTGACAGAAAATCTCTTTATCCAACGAGGTCAAATATTCTTTACTCTGAGCATCCAGTTGCGCCGCCGCGCCATGTCCTGCCACCTGAATACCATGCAAGAGTGTGGAGAACTCGTAGTTAGAAGGCAACCCATAGTAACGAAGACCGTAGTCCCGCGCTCCCACCAACGCAATCGCCGGCGCTTTATCAATCCGATACTCCGCCGCCTTCTCCGTATCCACCGTCATATCATAAACTTTCAGCGATACTTGCTCGGAAGTCTCCGCGACCTCTGTCAAGAGCTCGGTGACAACATCGCAATACTGGCAGCCTGTGGGCTTGGTGAAAACCAACATCTGCACTTGATCGGGCAAGTCACTCAACATCTCCGTTACCTGTCCGCGTGTTTCGTCATTCAGAAACGCCATCTTGTAATCTCCTTAGTTGTTTTGAACAGAAACCTAATTTTAAGCGCCACTAATCATATAATATCTCAGAAAACTGTCAAGTTAATTGTTGAGAGAACAGCGAGGGAGCGAAAAGGCGAGGGAGCGAGAAGCACTAGTCCGCGTAGGCGGACTTCGTAGTAGTAGCCGTGAATTTATTCGCCAGGCACTAGCCAACTTTTAACTTGTAACTTTTTTCCTCAAAATCTTGACATTTCCCCTGCTACAGGTATTCTCTAGACCGTTTTACTAATTGCGATTAGCCATGAGGAGCTACCAAGCCGCTATGTCCACAAATTATCCATACATCGCCATTGAAGGCGTCATCGGGGTGGGTAAGACCACTCTGGGGCGCTTGCTACGCCCGCGTTTCCAAGCCGAATTGTTCTTGGAAGCCTTCGACAAGAACCCTTTTCTCTCCAATTTCTATCAAGATCGCACGCGCTACGCCTTTCAGACTCAGATATTCTTCCTCTTAAGCCGGTTTCGGCAACAGCAAACCATCCCCACGTTGTTGGATAACCACGCAGTCTTAGCCGATTACTTTTTTGCCAAAGATTACCTCTTTGCCCACCTCAACATAGACGGCGATGAACTAACGATGTACGAGCAACTTTACGAAACGTTGACCGCCAGAATCACGCCCCCACAGCTGGTTGTTTATCTCCGGGCCACCACAGACACTTTGATGTCGCGCATCACCATGCGCGACCGCACCTATGAGCGCGAGATGGATCGTAACTACATCGCCGCGTTGCGCCAAGCCTACGAAAACATCTTCGCTTCCTACACAGAAACACCTCTCCTGGTCATCGAAACCGATGAAATAGATTTTGTCCGTCGGCCGGACGATTTGGAGGAGCTAGAGCAACGCATCCGCGCCTCGCTGGCCGGCATTCGCCAACCCGCCCTCCCCGAACTGGCAGCAACCCCGGTGCCCCGTGACTGGAACCCACCGCAACTCTCCCGCGAGACACCAGAGGTACCAACCGACCGGCAAACGTTAGGAGATTTCCTCGCGCTCACCCAGAGCGTGGGCGCCATAGGGGGTGCGCTGGCTAAATATCCCCCGTCTGACCCTGCCGACAATTTCGCCGAGCTACGACGCGCAGTACAAACGGCGAACGGCGCTCTCCAGACTCTGGCGCAACGTACCGGTATCGAACTATCAGCCAACAACACTAACTCAGGAATCCCCATGTGAGATTCCATTCCACACCAACAATAATGAAAATGCTGCATTAACGCAAACACCTTTATCTTGCAGCAGACTTCCGACTTCCCGACTTTCAACTTTAGACTTTCGACTTATTTTCAGAGGAGATTAAAATGACTCTCATTCAAGCCTTTATCTTAGATTTAGACGGCGTCCTCACTGATACCGCCCAATATCACTTCCAGGCGTGGAAGCGCTTGGCCGATGACGAACAAATCCCCTTCACCCGCGCCGCTAACGAGCACCTACGCGGGGTCTCCCGCCGCGAATCCTTGATGCTGTTGTTAGGCGCACACCGCCACGACTACACCGAGGCACAGATCCAAGAAATGATGGGACGCAAGAACAGCTACTATCAGGAACTCCTATCAGAGCTCACCACCGACAACTTCCTACCGGGGGCCGCGGAACTCCTGCAAGCATTAAAACAACGCGGGCTAAAAATAGCCATCGGCTCCGCGAGCAAGAACACCCACACCGTCTTGCGCCGCCTGCACATCCGGGAACTATTCGACGCGATTGGGGATGGTTACAGCGTAGAGCGCGCCAAACCGGCTCCCGACCTCTTTCTCCATGTGGCCGCAGAGTTGGGGGTGACGCCAGAAGCCTGCGCCGTGGTCGAGGACGCGCGCTCCGGCGTAGAGGCAGCCCTGGCCAGCAACATGTTAGCCATCGGCATCGGGCCGGAAGAGCGCGTGGGAGCGGCCCACTATCGCTACGCGAGCACCGCCGCTATTGACCTGGACGAAATTCTAGGTGCCACGGAGTAAACCCGTGGCCCTTTAGACTTTAGACCTTTGACTTGCAACTCCCGACTTTCGACTCCCAACTTGCGACTTGCGACTTGCGACTTGCGACTTTTGACTGACTTTCAGAGGAGAACCGCACCATGAAAAAGTATTTCATTGCAATTGCCGGCAATATCGGCGTGGGGAAATCAACCCTCACTTCATTACTAAGCCAGCGGTTAGGCTGGGAGCCCTTCTTGGAAGGCGTCGCCGATAACCCCTACCTGGCAGACTTCTACGCCGAGATGGAGAAATGGAGCTTCCATTCCCAAATCTACTTCTTGGCCCAGCGACTGCGCAATCATCGTCAGCTGTTGGAACGCTCCCACTCCGTGATCCAAGACCGCACCGTCTATGAGGACGCGGAGATCTTCGCCCGTAACCTCTACACGTGCGGGGATATGCAGGAACGCGATTATCGCACCTATCAAGACCTCTACCAAGCCGTCACCTCCATCCTGCCGCCACCCAACCTGGTCATCTATCTGCAGGCCTCCCTCCCCACCCTCGACGCGCGCATCCACCAGCGCGGGCGCAGCTACGAGCAGCAGATCGACCCAGAGTATCTCGCCCGGCTGAACGCGCTCTACGAGGAGTGGTTCATGCACTTCTCCCTCTGCCCGGTACTCGCCGTGCCGGCTGATGAATTGGATTTTGTCAAAAATAGCCAGCATTTGGATATTATTACCCAGAAGATTTTGGAGCGGTTGCAGGGCAAGGAGATCGTCAGCTTCCCCTAGATTTCAAGAGTCGAAAGTTTTCACCACAGAGACACAGAGAACACGGAGAAAAAGAGTATTTTTTATCTCCCCCGATAGGCTGCCGCGAAGACGCAAAGGCACT
>JAYELZ010000207.1:0-10604 GCA_034717835.1 Chloroflexota bacterium
CTGCCTGCGGATCGGCCCCGTAAAAATGAGCATTAGGATAAGCCACCATATACCAAGCAAAAGGCCAAGATCCATGTTCCCCATAAGCAATTTTAATATCATGGGGCGCGCCGGTCGTGCGCCAAGAGATATCTTCGATCTGTTCCAGCGACACTTTGACATCCGGGGCTGCGTGGGCATAGACCAAGAACTCCGTAGCCAGATCATAATTCTCAAAATTAGCCATCACCATGGTGCGGGTAGTGACCAGCGCGCCGATGAGGAACAACAACAAAACGGCGACCCGGAGCGACTCCGCTACCCCGGTGCGCCGTATTGACCAGTAGAGGAGTATTAGAAAAAGCGTCGCGCCCAATAATCCACTGAACACTTGTCCTAGCTGCTGTAATTGAGCTAAAGTGGGTCCTGCCGCCGAGATTTCAGTGGTTGCGAATTCGCCCAGACCAACCAATGCCGAAATCAACACGCCCAATCCCGCCGCGCTCAAGAGCATGGAGAGCGGCAGCAGCCAATCACGCCATTCCCGCAACCGCTCCCAGGCCACACCCTCTATCACGCGCCCGATTCCCCAAGCAGCCAGGAAGATGCTCGGTAACGCGATATGCACCATCAACCAGGGCATCTTCTCGCCGGCGTAAGTGTAGCCCATCCAGGATAGCACTGTCCAACCTAACAGGAAGAGCGGTACGAAGCGCTCTAAATCCAGCGGCGCGGAGAAGGGCGCCGCTGCCGCTTCTTCCTCCTCCGTTCGCCGGGAGCGAGCAGTGAAGAGATATACCACGGCTCCTATCCCGCCGCCAACCGAAAAGAGTACCGGTAGATATTCGTAGAGCGGTATCATCAGAAAATAATAGTAAGCTGGTTGGCCGCCACGCTCAACGCCCTGTTGGGCCAGCCAATAAGCTAGCGCTCCCACCAATCCACTTAACAAACCGAGCGCATTAGTGAAGACGGTAGTGTAGAAAACTAGAATAATCGCGTAGTGGAGCGCGGCGATCGCCGGCCAGCGCTGAACGTCCCACCAGAGACCTAACAGGATAGAACCAAGTAGCGCCAACAAAACAGTTGCCACGGTAATGAGTAAATCCGGCCCCAGCAAACCGGCCACATTGCCCCCAGTCAACGCATTGTAGAGCGTCAACATATCCCCGCCGGCCAGATAGATGAGCACCGCCGAACCAAGCGGCAACGTCAATGTACCTAAAACCATCAGCAAATCAAAGAGCGGCATTTGGCGCAAGGAGGTTTCCCCCACTCCCCAATAAACCACTCCCGCCAGAGACAGAACAACCAGTGCCGCCAAGCCGACGGCGAGACGTCCTCCCGTAGACATAGTAGGCGCGGCTACTTTGGTATTACCATCCTCGTCCAACGATTGTTCTGCCACCTTTGCCCCAGATATGGACAGGCCGATAACGCCTACCAATAACGCCAGCACCACCAACAGAATCAACAGCGTAGTAAATAACTTGGGATTGACCCAGGGTCGCCAGAGCACCTGCAACGCGAAAGGGATAAAGAGCAGTCCGGCGAAGATAGCTGTATAGATATACGCCGTCTCCTTGGTGGTAAACATGAGGGCAAAAGCGACCGCTAAAACATAAAGCCATTTTTTCTTACGTTGCGCCAGATATTGGAAAATTGCCCAGAGTAACACTACCGCCGCCAACATGCAGTAGACATCGTGGCGAATATAGCGCGAGTAGTAGGTAATTACAGGCGAAAGTAAGAGCATAATGGAGGCAGCCAACGCTCCGCCCGGTTTTAACCAATGGCGGAAAAGCCAGGGCGTCAAGACCAACAACACTCCAGCCAGGGAGGGGAAGACGCGCGAGGAAAAATCACCGACGCCAAAGACAAAATATGCCAGAGCGTTCAGATGAAAGAGCAACGGCCCGTGCATCATCGGGTTATGCGTGTAACCCTCTCCGGCATAGAGTTGCCAGGAGAACTTGGTATGTAAACTCTCGTCATGGCTCATCACCCGGTCGCCCAAAATATAGAAACGGGTGAAAAGAGCCAATAGCAAAATTACCAAGAGGGAGATTTTCTCCCAACGTGCTAATTCTCGCCAATTCATTTATGCCTCCGGATGGTTGTTAGTCAGATAGTCGGTAGTCAAGTAGTCGGGTAGTCGATAGTCGGGTGGTCAATAGTCGGGCAGTCAGGGTCGCTTGCCATTTGCCATTTGCCCCTTGCCTCACAGATTATAGCATAGTCAAAAGTGCAAACAAAAAGCACGGAGACGAAAATCACCTCCGTGCTTGCGGCGGAATAGGCACTAGGGATTAGTTCCCCAAGCGCGCCAGTTCCTCTTGGATTACGCTCTTATCCAATTTTTTGAAAAGTGGTTGCGGTTTCGCCAGCGGACGTCCTGCCGGCAGCGGAGCAAACTCCCAATTGCCGCTGGCCGCCGCATCTTCGTAGATCAACACCGAATGCGCGTCCTCATCCTCGGAAACCTCTTTGATCATCTGCTCGCCAAAGAGCGCGGAATCATAGCCCAAGAGCTCATGCAAGCGCTGCGAGGAGAAAGGCAGGAAGGGGGCCAAGAGCACCTTTAACGCATTGATAGCCTGCAATGCCACGTTAAGCGTCGTCCCTGCCGCCACGCGATCCTTCTTGGCCTGCTGCCACGGAGCCTTCACTTCCAGATAACGGTTGGTCTCGCGCGCCAAATCTAGCGCCGCGCCTAATGCCGCCCGGAAGCGCGCCGCCGCCAATTCCTGCCCCACCAATTTGAAGGCAGCTTGAGACTTCTGGAGCAACTCCGCATCCACCGCCGCAAGCTCTCCGCGCGCCGGGACTTCACCGAAATACCGGACGGTCATGGAGAGCACCCGATTTACCAAGTTACCCCAAGTCCCCACCAGCTCGCTGTTGTTCCGCTGCACGAAATCTGCCCAAGAGAAGTTGCTATCGTTTGTCTCCGGCATCACTGCTGCGAGGTAGTAACGAATCGCATCGGGGTCATAGCGCGAGAGGAGATCCGGTATCCAGATCGCCCAATGACGGCTCTTGGAAGCCTGCTCTCCCTGGATATTCATAAATTCGTTAGAGGGCACATCATAAGGGAGATTTAGCGTGCGCTCTTCGTCATATTCGTAGAGACGCTTAATCCCCAGCAACTCCGCCGGCCAGATGATAGTATGGAAAGGGATATTATCCTTGCCAATAAAGTAGTAAGTCAGCGCTTCCGAGTCATACCACCACTCTTTCCAGGCCGCCTCGTCGCCTTCCAATTTTGCCCACTCGATAGAGGCCGATATATAGCCAATCACGGCCTCAAACCAGACGTAGAGCCGCTTGCCCTCATACCCAGGCCGATCCAACGGCACGGGAATGCCCCAGTTGATATCACGGGTGATAGGACGACCTTGCAAGCCTCCGCTCACGTAATTCTGTGAAAATTTGAGCACGTTGGAACGCCAGTGCGCTTTGTTTCCATCTTCCAAATAAGCCAACACGGCGGATTCTAGCTTGGGTAAATCCAGGAAGAAATGCTCCGTCTCGCGGAGCACCGGCTTTGATCCATCCAGGGAACAGCGAGGGTTGCCTAATTCCAACGCATCCAACAGACGCCCGCAATTATCGCACTGATCTCCACGGGCATCCTCATAACCGCAATGCGGGCAAGTGCCCTCCACGTAACGATCGGGCAGGAAGCGGCCCAGAGATTCCGAGTAGAACTGCTGCTGGCGTTCGGCATAGAGATAACCCAGCTCCAAGAGGCGCGTGAAGATATCTTGCGCCACCCGTGCATGATTGCGGGTATCGGTATGCGTGAAAAGGTTGTAGGTGATCCCAATCTTCTGTTGGGTTTCCAGGAAATGTTGGTGATAACGTTCAAAGATATCACGCGGCGTGACGCCCTCTTTTTCCGCGTGAACTGTGATCGGTGTGCCATGTGCATCAGAACCGGAAACCATCAGCACATCATTGCCCTTCAAGCGGTGATAGCGAGTAAAAATATCAGCAGGTAGATAAGCCCCGGCCAAATGCCCCACATGCAAATCTCCGTTAGCGTAGGGCCAAGCAACTGCCACTAAAATCTTCTTCGTCATCGTTCTCCCCCCTCAAGCGTAAATAACAGAGGCAGTATAACTGACTCCCGACAAAAAGAAAACCCGCTAGCCTAGCTAGCGGGTTGACTCTCTAATTACTGGAGCAGCTACCGCAAATAATCGCGCAGATTGCGGCTATGGCAGGGATGGCGCAGGCGACGCAGAGCTTGCCCCTCAATCTGCCGGATTCGCTCCCGGGTTAGGCCGAATTTCTGTCCTACTTCTTCCAACGTATAGCTCTCCCCATTTTGCAGGCCAAAGCGCATCCGCAAAATACGTACCTCGCGGGGAGTCAGACCGTTCATTGCCTCCTCTATGCGAGCGCGCAACATGCCGCGATAGGTCATATCAGGAGGCGTGGGCGTTTCTTGATCCTCGACGAAATTGCTTAATTCACTGTCCTCATCTTCTCCCACCGGGCGCTCCAAACTGAGCGGCTTCCAAGATACGCGCATCATCCATTGAATTTTACGTGAATCTATCCCCAGGTCCGCCGCCAACTCTTCCGGTGAGGGACGCTCTCCTCGCTGCTGCTCAATCTCTTGCGCCCGCCGGTAAAGACGGCGAATCCGGTCGGTCATATGCACCGGGACCCGGATCGTGCGGCCCTGATCCGAGATGGCGCGCGTAATCGTTTGGCGAATCCACCAAGTGGCATAAGTGCTAAACCGGTACCCGCGTTGGTACTCGAATTTTTCTACGGCCTTCATCAACCCCAGGTTCCCCTCCTGGATTAAGTCCAAGAACGGAACTCCACGGCCTACATATTTTTTAGCGATGCTAACCACCAAGCGGGTGTTAGCCCGGATTAGATGGTCACGCGAATCGATGCCTAGATAGATAACTTCTTGTAAACGTGCGCCGGCTTCCAGATCGTGTCCGTTATTCTTTAGCTTAATTTCAGCTTCTCGGCCAGCCTCAATCCGCTGGGCCAGTCCCACCTCTTCTTCGACGGAAAGCAGCGGCACCCGGGACATTTCCTTCAAATAGAGAGCTACGGAATCATCAACCCCAATTCCAGAAAGATCATATAGCTCCTCTTCGTCAACCGCTGATTCTACCGGCGGCTTCTCACTCTCATCTTCCTCTGCTAGATCTAGTGCAATGCCAAATTGGTTTAATTCCTTGCGGATAATATCCAGAAAACCCTCCTCGTCTGCCAAAAAATCAGCGCCTAAAGCCTCTTTTATTTCTTCCACAGAGAGCGAACCTCGTCCTGCTGCCTCAGTTACCAATTCCGCAACGATGTCCATAGGCCTCCTTCAAAATAAGATATCATCCGATTAGAACGTCAATAATTACCGCTGTACCCGTCCCAAACTATGCCTCAACTCACTCCGGCTCTTCTTGAAACTGACGGAGCGCCTCCCAGCGAGGGTCAAAAACAACTTCTACTTCATTAGTTTCCACTCCGCAGGCACATGTGCCATGATTCAGATTATGTCCACACTGTGGACATAAACCGCGACACTGAGGAGAGCAAAGGGGATGGTTAGGAAGTTCCAGCCAAATATATTGGAGAAGCAGGGGAGTCAAATCTATCCAGCCATTCTCTACTCGCACTGGATATTCCGACGTCAATTCTGCTCCCGGAAGAGTAATTTTATCTGCTAATTCAACTTCAAGCGGGGCAAAGAAAGCATCCAAACAACGAGTACAAGTAGTTTTTACTTCAGCGTAGAGAGTACCTTCTACAAGCATATCTTCAGTCATACGGGTGAAATTTAATTCACCCCGCAAACAGGCCACCTTTAGCTCACCAATCTCAGCCTCTCCCACCTCGAGATTAATAACTTGCCTACGGCCAGGTTTGGCATGTGCTAGAGTAGTAAGATTCAATCTGATCATTGTCTTAGTAAGCCTTCAGATAAATTCCTATGACGAAATTATAACATGGGAGCTATGTTACGTCAAGGTTTTTAACGATAAATATATGGGAAATTCTCGTCAGCGGGAGGAATGCACTGACGCAATTGGGCGAGGCAAGTATCTTTATTTACTGTACGTCCTGGAAAATGGGGTAAGCCGCCGAATCTGAGGAGGTTTTCCGGATTCTAGTTGTAACTGAGCCAGGGTAGGTTCCAGCGGAGCACCAAAATAAGCAGTGCTCAAGGCCGCACCGGGATTTATCAGCCACGTGTGACCCCATTGCGCCTGATAAAAACGATGCGTATGTCCAAAGATAATAATATCGGCTTGGGGGAAACGGCGCAGGAGGGTACGCGCAATGGAGTGATCTCGAGCGGGGAAAGCTTGATATCCGGCCAGAACGCGGAGCATCGCCCAAATCTTCCACTGTAAGCCAACCAGACCTGGGCGGTGGCCGTGGGTCAGCGCGATTTGAAATCCAGCCACCTCGATTTCAACGGACGCGGGGAGAGTATGCCCGCCACTGGAACACTCCAGCAGATGGTAGTTGCCGCGTACCGCATAGACCGGGGCCAACTCCCGCAAAGGGGCTAACGCCCACGGCTCATCCACATCCCCCGCGTGGAGAATTAGATCCACCCCCCGCAGGCTATCCAAAATTTCCGGAGGAAGACCCGCGGCGCGGTAAGGGACATGGGTGTCTGCTAACAAACCAACTAACATAAGGAAAGGCTGCCGGTTATGGCAGCCTGGTAATCATAAAACGAATGGCGGAGGCACTACTAAGTATTACTCGCCAGATATTTGACCGCATCCTCAATGGTGACAATATCTCGTGCGTCTTCATCGGAGATGTGGCCGCCAAATTCATCCTCAAAGCCCATGATGAGCTCTACCAAGTCCAGGGAATCAGCCCCCAAATCTTCTCTAAAGCGCGCCTCTAGCGCCAAAGTATCTGCATCTATAGATAGGATATCAGCTACAATGTCTTTAACTTTCACGAAAGTTTCCTCTTGCATGTAAAAAGCCCTCCTAGAGTGCTAGATGATGCCTGTTAATAAAGATAAAAATGAAGTTCCTCAAAGTATCCCTCTAAGGAAGAGGTTATTCCTCTCACTATGTTATTTTATCCTGTGCAAATGAAAAGTCAAGAAATTAGTCCAATGCCGGTGCAACTACATTCCGTGGCGTCCACCAGTTGACGTCTCCTCACTTTAAGATAGGATAATTGCTGTTTGATATTTTTCCAAGAGCCGAGGCCCACGATGCCCCAGTTGACCGCCAGCCGTAAAGATGCGCATATCCAAATTAATTTAAGAGAAGACGTAGCTTTTGATAAAGTAACTACCGGACTAGAAAATTACTATTTTGAACATCAAGCCCTGCCGGAGTTGGATCTGGCTGCGGTTTCCACGCACACCCGCTTCTTGGGTAAGGAATTAGCCTTTCCCCTTTTGATCTCTTCCATGACCGGTGGTTCCCCTATTGCGGCCCAGTTCAATCAACGGCTGGCCGAGGCCGCGCAAGCCGCTCACATCGGCCTGGGATTGGGTTCTCTCCGCGCCGCGTTAGAGGATTCTGCTCTGGCGTGGACTTATCAAGTACGCCAATACGCCCCCGATATTCTTTTGTTGGCCAATCTGGGAGCGGTGCAACTAAACTATGATTATGGCCCAGAAGAATGCCAGCGCGCGGTCGAGCTGGTGGAGGCGGATGGGCTGATTTTACACCTCAACCCGCTGCAAGAAGCGCTCCAACCGGAGGGAGAGACGCATTTTGCAGGCTTGCTTCCGCGCATTGAAGCCGTTTGCCGCGCGTTGGAGGTGCCGGTCATCGTCAAAGAGGTCGGCTGGGGGTTATCCGCTGAGAGTGCCCGCCGGTTGCGCGCTGCCGGCGTCGCGGCCCTGGACGTGGCGGGGGCCGGCGGAACCTCGTGGAGTCAGGTGGAGTTGTACCGCAGTCAGACCACGGTACAACGTCAAGTCGCTGCCGCTTTCCGAGATTGGGGCATTCCCACCGCCACCTCGCTCAAGTTGGTACGCCAAGTGGCGCCACATTTACCCTTGATAGCCAGTGGCGGGCTGCGTGATGGCATAGCGTTGGCGAAGTCCCTCGCGCTGGGTGCTGACGTGGGAGCCATCGCCGCGCCGCTACTGCGCGCCGCCTCCGAGTCAGCAGGGGCCCTCCACACCGCGCTCACCGTGTTGCGCCAACAATTCAAGATAACCATGTTTGCCGCCGGGCTGCCGGACGTCGCCGCGCTGCGGCAAGCTAAGTTACTTGCTAAGGAGTTGGCCATTAGCGGTTAGTCATTTGCTGATTTGCCATTTGCAGAGGAGTTATGTCATGGATTTCTTCACCCGGTACCTACCTGCGTTAGAAAAAGAGATGCGCGAGATCACAGCTCTGCGTGCCACTAGTCCTACTTTGCTCTACGGCATGTTACATTACCATCTTGGCTGGGTAAACCGCGATTTCCAGCCGGTGCAGCGAAATGCTGGCAAGCACCTGCGCCCGCTCTTTCTCCTCTTGGCCTGCGAGGCTCAAGGAGGTGCGTGGCGACCGGCGTTACCGGCGGCCGCTGCCGTGGAATTGCTCCATAATTTCTCCCTCATCCACGATGATATTGAGGATCAAGATCCGCGCCGACGTGGCTACCCCACCCTCTGGACCATCTGGGGAACAGCGCAAGCACTCAACGCCGGGGATGCGCTCTTCAATTTAGCCTACCAAGCATTCCTCCGTTTACGTGAACGCGAGGTAGAGCCGGCGCTGATCCTACAGCTCCAAGCACGTTACCTGGATACTATCACCCAGCTGACCGAGGGACAATGCCGAGACATTGGTTTTGAAAGCGTGACGACCGTCGCAGAGGAAACTTATCTGCAAATGGTCGGGGGGAAAACAGCCGCGTTACTGAGCTTCTGCTGCGAGGCCGGCGGTTTGCTCGCCAAGTCGCCAGCCGAACGAGTGATGGCGTTGCGTGAATTTGGCTACAATCTAGGGATGTCGTTCCAGATGCAAGACGATTTATTGGGCCTCTGGGGTGATCCTGCGCAGACCGGCAAGCCCGTCGGCTCTGACTTACGGCAACATAAGAAGACGCTCCCTATCCTCCACGGGATGGCCGAGAGTGCAGAGCTGCGCGAACTGCTCACTCTGCCTACGCTCACTGAAAAAGAGTTAACCCGCGCACAACAATTGCTGGAAGATACCGGCAGCCATGCCTATACGCAAACGCGCGCGCGGAACTATCATCAGCAAGCGCTGGACGCTCTTGTGCGCAGTCGAGGTACCGGAGCAGCCCAAGAGGCGTTGCACACCGTGGTACAACGCCTCTTGGGACGGGAGAAATAATTATTAGCCGTTAGTTATTAACCGCTAATACGCTATGACGCTATGACGCTTTCTTCAATCCATCATCTCGGCTAGCTTTAACAAATTCTGAGAGAGGGGTTTGAGTTGCTTGACCGCTTCTTCCAACGGTTCAAAGACGATTTTGCCGGCTTTTAGAGCTGTCATCTGCCCACTTTTGCCGTTTAATAGCGCCTTGGCAGCGGCGGCGCCCATGCGCGTGCCCAGGGTACGATCAAATACCGAAGGCCGTCCCCCACGTTGCAAGTGCCCCAACACCGTCACCCGCACATCAAAGCCCAGTTCCCCTTGACGCGAGAGCAAGTATTCCTCTACTGCCCGCGTGCCGGGTTTCCACCCCTCAGCGATGACCATGATGCAATGACCCTTGCCGCGCACGTAAGCGTCTACTACCTCTTGCGCGATATCCTCCAATGAGGGGCCTTCTATTTCGGGGACTAGGATCAACTCCGCGCCGCCGGCCAGACCGCTCTGCAAGGCCAGGTAGCCACAGTTGCGCCCCATCACCTCGATGAGGAAAGCCCGTTGGTGCGAAGAAGCAGTATCCTTGATCCGGTCCACGGCTTCTAAGATAGTGTTGAGCGTCGTGTCAACGCCTACCGCGATATCAGTTTTATCAATATCATTGTCAATGGAGGCCGGGATTCCAATGGTCGGGAAGCCCATGTTATGCAATACTGACGCCCCGGTCAGCGAGCCGTTGCCACCCACTACGATCAAACCCTCAATCTCATGTTGGTTGAGGTGGCGCAAGGCAGTGCGCCGGACTTTGATGTCTTTGAATTCTGGACAGCGCGCCGTCCCCAAAATTGTGCCTCCCTTGCCCAAAATGCCGCCCACATCGCGGCTCTTCAATTGGGAAATATCATTTTGGACTAAACCCGTGTAGCCTCGCCGCACGCCGAAAACTTCCACCCCTTGCTTGATGGCCGTGCGCGTCACAGCGCGAATGCAAGCGTTCAGTCCTGGCCCATCCCCGCCACTGGTCAAAATAGCGATTCGCTTCATTCTAAACCCTCCTAGTATTGGTTGTTAGCGATTTACGATTAGCGCCTGACCGTGAACGACCAGGCTATGAGATGTAAGCCTCCTCCGGAGGCTAAGATAGGCTGGCGGCGGGCACGCTTGAGGCGGACTACAGTCCGCCATGCGCGGGGATTGTGATCCCCGTAGAGCGCCGGCTTGCGGCGGATCACAATCCGCCGGGTGCCCAAGTAATTGTACTTGATTCAGAAGGGCTGACAAACAGAGACCTCCGCTTTCTTTAAGAAAGCGGAGGTCTAAGAAGTCTAAAGA
>JAYELZ010000208.1:0-2079 GCA_034717835.1 Chloroflexota bacterium
TATTTACTGGCCCTCACCGCTTGTGTTTGGCTGCTACGATTGATTTAGGGAATTACATATTCAAATGGACCGAGTCCTTCAGTTACACACGCAGCTGTTTCTGGGCGACGTGAGAGTATCTGATAAGTGATGCGATCTTCAGATTTTAAGCCAGCCAATGATATACTTGCGGAGTGAGAAGTTACAGGTTCGGAATCAAGCGTGGTGATGTAGGTTCGTGATGTTTTTGAGCATAACGGTAGGTATACTGTGTGGGAAAACGTGGTCGTGAGTGTTACCGGTTCAGTGTCTGGTTCTATGGTGTACCAGACTTGCGTTGAGGCTACTCCGGTACTAGTCCACGTTACGTTGAGCTGCTCGCCTACCTGTTGAGCGTTAACGTTTTCGAGATAGCTTGATCTCCAGTCTGCTGGTTCTGGTAGTTTACCATCGGGGAAATCGCGTTGGTATAGCTTGCCATTATCCCACCAGGTATCATAGTATGGGAGCTCAGTCCCCGTGTAAAGAGGATTGGCGTAGGTGATTGCAGTTAGCTTGGTTCCTAATGGCTCCGTTGTAACCGTAAGCTCTTCCCAGGTATGGAGATTTGTTTGTTCGGCAGACCATTGCATGTAAGGAGGCCATGCTAACAAGTCATTGTGGTCGTGATCTGTCGTGATCCGTGTTCCCTGTGGGCCCAGGGCGATTTGTGCGTGGGGTTGTGTACCTGCGTTTCCCGATGAGCATACATACATCGTGAACTCATGTGGCATACACGGCGTAACATTTTCCACCACTTGATAGATACCGGCTTTGTAGTTTGCGCCCCATTTGAAGTAGACCTGCCCATGAGTACCACTGACCGGCGGCCAACGACCAGTTGGGCGCATGTCATCGTATTCAGGAATTAGAGGGTGAGCGGGCCAGTCATTGACCCACCAGCGGTACCAGTTCAACGCCAGGTAATGGTTAGGTGGATACCACTTGAAGCCGTTTGTGTCCGGGTCCTCTATTTCGAAATCTCCATTGGCTAACAGGTTGCCCTCATCGCTATCTGCGACTTGATGGGCTGTGGTAGACGAAATCGGATTTAGGTTAAACAGTAACAAGATAAGTAAAATGATGCTGAGTGCTTGCTTTCGAAAGGGTATCATGGTTACTTTCCTTTGCCCACGTTTAGATGATCTTTTTCGCCGTTAATGACCCATCGTTCCATAGAATCTAGCCAGTAGCCACCGATACGGAAAATATAATCTGTTTGCCCTGGGTAGGGGAAATAATGATGCTCTATGATTATATCACCTGGCAACCATTGGTCAATGGGGAAACCCATGCCGTCACTTACGCTTAACGTTGTTTCATCCGCGCCGCTCAGATGCGCCATCAGCGAGAGGGGGCGTGCGGGGCGTTCCTTGACCCGCCACCAGGTGCGCAGTTCCAACTGCGCGCCGGGCGCGACCTCTGCCGCGCTCAACTCGTAACCCAAGAAGTCCAGCGGGCCGCCGGTGGTGCGGGGGAGAGATTGCGACGGCTCTGGGGCGTGCGCTAGTTGATAGTAGACGTAACTCGGCTCGCCATTGGCTTGGAGTGCGGTCAGCGTCTCCTGCGCGGTGGCGGGCGGCGAGACGTCGGGCGGCAACACGTAGCCGCCGGGTTCCTGGCCGCCGAAGATTTGGCTCTGCGTGCAATCAAAGGTGACGACGCGCAGTTCTGGCGCGCCGAGTCGTGCTCGCACCAGCTCCGCCGGCAGCAGAGGCGCGGGATTAGCGCAGAGCGCGATCCACTGTGGGCGTTCGCGCTCCGGCACAGTGTAGATGAAGAGCGCGTTTCCCAGCCGGGCCGCCGGCTCTTGCGCGCGGAACCAGGCGTAGGTGTCGCGGTCGGGCGCGTAAGGGCCTTGCAGCACCGTCGCGCTGATGGCGTAGAGGCCGGGTTCCGGGCACCATGGTGTGAAGGCGACGGCCCGCGGATCCGGCGGCAGGAAATCCGCGTGGATGCCGTAGGCCGCCGGCCGCGCCGGACTGTAATGTGCGTAGTAGACGTGCGTATAAGCGTTGTCGTCCATCCAGCGCTTCAAATCCCAGAGATTCTGCCCCCAAT
>JAYELZ010000209.1:0-2075 GCA_034717835.1 Chloroflexota bacterium
ACCAGTAGCTGACCCACCGCCGCGTCCAGCACCAACCACTCGTCCAGATCACAATACTCGTCCACCCCATCCAACACCAAGAGCACCCGCCGTCGCGCCAAACGCGGCCGTAACCGCTCTTGCCACCAGCGCACTGTCTCGTGCGTACCCGACGGGGGCGCAGCCAGTCCCCACTGCTGCCCTAACTTACGCCAACGCTCAACTGGCGTCCGCCCGGCCCAGGAGAGCCAATAAATCCCCCCGGTGAACTGCGCCTGCACTGCGGGCGTGCCCAGGACACGCGCCACCAGCCAGGTCTTGCCCACGCCCGCGCCGCCAGTCACTAGCAGCACGCGGGGTGCGTCACGGCCCCAACTGCTGAGCGCCGCGGTTAAGGCGGCCTGTTCCCGCGCCCGTCCGACTCCCGGCCCCGCGATCGCCGCCGGAAGCTCTGGAGTAGCCGTCCAACTACGCTGCCACGCTACCTCTTCCGCCCGGCTACGTGCTCCCCAAGAGAGCGCGGCCAAGCGAGTCTCTGCCGTCTCCCGCGTCCAGCCCGCTTGCTGCCAGCGGTGCACCAGGCACTCCAATAAGCGCGCTCGTTCCGGGTCAGTAGGGTACCATTTTCCGGTTGCCTGGACCAAACGCCACACGGTACTCCGATGTACTCCATATACTGCGCCTAACTGCGCGTACGAAAACCCCTCCTCTTCCCGCAGCCGCCGCACTAGCTCTGCGGCGGCGGACCGCTCTGCCTCGTTCATTAGCTGCCTCCTCCGTTGCGCCCGCAACGCTCGTGCAACGGCTGCGCAACGAAAGATGCCTTTATACTCTCTGGCCAGCAGCTGCT
Organism: Chloroflexota bacterium; assembly: GCA_034717835.1. Taxonomy (GTDB): domain Bacteria; phylum Chloroflexota; class Anaerolineae; order B4-G1; family SLSP01; genus G713. Next base: position 830 of record JAYELZ010000209.1, read on the forward strand.
AAGTAATCTGAGTATTGTAAAGGCAGTTTACGATTAAGGAGTTAGTTATGAAAAATAAAAAAACACCCCATACTGGTCATGAGCGGCGCCGACAGTTTCTACTAAGATGGCGAGATATTGTGCAGCGCCTACGTCGCGGCACCCCGACCACCAAAAAATCACCGCCACCGCCAAAGAAAGACTAGTCGCGGGTAACTGACCGGGGGGCGGACTGGATCCGCCGCCTTCCGGTGTGGCGTTGTCACCCCGTGCAATTACGGCTATAATAATTTTGTGTTACTCGTGTCACTCACTCAATCCCAGGAGGTAACTATGTCTGATTCCATGCGCGTCGCGCTCTATGCCCGCGTTTCCACCGACATGCAAGCCGAACATGGCAAGTCGATTGCCGCCCAACTGCGTGAAACGCGCCAGTACGCCCAGCAACGCCACTGGCAAGTAGTCTCCGAGTATGTCGATCCCGGCTTTTCCGGGACTACGATGGACCGTCCGGGGCTGCAAGCGCTCTTTACCGCGGCCGAACACCAGACCTTTGATATTGTGCTGGTCCACGAACTCTCGCGGCTCTCCCGGCGGCTCTTTGATACCTTCGCGATCTTTGAGCAATTGGGCCAGTACCACGTGGGCTTCGCTTCGGTCAATGACCAGAACTTTGATTTCACCTCGCCTACTGACCGGCTCTTCCTCACCTTTCTCGCCGCGCTCAACCAGTACTATGTAGATTTGCTCAAAATGCACACGCGCAAGGGCAAATTGGAACGCGCCCGCCAGGGGCTCTACAATTCCTCCACGCCGCCCTACGGCTATCGGCACACCGGCACTGCCGACACGCCGCCGGAGATCGTGGAGTCCGAGGCGGTCGCTGTCCGCCAGCTCTTTGAGCGCTACGCCACCGGGAAGTACTCCTACCAGGATAGTGCCGCGTGGCTGACGGATGCGGGCTATCGCACGCGGGCGGGGAATAATTTTTCCAAGGACACCATCGCCGATATGATCCGCAATCCCTTCTACAAAGGCTACATCCGCTACAATCAGGGTGCCCACTCTCAGGAGACGGCGCAGCTCTTTCCCGGCCAACACCCGGCGCTGGTTGCTGAGGAGGTTTGGGAACGCTGCCGTCAGATTCGCGAGCAACGCCGCACCGCGCCGCGCACCTACCAGCCCAGCTACCGGGTCTATCTGCTCAACGGGTTGCTCGCCTGCGATGTCTGCGGCCGCGCGCTCCGCGCGCAAGGGACGCCCACCA
>JAYELZ010000210.1:0-2068 GCA_034717835.1 Chloroflexota bacterium
CCCGCTGCGATCAAGACCATGCAAATCGCGTCCATCTGATCTATTCCCGCGTCGCTGGCGTAGAAATCGTCGGGGTTGGTGATATGCCGGTGAACCGTCTCGGAATCCGGTCCAGGGCTTCCAGGAGAATCTTTAGCTTTTCAACCAGCAACTCCCGGTCATACATACACCGCCTCCTTTTCAATACGTGCCTTTAGCCGTAGGTTGACCAATCCATGCAATTGCAACACATCCACTGGCCGTTCCAGTAATTCCTCCAAATCCTGTTTCAGCATGGCGGTCATAAACAGGTTAGGAGCATCGGTATCGAATACGATATCTACATCGCTCTCCCTCTGAGCCTCGTCACGCGCAAATGAACCGAATACGCCCAACGAAGTCAGACTGTAGGTGGACTTTTGATGTTCCATGAACGTCTTGAGTAGAGCGAGGACTTTATCCCGCGATAGAACTATTTCACTCATACCATTGTCTCCTCAATTCGCAGCATAGCATTGTCGAAAGTATTTACCACTCTGACCACGCCTCTAGGCACTTCGGGTCTCTGGGACTTTGCATGGCGGGTGTACCGAGACGTTAATTTTTCACCACAGATTACCCGGATTACACTGATTTTTTATTTTTTTCCGTGCTAATCCGTGAAATCCGTGGTTAATTTTAATTCGACCCCGCGAAATCCTAAAGAGCCTGCACTTCTAACCTTCAACTCGTAACTTCTAACTCACCTTGATTCGCACGTCCACGGCCCAAGCCCCGGCCCCTGCCGGCCCGACGATGAGCGGGTTGATGTCCAGTTCCGTGATCTGAGGGAAATCCGCCAGCAGCTGCCCCACGCGGCGCAACGTCTCCACGACCGCCTCCAGATCGCCCGGCTTCTCGCCGCGCACGCCTGCCAGCAATTGACCGGCGGCAGTCTCGGCGACCATCGCCCGCGCGTCGGCCTCGCACAACGGCGCCAGGCGGAAGGCGACATCCTTGAATACCTCAACGTAGATGCCGCCCATCCCAAACATTAGCAGCGGGCCGAATTGCGGGTCGCGCTGCGCACCGACGATCACCTCACGTCCGCGGGGGGCCATCTGCTGGATCATCAGGCTGCGGCCGGGAGCGTCGTCCACCAAGCGCGCGAAAGTCTCACGCACTGCGTCGGCGTCCGCCAACCCCAGCGCGATGCCGCCCACATCCGCTTTGTGTACCACGTCCGGCGCGATCAACTTCGCGGCGACGGGATAGCCGGCTTCTGCGGCGAGCGTCACTGCTTCATCCACGCTGGCGGCGAGGCCGGAGAAGGGCACGTGGATGCCGTAAGCCGCTGCGACCTGCGCGGCGATTTCAGAATCCACGAACCCCGCGTCATTTACGGTGGCGGATGCCAGAATGGATGTGGCTTCCTCGCGCCTCACAGCCACCACCGGTGTCGGTGTGAGAGCGGGCCGTGTCTTGAGTTGCGCGTACTCCCATAGCCCGGCGAGCGCGCGCGCGGCGCGGGTGGCGTCCTGGTAGAAGGGGACGCCGCCCCGGTGTAAAATCTGCACGGCATTGGGAATGCTGATGCCGCCCACCAAGCAGGCGGCGACGGGCTGCGCCGTCTCTCGCGCGGCAGCGACGATCTGATTCGCTACCTCGTCCACCGGGGTGATGGCCTGCGGCACGAAGATCGCTAAGATCATATCCACCCCTGGATCGGCGCCCAGGATGCGGGTGGCGTCGCCGTACATCTCTGCGCGCGGGCCGCCCAACATATCCACCGGATTGGCCAGTTGCGTGCCGTGCGGTGTCACCTCCCGGAGCTGGGCCTGCGTCTTCTCGGTGAGATTCGCCAGCTCTAACCCGTGATCATCCATTCCATCCGCGGCCAGAGCGGCTGGGCCGCCGGCGTTGGTGATGATGGCGACGCGGCAGCCCTGGGGGAGCGGTTGGTGCGCCAACGCCATTGCCAGAGCGTTCTGCTCCTGGAGCGAATTGACCATCAGCACGCCGGCGCGATGACAGGCGGCCTCGTAAGCGCGGCCCGCACCCGCCAATGCGCCGGTGTGCGAGGCGACGGCCCGCGTACCGGCGGCGGTGC
>JAYELZ010000211.1:0-34946 GCA_034717835.1 Chloroflexota bacterium
ATACTTTACCCTCGGTTGACAAGACGCTGATTGTCCAAGTGACGGTATCATCTGGCTGTGTGCTTAGCTGGAAATAGAGGCTTTGCGCTTGCGGTTGTGACCAGATTACGGCTCCGCGCTCTGTCCACCACTGGGTGAACAAGGTGCTGCTATCCAGCGGCCAGGCGGCAGGGTCAATAGTCTGTTGGGGGTAGAGTGCGGTTTGCTCCTTAAGCAACCGTACTTCTCCAGTTACTACAGTGACCACCGCTAATTTCTTCTTGGCAGGGGCGTAGAGCTGGCAGGTCCAGCCTCCCTCGGTTTGCCCTACTTTTTGCAAAGAAGCCGAGAGTGCAATCAAACCGCTCTTGGCGGACCAGTTAGTGGCCCAGGATTGGAGTGCCTGATAGGCTGCTTGCGCATTGCTCCTTCCGCCGATTTGAGGAGGGGGGAGCGTCGGCAGGGCTTCATTCCCAGGACGGGGGGGGACGATGACTAGTAAGAATACTGCCCCCAGAGCGATTGCGATTAGCCCTAGTCCCAATATCAATAGAAATTTTTTGTTCATAAGGTGTTAGCTCCTATTCGCCGCCAAAGTTTCTATTAACTAGGGGCAGATATACTTTTGAGCCACCGGGAACTTCGGTGGCGGAAGGGCTACCAGTAACAGTTGGTTCCTCCTCGGCGGAAGGTATGACTCCCTCTTCAAGGTAGAGGTAATCAATGCGATAGTCGTAGCTACCGGGAGGGCCCTTTTTCATGTAGAAGAGGTGTAGGCTGGGAGTGAGCGGCGAGCTGTAGCTGGGCAGGAGTATGGCGGGTCTGACGCGCGTATCCCAGCGGTCGTCGGTACCGATGGCCCAGCCGTAGGGATGCCGCCAGCCGGTGAAGCCGCCCCCGGTGGTGGGGGTGGTGCCGATGGTGGTCGTGATCATCATCCTGGTTGGGGTTACGGCGTTGAATTGTTGCCAAGTGAAAATGGGGTTCTGGTCAGTACCCAAGGCCAGCGCGGGGTTTAGCTGGCTGGCGTAATCGCCGGCTTGGGTAGCATCAGTGCTGGGATAGCCCCCGCCTGCGGTACCATGCCAGGCTTGCCCTCCGCCCAGTGCTTGGGTCTGGGTGATGAATGTGCCGGCGCTCCCATTGCTATCGGAGTATTTGTAATAGATTTGGAAATTATCGCAGGTGGAGTCAGTGTGGTGCGAACAGTATTGCCAAGCAACCAGCACGCGGTTCCCTTGAGCCGCCACTACCGGCTTGGCATCGGTGCCCATACCTTGCGTATCCCACGGACTATCCTCCAAATTGTAGGGGCCGCCTTCAGTCGGGCAGGTACCATCAGCGTTGCAATAACGGTAGATGGGAACGCCGTTGCCGGTTTCAATTTGCCCATCCCAGACTACGTGGAGGCGGTTGTTGTTCCAAGCTATTCGGGGATGGTAGGCGGGATAATCTGTGCTCATCTCGGTACTGGTGATGGAGAGGTTGGTCGTCGTCTCTGGCCAGGAAACCCCATTTTTGTAAGTATAGTAAATTTCTCCATTGGGAGGATTGTTACTGGCAGTACCGTAAACCACGTGAGGTTTGCCATTGGCGTCCACAGTTATATTTACGTCCGTCGCGCTATTTCCAACGCCTGTCTGAGCTATGTATTGATGTTCCTCGCAACTTCGGTTGGTTAGGTCGCAAGTCCTGTAATATAGGCTGGATTGAGGCTGGGCGCAGCTTCGACGTTTGGCTATAACGATGTGCGCCACTCCATCTTTAATGGCCACATCCGCGTGGGTGACGCAAGCCGTACTGGAACTTCCGTTTTCCACGACGAAGGGGGCAGCCCACCAGCTGTAGGTTTCGCTGCCGGTATCATATTGGGCGGCTCGCAACATGGCGTTGCCTTTAGCGGAACACTCCTCATCTCCATTATCCTCAATCCAGACCGCGGCTATCCAGGGATCTGCTTTAGCTACTCTGGGCTGCACGGCCATGCACGCTGCGTTGGAAGATAATTTGAGCTCATTTCCCCCGAAGGCAAGCTGTGCTAATAGGAACATAGCAAGCAGTGTGAGAGCTGCTATGGCCAGCGCGTAAAGTAGCTGTCGCTGTTTTTTAGTCAGGTGCATCATTAGTCTTAACCTCCGCAGTGCGTGACTTAGCTACTGTCCTCTGCCTATTGTAACAACATGTTGATACTGTAATTGCGCTCGTTGTTGGCGACGGTGACATTGGTGGTTGACGTGTGGAGGATGCCATCTTGCCAGATCTCAGCGTAGATCAAGTAGGTGCCCGGTGCCACGTTATAGAAATGGTAAGTGCCGTCTTGGATGGTTGAGGTGCGATGTACCGCGCCACCCTGTTGATATGCTTGTACCGAGGCATTAGAAGTTGGCACCGCGACGTGGTATTCGTTGAGGGTGGAGATTAACCCTCCGATAGAGGCGGTGCCGGTAATCGGCTCGGGAATGGGCCACTCGGTACAGATCTGGGCACTGACTTCATCTAAGAAGAAGTAGGTGCCATTGGCGTCTCCGTCTTGACTCGCATCCCAGTAAATCCTGATGGTCTGGTCCGCGTAATCTGGGAGATTAATTTGGTTGCTCAGCTCGGTGGTTAAATTGTGCCAGGTACCGGTGATCCCGGCCCCGGTGGTGATGACTTGGCTGTTTCCGATGGGAGTGCCGTTGGTCTCTTGTAAGCCGAGATTGAGCACATCATCGGGATCTGGCCCTCCGATACTGCAGGGCAACTCGCTCTTGGCAATGTAATAATGTCCTTGCACGGTCAGCGTGGTGATGGTGTAGACCTCCGAGGGCACGGTTATCTCTTGGTAGAGGTAAGGGTAGTAGCTATTCTGCGAGCAGGGGGGGACGCCGTTGCTGGCATGCATCCGCATACAGAAGGAGCCACGATAGGGTGGATAGGAGGCCCGCTGGAAGGCATTGGGTGGCCCGGCAGTCCAGTAATCAAAGACGGTAGCAGGGTTGCCCTCAAAACCTTGTACTTCCAATAGTGAGGTGCAGTTCTTGAGGCCGGGTGGGGGGTTTTGCTCCTCTGGCGTGGGGATGGAGCCAAAATCAATGGCTTCGGTGCAAAAAATGAAGTCGTCTACAACGCCGGTGCCGTAACGATTGCTGTTGTAGGAGACGTTGGCAATACCAATGTAACCCATCTGGTCGGAGTAACTCCGGGTACCCTGGGAAATCCAATCATTGGGACTTGGTTCCAAGACGGGAGTGTAAAACGCTTCATAATCCGTGCCCCCAACGTCACGAACTAAGCGCACCCAAGCCGGGAGATTAGACGTGTAGTTATTGGAAGACGGGAAGCGGCTGCCGTTACGCGCGGCCTGCTCGGCGGCGGGACTGTGGTAGTGGGTCATCATGTTATTGATGTGGTCGGCATCATCGCTTAATCCCTCGCGGAGGTGCAATCCTACTTTCGCATAGTCGGCTGTATTAGGCTCTTCGTGAACGCGTAACCGAATATCAAAAGGTTCATTATAGGGATAGGATTGGTAGATGAAATAAGCATTAGAACCGCTCCAGAGTGTGCTACCCATGCTGGTGAGCTCTAGCTGACCATCACCGTTGATGATGTATGAGCCATTCACCTCATCATCCCAGGAATCTCTGATGTCGTATTCTGTCCAGAGGGCTTTTAGACCGGCATCAAAGTCATCACTGCGTTCTGCACTGAAAACACAATCCATGGCGTAGAAAGTTACTGGGCCGGCGGTGTTATTTAGCTCCCCGCCACCATCGCCCTCATCAATGTAGTTTGAGGTATCCACTTGTGCCCAGAGCGTATGCTCCCCTAACTCATAAGTGGTTACGGTGGTAGTGAGGGTGGTGCTCGCATTAGGCCCCAGTGTGCTCAGCCATTGTTTCACTTGCCCCAGTTGTTGCACGGAAGGCGCGCTGTTTAGGTCCAAATAGGCGTCAGTATCGAAGGGCCCCCCAGTGACGGTGACGGGCGAGTTGTTTTGAATGGTGATATTGATGGTAATTGGAATTCCTGGGACAGGCACTACCCCTTCCGCGAGGGCCAGATCGATAATGCGCAGATCGGGAGGTAGCTCCGCAACTTCAATGTCTGCGGAGTAGGCCACGGGGTCATTGCCGCAAGGGTTGGCGCCGCCATCTCCCATGTGGGATTCGATGCGGTAGGTGCCCAATGCCCCGGCGGGCACTTGCCCGCTCACAGCCGCTGCTGTGTCCCAGCTGGCAGCCTCCACATTCACGGGGTAGGCTAAGCGTTCGGCGATAGGTTCTCCTATCAGCGGACACCACCAGAGCGAGTAGGGGTTGTTAGGTGCGGGATGATCCATCAGATCAATGGCGATCCACTCCAACGGGTCGGGGTGGTGGTTGGAGACGATGAGGTAGGCGTTCTGAGCGGTCCAGATTTTAGTGGCGGTATCGCTTGGCTCGTCGGCATCAATGATCAGGTCACCATCGTAATCCAGCCAGGCGTGGATGGTCGCGGTCAGCGGGAGGTTGGCATAGATAGCGGTGCGAGCGTGGCCATCTGCGCCGCTATATTCGCTGACGCTGGTATGCCCGGTACCGGAGTAATCAAAGCTGCCGGCATTGGTGCGGAACATCACGAGCGTTCCCGCCACACTCTGCCCGTTGGAATCTGTGACGTGGGCAGCCATCAGATGTTCACGTTCATCCGGGAGTAGGTTGTGCGCTTCAACGAAATCTAGGTTCACATGATAGATCGGCAGCGGCGTGGGAGTAGGCGAAGCCCCCGGCGTGGCGGTCGCTGCGGGGGGCACAGTGGGGAAGGGGGTGCCTGGCGGATCCACCGGCGGTGCGGGGGGGAGCGTGGGCGGTGGCTGATTGCCGTAGCCTACTTGGATACCCTCGTTAATCATCTCTGCTTCCGAGGTGACACGCACATAAGCGTGGGGCCAAAACATATCAAAAATAAAGAGTGGGACATTATGCACCACGCGCACGCGGACCGGTAGCCCTTGTAACCCTGGATGATCTTCCATTACGTCTTTATCAAAAGCCGGCAATCCCCAAACTTGTACGCCTAACATGCCAGATTCCAGCCGGTGGTTATTGATGCAAGGATCTATTTCATTATGCGGAGGTTGGTAGTTGTTAGCTGGTGTATAGTTACAGACCTCGTCAGGGCGCAGTCCTAGGGTGGCCTCGATGGCTTTTACCTTGATTAATTGTGCGCGCCGTCGATAGTATGAGGTATCAGTTTCTTCGTAATACTCAGGATATTCTGAAGGGTAGGGTGAAGTAGTTTCTGGGCAATAAGGCCAACCTTCATCAATAGGGTTCCCACTCGCATCGTGATGCAGGCACTCTCCCTTAGGAGGTTGATAGGCAATGGCCCAGCGGGCTGCTTCGCGTGCGGCATGATTGGCAGTGAGATATCCCTGGACTAGCAGGGCGCTGTCAATAATTCCTATAATCATCCCAATTAGAAGTGGCAGAATCAGGGCCAGTTCTACTAATGCTTGGCCTACGTGTTTTCGGGTCACAATTCCCCCTTCTGTTATATTAGCAATGATATTTCCCTTATAGTTATTTTAGTGTTAGAAGGAGAAGATGTCAACAGTACCAGGGTACCTAGCTGGAACAATTGGTCAATTTGGGTTTTGTAGTTGGGGTAAATTAAGAAATAACGATTCTACCAATAGCCGGGTATTGGCATTCCGGAACAAATCTTCCAGGGCCGTGGTTAGACGTTGGAGTATTTGAGCTGTAACGTCCAGCGTGACCGTGCCAGCTATTTCCTCCAGGGTGGTTCGCTCCTCCAAGTAGGTAATTTGATCCGCATTCCCCGTTTGTAGCAGTAAAACATCGCGCCAACTTGCTTGCCAATAATCCAGGGTTTCTCGCACTTGAAGAGCATCTCGCGCCAGCTCTTGGGCGAGGTCAAAACGGGTGGGGAGCTCGCTCTGCAGCACTTTGAACAATAGTTGCAGGGCCTCTGACTGCCGGCGGAGAAATTCCGGTTGTTGGAGTGCCCGGATAGCCCAGCCGACCCGGCCTCCAGAAAGCCGCGCTAACCGTCGCGCCTCCTCGGGGGAGCTTCCTCGTTGTGCTACCAGCCCGGCGACTATCTCCGGGCGGCTAAGTGGGCGTAAGGTGATTTGGCAACAGCGTGAGACGATAGTGGGGAGCAGAAGTTCGGCGTCGGTAGCCAATAGAATCAGGTGGGCGTAAGAGGGCGGTTCTTCCAATGTCTTCAGGAGTGCATTGGCGGCATTGGGGACAATGTGCTCAAAAGTGGTGATGATACCGATTTTATATTGGCTTTCGATGGGAGTGAGCGTTAAGAACTGTATAAGTGCGCGGATGGGGTCGATTTTGACGCCTCGCTTGCCTTCCTCCGGCGTGATTACACGCAGGTCGGGGTAGTTGCCAGAATTCACGCGCCGGCAAGCCGAACATTGATCGCAAGGTCGCTGTTCGGCATTCTCTGCCGTGCAGTGCATCGTTTGGGCTAGCTTCAAGGCGAAGGTGCGTTTCCCGACGCTATCTGGCCCCGTGATGAGTAAGGCGTGCGGGACCTCCTGGCGTTTTACCGCGAGTTGCATTTGTTGCACGGCATGTTGATGTCCGATGATCCCCCAATGGTTCACTGGTTATAACTCCTCTACAAATAATAAATGGCAAATCTGCTGACTTCTTTTCATTACCGCTGGTGTGACATTTACCATGGCGACCCCTTCTGGACCTAAGAGTTTTGTTTAGTGCCCGGGTATCTCGGCGGTGGAACATCTTTTTCAAACAGCCGCCAAGTCCGCTGCAGGAGCGCCTCGGCTAAGGAATCCCGATTTTCTAAGGTGATATGGGCGAGGGTGTAGATACTGTGCGGTAGTTGTTGGATGGCTTGAGCCAGTAGCATTGGGCGCACGACGATAAACGCCACCAGGTACTCTGCGTTAGCTAACAAATGGAATACCGCGTTCCAGCCTTCGCCGCGTAGCAATTCTAACGGGCCGAGCTCGTCAAATATAAATACTTGGGTGGGAAAGCTGGTAGTCAGCGCTTCGGTGCTGCGCGCCATCGCGGCGGGATTCATGCGAAAATGGGTTAGTGCTCTCCCTTGTCTACTCTCAAAGGGATAGGTTAGTAGATAGCGTTCGTTGGTGTGTATTGCTACCGCCTCTAAACTATGCAGAGTGGGGTGCTCTGTGATCAGACCGGAGGTGGAGATACCATTCTCACGCAATCTCTGGGCTAACTTTTGACAGAGCGTGCTCTTGCCGGTTCGCATCTCGCCGGTGAGGAGAATGATGGCGGGAGTATTCATGGTTGGCTCTCCTGAAAAAATTCTTACCACAAAAGATACTGAGAAAAGATATTAAACTTAAGATCTCTCTGCTTCCCGCGTCTCAGTGATGAAATACTGGGCTTTTTCAGTGAACTTGATTATTGCCTATAGATAACAGGGTCGGTTCTACCGACCCTGTTGAGTGGAGATGGCGGGAATCGAACCCGCGTCCGAAGAACTCTTTTGTGGACATCTACAAATATAGTTGGCGTTTTTAGTCTTACCTGAGAGGTCGTGGCCAACCACGCCTTTTCAGGCCAGCCGAAGAACTTAGTTTCCCATATCGGCGTCAGGGAGAACGCACGCTAATTTTATGTCACCACACTCCAACACACCAGCGAGATGCCAGAGGGGCGTGACCGAGCTTCCTCGATCAGTTTGGAGCTTGGATAGCGTTCTGCTTACGCAGCGACGGCTACCGGAGCCCACTTGGGTGCCATATTGTTGGCAGTTATATTTTTTTGCTCCTGGGATCACGGGCACGGAGCTCACCCGATTTGCAGTCCACAACCAACCTTCCCCGTCGAAACCAATCATCCCCTAACTACACCTCTAGTCTACTACGTTTTGTCATTTTGTCGAATGGTCAGATATCCCAATTCCCAGTGTTAGGATTGCGTTCCCCCCAGCCGTGGTATAATGGCGGTTGTTTGAGGGGAAGTGTCGGAATTGGCAGACGAGCATGACTTAGGATCATGTGCCGCAAGGCGTGCGGGTTCGACTCCCGCCTTCCCCAACGCGAACGGGGCGCGTCAGTTAACTGACGCGCCCCGTTTTGATGTAAAACGCCCTTGGGTTATTTCGCTAATGCCTCAGCCGCGTTCTTGACAATGGCGGTGAAGGTTTCCACTTTGAGGCTGGCCCCGCCGACCAACGCGCCATCAATCTCTGGCATGACGATGAAGTCGGCGATGTTCTGTGGTTTGACGCTGCCGCCGTATTGTACACGGATGGTCTCTGCCGTCTCATCAGCGTAGATCTCCGCCAGTGTTTCCCGGATCGCCTCGTGAATGATGCGGTTGGCATCTGCCGGAGTGGCGGTGAGACCTGTGCCGATGGCCCAAATCGGCTCGTAGGCCAACGTAAGTTTCCGGGCCTCCTCGGCAGGAATGCCGGCGAAGGCTCCCCGGATCTGTTGACTTACGAAAGCTACCGTCTCCCCGGCTTTGTTCTGCTCCAAGTTCTCACCGATGCAGACAATGGGCGTGAGGTCGTGGGCGAAGGCCGCTTTGATTTTGAGGTTGACCGTCTCGTCAGTCTCGCCGAAATATTTGCGGCGCTCAGAATGCCCGATGATGACGTGTGTAGCAAGTTCCCGGACCATCAGCGGCGAAATTTCACCTGTGAAAGCCCCGGATGCTGCCCAGTGCATGTTCTGGGCGCTCACCTGGAGGTTGGAGCCTGTGAGGGCTTCGCTGACAGCGTGGAGGGCCGTGGCCGTGGGGCCTACCCCCAATTCGATGCCTTCTACATCGGCTAATGAGGCACGTAGTCCTTTGGCCAAGACTAGGGCTTCGGCTACGGTTTTGTGTAATTTCCAATTTCCTGCAATGAATGGTTTTCGCATAATATCTCCTTGTTAGTTTAGTAGTCCGGTAGTCGCCAGTCTGAAATGTGGATGACTATTTGATTAACTGACTACCCGACCAACTGACTAATCGACTATTCGCCTAATTCCTCCAAAGCTTCCAGGCCGGGCAGTGATTTGCCTTCTAGATAGGCCAGACTGGCTCCGCCGCCGGTGGAAACATGGCTCATCTGCGTTTTTACGCCGGCTATTTTGACGGCAGCCGCAGAATCGCCGCCTCCGATAATGGTCACGGCGTCCAGTTGGGCCAACAGCTCCGCAATGGTGAAGGTGCCCTTGGCGAAGTTTTCCATCTCGAAAACGCCCATCGGCCCGTTCCAAACCACGGTTTGGGCCGTGGCGAGGATTTTCTGGTAAGCGGCGACTGTCGCGCCCCCGATATCCAAGATCCGCCAGCCGGGTTCAACTTTATCGACTGCTACGGTCTGGTAAGCGGCGTCGTTGGCGAAAGCGTCGGCTACTACGGCATCTATGGGGAGTACCAGTTTATCGCCGGCTTCAGCCAATAGAGCGGAGGCCGTTTCCAGCGCGTCATCCTCTACCAGCGAGTCGCCTACTTCTAAGCCTTGCGCTTTGAAGAAGGTGTTAGCCATGCCGCCACCGATGAGAATTCTATCGGCACGCTTCAACATGTTTTTGATCACGCCGATCTTGCCGGAGACTTTGGCCCCGCCCAAGAGCACGATGTAGGGACGCTCCGGGTTGCCGGTGGCGCGGCCTAAGAATTCGATCTCTTTCTCGATTAAGAAGCCGGAGACGGCCGGCAGATATTCTGTCACGCCGACGGTGCTGGCGTGGGCGCGATGTGCGGTCCCAAACGCATCGTTGACAAAGAGGTCGCCTAGACGCGCCAACTGCTGGGCGTATTCCGAGTTGTTTTTCTTATCGCCAGCGTGGAAGCGCGTGTTCTCTAGCAATAAAACCTCGCCAGGTTTTAGGGCCGCGGCTAAAGCCTCGACCTCGTCACCGATGCTCTCTGGTGCTATTTTGACCGGTTGGTCTAAGAGCTCGCTCAAGCGTTGGGCGACCGGCTTGAGGCTTAGTTCCGGTTTGACTTGCCCCTTGGGGCGACCTAGATGTGACATCAACACCAAGGATACGCCTTGCGCGAGGATGTATTGGATAGTGGGTAAGGCGGCGCGGATACGAGTATCATCGGTGATGGAGCCGGCTTGTAGCGGTACGTTAAAATCCGCCCGCATGAGGACACGCTGTCCAGCCCAAACTACATCTCGAATGGTTTTTTTGCTCATTTTTCCTCCTAGTGAGGGTATAATATGAAGTGAGGGACATCGTTTTAACGATGTCCCTCAGTCGATTGCTTAAAAGGACTCCTTAGAACCCGAATTTCTGGGCTATGCGCACACCTTCACGAATCATCTGGCTGGTGAAGCTGGTTTCGTTATCGTACCAGGCCATGATCTTGACCAGGTTGCCGTCCACGACGCGGGTCATGCCCAGATCGGCGATGGAAGCGTGGGTCTCCCCCACAATGTCGGAGGAGACTAGCTGCTCATCCGTGGCTTTGAAGATGCCCTGGTACTTCTCGCTCTCGGCTTCTTCACGGAGAATGGCGTTGACTTCCTCCACGGTGGTCTCTTTCTCGGTCAGGAAGACCAAGTCAGAGATGGAGCCTACGGGGATCGGGGCGCGGACTGCCACGCCGTCAAATTTGCCGACGAGTTGGGGCAATACGAGTGTGGTGGCGATGGCGGCCCCGGTGGTGGTGGGAACGAAGTTAGCGGCGGCGGCGCGGCCACGGCGGAATTTCTTGCTAGGCGCGTCCACGATGGCCTGAGTGGAGGTGTAGGCGTGGATGGTGGTCAGGAGGGCCTTCTGAATGCCCAAGCGGCGACCAATAATCTCGACTACTGGGGTGATGGAGTTGGTGGTGCAGCTGGCACAGGATTGCATCTGGGCATCCTCTGCGGGAAGGTTGACGCCATGCACTACGGTATCAATCCCGGCGCCTTTGGCGGGCGCGGAGAGGATCACATATTTCGCGCCGGCAGCTAAATGCTTCTGCATACCCTCTTTGTTGCAGAAGAAGCCAGTGCATTCAAAGACCAAGGGCACTTCCATCTCCGCCCAGGGGAGGTCGGCTGGGTTACGCTCTTGGAAAAGCTTGATATGCATGCCGTCAATTACCAAGTCCTCGCCATCAATTTTTACGTCTTTATGATATTTGCCGTAGGCAGTATCATACTTCAGTAGATAGGCTAAATTCTCACGAGGGGCAATATCGTTTACCGCGACCAATTCCAGTTCTGGGGTTTCGATGATCATCTTGAGGGCTGCGCGCCCAATTCTTCCTAAACCATTAAGTGCTACTCTAGTCATATTATCCTCCTAGGTGCTTGGTTGGTTAATAGATAAATATCATTGGCAGCATTTCTGTTTTCCAGAGAGCTGCTAATGTAATACATAATTGGGTGATTGTTAAGGTAATAGTTCCATGATGCTTTGTGCTAATTTCTGGCTATCGTGTTGCCAAGTCGTCTGGGCAGAAGTCAAGTCGGTTTGTATGCTTCTTAAGCCGGGTTGGTGTTTAATCTCCGGCCGTATCCAATCTGCGTTCTCTGGTAACTTGCCAATTGAGAATTTATTATTGAGCACTATGACGTCAAATAGATTGGCCCCCAGATGTGCAGTTAATGTTTCTAGATGCCGTTCAGCGGTGTAGCCGTCGGTTTCGCCCGGTTGTGTGGCCAGATTACAAATATAGACTTTGAGTGCGCGGCTGGCCCGAATAGCTTTCGTAATCTCCGGCACCAGTAAGTTGGGCAGAATGCTGGTGTAGAGACTTCCCGGTCCCACAATTACCATTTCTGCGTTCAGGATGGCTTGTACTGCTCCGGGATAGGCCGGCGGAGAGATTGGTTCTAAGCAGACCCGTAAGATATCCCCATGGGCCTGTGGAATTTGTGATTCTCCTCGCACGCGCGTGACGGCACCAGTGGCTTGTTGGATATCGGCGGCCAGTTGGACGGCCTCTAGGGTGCTGGGCACCACTCGACCTTGCACCGCCAATACGCGACTGGATTCTAACAGCGCATCCTCGAAGGAACCGGTCACGCCGAACATGGCGCTGATGAAGAGGTTCCCAAAGCTATGTCCATCTAACCCCGCGTTGGTACGGAAGCGGTATTGAAAGACGCGGGTGGTCAGAGCCTCGTCATCGGCGAGCGCCGCGATGCAATTGCGAAAGTCGCCCGGTGGTAAGATTCCCATCTCGCGCCGCAACCGTCCGGAAGAGCCACCGTCATCGGCTACTGTGACGATGGCGGTGAGATTGCGGGTGTAGTTCTTTAGGCCACGCAATATCGTGGCCTGTCCATGTCCACCACCTATCACCGCGATGCGGGCGCCTTGTTTGTGCTGCTGGTAGGGGCGCGTTCCATCCGCAGTGAAGGGAGTTGAGAGCGCGCGTTTAAGCTGCCAGAGACCGCTGCCGAGGCTGCTCGCTCCAATTAAGAGGCTTAAGTATGCCAGCCGTGACGGCGATAACCAGTATAATGTTGGCTTGTGAAGGTGCAATAGTGAGAAAGGAGTGGTCGCTGAGAGAAAAAAGGTTCCTAAGCAGAGTAACCCTACCCCTAGCAACAGGAGAAACATCCAGTGTTTAACCTGTAAGCCTGATTTTATCCAGTCGGTGTAGGCGCACCACTTTTTCCGCACCGTTTGATGCTTTTTATCCTCCATCCAAAAAATTATACCATAGCAATTAGTTATTGACGATTGCTATTATTGAATGTGCGCAACTACGTGTGCGGCATTCCAAAGGTCCTCCAGTTGATAGTACTGGCGCATTTCTGGCGTGAAGAGATGCACCATTATCGAGTTGTAATCCAACAAGATCCAGCCAGAATCCGGAGTGCCTTCTACTCCTCGCGCTAAAATGTTTCCGGTGCTCTTCTTCAGTTCCTCTTGAATGGTAGCCGCCAGAGCAGCCAACTGCCGGCGGTTGTTTCCCGAGCAGATGACGAAGTAGTCGGTGAGTGTGGTGATCTCCTGTAAATCCAGAATCAGGATATCTTCTCCTTGCTTATCGAGCAGTAACTCCCCGATCTTATGAGATAGTTCTAAACTGTCCAAATTTCCTCCTGAGGTAAAGATAGTGATGGATGATTAGTTACTCAGTGAAGGGGGGCAAGTGCAGTGAATAAGCACCTCGTTCCCCCTCCCTAATCCCTATTTTTAAGCTAAAGCCGCCGTGAGTAATTTAATCGCGTTTTCGACGTCCTGACTATCCACCATCTCGGAAGGACTGTGAACATAGCGGCAGGGGATGCTGAGCGTGCCACTGGGAATACCCGCGCGGGTTAGTTGCATGGCGGCCGCGTCGGTGGTTCCTCCACGTAAAACCTCCAGTTGGTAGGGAACTTCTGCTTTGCGCGCTGCTTCCACTAATAATTGGCGCACTTTGGGATGGGCGATCATGCCGGGGTCTTGTACTTTGATTGCAGGGCCATCACCCAATGCAACCGCCATGGGGAGGGCTTTCGGCGTATCTCCGGTGCCTGTCACGTCCACGGCGATGGCTAAATCTGGGTTGATGCTGAAAGCCGCCGTGCGCGCGCCCCGTAAGCCTACCTCTTCTTGGGTGCTGAAGAGGAGGTAGAGGTCGTGGGGAGAATCTTGCACTTGTTGGAGAAGTTCCAGCAGGATATAGCAACCGATACGGTCATCCAGCGTCTTGCTGATCAGCCGTGTACCTTGCTGGACTAGCGGCCGGACGAAGGCCGCCGGAGCGCCCACGCTGACCGGAGCGTCGTCCTTGCTGGCGGCGCCCACGTCAATGTAGAGTTGCGTCAATTTTGGCGATGTGGAAGCGTCTTCGCGGTGCTCCAGGTAAATGACGCCCTGGGTGCCGTTGGCGAAACGGACGCGGCTGCCGATGCAATGTAGGGGATAGACCCCGCCTATGCGCGTGAAGCGGAGGTAGCCTTCTTTATCAACATGGCTTACCATCACGCCAATCTCATCCATGTGCGCGGCCAAAACGATCTTCTCTCCTTGGCCGTTGCCGCGATGATGGACTATCAGATTCCCCAGGGGATCGGTGCGTAACTCGTCGGCCCAGGGAGCAGCGTGTTCTTGGATCAGGGCACGAATTTCATCTTCGTAACCAGAAGGGCCAAAAGCTTGGGTCAGTTTAGTAAGTAATTCTAGGTTCACGTTTCGCTCCTTTGTGCGAGTTAATTAGTCGCCAACTGCTCTGCGGTTAAATTACGGAGTGCGGCGGCGGTCAAGTCGATAGTAGCCTCTAAATCCTCTGGCTTTAGCAGTGAGATAGGGCCGTGAATATAACGACAGGGGACGGCCAGGGTGAGCGAAGGTACGCCTCCACGGGTCAGGTGGATCGCCCCGGCGTCAGTGCCTCCGATGCCCGGTTGTTTGAATTGATAAGGAATCCCCAATTCCTCGGCCAGTTTGACCGTGTGACGCAGTAACCAGGGCGCGGAGATGTAAGAATGATCCATGACGGTGAGCACCGGTCCTTTACCAATCTCGGAAGTGAGACTAACGTCCTCTTTTTTGGGGAGATCGTCGGCGATGGTCCCTTCCAAGACAAAGGCGACATCTGGTTCTAACGCATAGCCGGCGACGCGCGCTCCGCGCAAACCAACCTCTTCTTGCACGGTGAAAACACCGTGCAGGTCAAACGGGAAGGGCTCCCCGTGGAGCAGGGCTATCAGGGCCGTGCAGCCGGCGCGATCATCAAAAGCTTTCCCGGCGAGCAGCTCGCCGAGTGGGTGTGCTCTGGTAGAGAAAGTTACACGTGTCCCCAATGGGGCCAGGTGTTGAGCTTCTTTTTTGTCCTTGGCCCCAATATCCACACTTAGATCTTTGATGGGGATGGCTCTGAGGCGTTCTGGTGCAGTGCTATGGTGAATAGCTTTCACTCCCATCACGCCGGGCAACTGTTCTTTGCCCACACAGACGTTCAGCCCGGGTAGAAGACGATCATCAATGCCGCCCACGGCACGCACTTTGAGTGCGCCGTCAGTGGTATGGTCTACGATTATCATCCCTACTTCGTCAATATGAGCGGTGACTAAAACCCGGAGTTGGCTCTCTCCGGTGCCCTTTTTGAGGGTAATCAGATTGCCCAGGCTATCTACGCGCATTTCGTCCACGTGTCCTGCCAACAACGGGCGCAAGGCTTGACGCATCAGGCTCTCGTCCCCGGAGGTACTCATCACGTCAGATAGCGATTGCAGTATCTCGATAAGTTTCTCGCGCTTCATTGGTTGCTCCTTGCGGAAGGTCCATCTCCCTCGTTTTCCCAGCCGGGGCGGTAAGTGCTTTCTAGTCCAGCTACTAGGGCTGCCAGCAGCCGTCCGGTGCGTTCTACATCTTGCCAGGCTAATGTCTCCACGGGTTGGTGCATGTACCGCACCGGGATGGAGAGGAGGCTGGTGGGGATGCCTTCGCGGGCTACTTGTATGCCCCAAGCATCGGTGCCGCTGGCGCCTGGGGTTGGTTCTAGTTGATAGGGAATCTCCAGCTCTTTGGCGGCGGCTTCTATGCGCTGGAAAAGTTGCGGGTGGAAGTTGGGGCCTAATCCGATGGTCGGCCCTTTGTCCAGGGCGAAGACTCCGGTTTTGCTATCATCTTCCTGCTTGGCGAAAGTCACATCCAGCGCGACGGCCAATTGTGGATCCACACCGTAGGCGCTGGTGATGGCTCCTTTCAAGCCTACCTCTTCTTGAACCGTGGCGACAGCGTAGAAATCCCAGGCATGCTCGCGCTGCACGAGCTCTGCCAGGGCCAACGTCAAGGCCACTACCGAAGCGCGATTATCCAGGGCTTTGCCCGCAAATCGCTTGTTCTCCAGGGCGAGCAGCGGCTGGCGGATGGAGATGGGATCGCCCACGCGGATTAGTTGTGCGATTTTCTCGGCCGGCAATCCGACATCCACGAAAAGTTTTTCCCAGGGCACGGTTTTCTTCCGTTCCTCCGTTGAGAGAACGTGTGGAGGGCGGGTACCGATGAGCCCGGGGATATCCTCGCGCCCGTGGACTAGGACTTCCAGTCCCAATAGTACCCGGCGGTCGGTGCCCCCGATGGGGGCGATGTGCAGGAAACCCTCCTCAATTTGCGTGACGATGAGGCCAATTTCATCCATGTGCGCGGCGGCCATCACTGCCGGGCGTGGCTCAGGGCCGGTTCCCTGCTGCATCGCAATCAGATTACCCATTGCATCAGAGCGTAGGGTAGTGACTAGCGGACGCCAGAGTTCCTCAAGTTGGTGACGGAGGGATTCCTCGTGTCCAGAGGGACCAGTGGCCTCACTGAGCTGCCTTAGTAGATCATCGTTCTTCTTCACAGGGCTCCTTTTTCAAAAGCAAAGCCCTCATGGCGGAGGGCTGAAAGTACATTTTGATTACCATGGTCGCTGTGGTTAGCTCTCGGTTGATATTCATGTCGGCGCTAAGGGGTGATGACGGTCGTAGCCGTCAAGGTGGGAGTGGCCGTAAGAGTGGCGGTGGGTAAGGGGGTATTGGTTGCTGCTTGAGTAGGAGCAGGAGTAGCTGTAGGCATCTGCGTTGACGTCTCGGTAGGGATGGGGGTGTTGGTCGCTAACATAGTGGGGAGAGCTGTTTCGGTAGGAGTCGCAGTGGCTGTGTCGGCGGGCCGGGGTGTGTTAGTCAAAGTGGGAGTATTGGTCGGCGTGGGAGTATTGGTCGGCGTGGGGGTTTCTGTTGGTGTAGGCGTGTTGGTCGGGGTGGGGGTGCGCGTGGGGGGGAACCATTGCGTGGGCGTTGGTTCTAAGGTGCCTTTCTCCCCGGTCTCTGGGTTCACCACGTAGGGGGTGTCGGTAGGCGCTAGTGTGCTAATCAGCGTTGGCGTTATGGTCGGGATCGCGGTGGGGGTAAGCGGAGTTCGGTGGATGTTCAAGGCAACTATCCCCAGCGTGTAGCACGGAATAGTCGCCAAGATGATGGCGATTAGAACGGTGTAAATTGGCTTCCGCGTGCGTAGAGTTCCCATTTCTAACTTGTTATGATAACAGCGTTTGGAGGGATGTCAAAAAGTTACTACCTCTGCCCTCTAGTCTCTTTACGTGGGTTACTGGTGTCACTCTGAGATTTCCGTAACGCAACTTTCAATAGTTTTTTGGGCAGCGTTTATGGCTGGCAGGGGGGCGGCTCGCCCTTCCCAGATAGCCAGAGTGGCTACGCCGAGGGCTTCCCATTGGCAAACGCCGTAAGGATGGTTGGGCCAGGGCGTCCCCAGATGTAAAGCGGCTCCAAAACCGGCGATGTAGGGGCTGGTTTGCACTGCCAGGCTATGGAGAGCTTGGCTGTTGGCCGGAACGACTCCCTGGGTTGTCGCCAGCTCCTGTTGGACGGCGGCGCTGCCGAGGTATTGGAGTACTGTGACTGCGGCGGGGGCGTGTCCTCGGGATACAGCGTTCGCGGTGAGCATGAAGAGGGTCACTTCAACGTAAGGGCTGCCCATCGGGGCTATCCCGTAGTTGAGGCCTGTCCCCTCCAGAGATATGAGGGCGCGCGGGCCGTCCCACCAGATGGGCACTTGGCCAGAGGTGAACAGCTCTTGGCATAAGCTGAAACTGGCTTTGGCTGGGGCGACTTTGCTAAACTCCGCTATCCAATTGGCGGCCTCGTAGCCTGCTCCCCGGTTGAGGTAGACTTGCCCCTGATCATCAACGAGACCGCCGTATTGATTTAAGCCATGTCCCAGATAGATCGGGGCTACATGCTCAGCAGCGGCTTGACCTAGCCCCGGATTGCAGAGGTAGTATTTAGCTGGATGCGCGCGGCGGAAAGCCCGGGCTTTTTCCAGGAGGTCGTTGAAGTCGGTGGGGGTGGGGAGGTCGGACTTGCGCAGTTGGTCGCGATTGTAAATTAGGGCCAGTCCCGCTTGCGTTGCCGGGATTCCCCAGTTCTGAGTGCGCCAGCGCATGGCTTGGGCGGCTGCCGGCTCAAAGTTGTCGGTCAGGTAGCCCTCCGGGAGGTAATCATCCATGGGAACAATGTCACCGGCCAGAGCGTGCGCTCCAATTTGATCGGCAGTCCAGTGGATGAGGTCTGGGCCTTCTCCGGTGGGAAGCGCGACTGCTAAAGCGTCGTCAAGCGCCTCGATTTTAACCGGTTGGAGAGCGAGTGTGGGGTGCGTAGCATTGAAGGCGGCGATGATTTTGGTGTAGGCTTGTGCTTGCGAGGTGCTCCAGTTGTGCCAGAGGACGATTGAAGTGCGTTGCGTGGCGAGGCTGGTCGTCGCAGGAGGAGGAGGATTCATTATTGTCGTGGGTATGGCCGGAACTGGCTGGTTGGGAGTACAAGCCGATAAGGTGAGTAGTGATACTAAAATGATAAGCTTCTTCATAGAAAATTAGTTTATACCTCTATCCTGAGTGAATTATAGTAGTTCCGAAAATAATAGATGCGAGAATCTGCGTCCTGTCATTACTTCCCAATAGCGTTAAAGCGATTATAATCAAGGAAAGCTAGGCTTGCAAATGCAGTAGCCGGGAGGTGAACTCGAGGTGGTAGCCCTGACGTCAATTAATCGACTTGCAATCACGATTGTAGATGGTGCGCAATCGCAGGACTTGATGGTCGCTCTGGGGAAGGAAGAGTTCCGGGCGACTATTGTGAATGCTACTGGAGGATTTTTACATGATTCTCTGGTGACTTTATTCATCGGCACAGAGGAAAGCTGCTTGCCGCGCTTACTCGCCCTCCTGGCGGAGCATTGCCCGCGCCGCACTCGCTATGTGCCGCTGGGAGTGGAGACGGCGATGGCTTCTGGTTATCCGACGATGATTGAGGTTTCGGCGGGTGGAGCAGCAGTTTTTATTTTACCGGTGGAAGAGTTCCGGCAGTTGTAAGGAGGACTTATGAAGCTGATAATTGCGATTGTGAAAGATACAGATGCGCTGGCTGTCACCGATGCCCTGGTAGACGAGGGGGTTGGAGTGACGCAGGTTGCCAGTACCGGTGGGTTTTTGCGGCATGGTAATGTGACGCTGCTTATCGGGGTGGAACCGGTAGCAGTAGAGCGAGTTTTTGAGGTGATAGAAGAAAGTTGCCACACGCCAGAATCGGGGCAACATAAGGCCACGGCTTTCGTTTTGCCGGCGGAGAAATTTACGCAGCTTGGATGAAAAGAATCTGGTCAGTTTCCCTTAGCTTTCCTCGAATACGTAGGCCGCAGTGGATGCAGCGGCTCCCTTTACTGCTAGCTGGTGGGGCGTGGAGTGCGCGGTTGCCTGTCGCATTGCGTCGTTCGCTGCGCCGTTTGGTGTGGGATGGAATGCTGTCCAATATCAGCGATTCGATTGTTAATGTCTACCAAGCCGTTTATCTGTTGGCTTTGGGGGCTACCCGCGCTGAGATCGGGTTGGTAAGTTCGCTATCTAATATCGCCATGCCGCTAGCGATGTTGCCCGGTGGACGTTTGGCGGCCCGACGTCCACAGTATAAATGGTTGGTGATTATCCCGTCCCTGCTGGGGCGGGTTTTGTTGTTAGGGTTGGTGTTCTTGCCCTATTGCCACTGGCGTACCTCTTCTATTGTCTATGTAGCCATAGCCATCGCCGTTTTGCGGGTCTTCTTGCTGAATTTAGCTAATCCCGCGTGGACTGCGTTGTTGGGAGAGTTGGTTCCGGCCCGCTGGCGGGGGCGATATTTCAGCGCCCGCAATATCTTTATGGGCGGCGCGGCTTTCCTGGCCCTGTTGGGTGTCGGGAGTTTAATTGATCATCTAGGTACGCCTTTAGGTTATCAGGTGGTTTTTGGGATCGCCGTGTTGATGGCGTTGGGGGATAGCTACCTGCTCTCCGGGATAACGGAGAAACCATTGACCGCGCGCTCGCCCCGGGATAAGCATGCACTTTCCCTCTGGCGGCGGGTCCGGGCGGAACCGGCTTTTTTAGTCACCGCTGCCGTAGATTTTCTGTGGGGATTTGGTGTTAGCATCGCCACACCTTTTTTCATCGTTTATTTGGTAGATGAAGTTGGGGCTTCAGCCTCATTTTTGGCCCTGAGTAGTGCGGCGGCGACTTTGGCTTCATTGCCGGCGCAGCGTATCTTTGGTCAGCTGACGGATCAGCGGGGTAATAGTTGGGTCAAGCGACTAACCGGCTTAATCATCCCGCTGGTGCCGGGGTTATGGGGATTTATCCGGCAGCCCTGGCAAGCCTTTCCCCTGCAACTCTTCAGCGGATTTGTCTGGGCGGGTTACAATCTGGCGACCTTTAACCGTTTGTTGGAAGTGACGCCGGAAGAAGACCGCGCCACTTTTGTAGCTGTTAGACAATCAGTGGTCGGAGTGGGGATGGCTGGCGGGGCAGCGCTGGGGGGTTGGCTGGCTGAAACGCAAGGGTATCGCAGCGTTTTTCTCTCCTCGGCTGGAGGGCGGTTGTTGGCCGCAGTTGCTTTCGCGCTGAGCATGGTACACGTACAGACGTGGCGGCGGCTCTGGCAGGGCTTCTCGCGCTGGGTGGTGTGGGGATATCAGAAATTAAGTGGCACGGTCTCTGGTGCTCTCCGTTGGTGTTGGCAGCAGCTAACTGATCTGTGGTATAAATTGAAGTAAAAGAGGAGCATCTGATGGCTGACCAGAAGATCGAGCAGCGTGCTAAAAGATATCCCACCGCAAAGTAACTTCCGACTTATTTTCAGAGGAGGCATGATGGAGAGGAAAATTAGAGTTTTGATTGCTAAACCCGGTTTGGATGGACATGATCGCGGAGCCAAAGTAGTTGCCCGCGCGTTGCGAGACGCCGGCATGGAGGTCATCTACACCGGCTTGCGGCAGACGCCCGTGATGATTGCCGAGGCAGCCTTACAGGAGGATGTGGATGTTGTGGGACTTTCCATTCTCTCTGGGGCGCACTTATCCTTAGTTCCGCGCGTGTTGGAGCAGTTACGTGAACGTAATATGGCCGACGTCCCACTCTTTGTGGGCGGCATTGTCCCGGCTGACGACATCCCCGTGCTGCGAGAGCTGGGCGTTTATAAAGTCTTTGGGCCGGGCACCAACACGGAAGATGTCGTGGCGGCTATCAACCAAGTGGTGGGGGCGTAGGTGGACGTTGCAGCAGCGGCTTTAGCCGGAGATCGCCGGGCCTTAGCTCGTTTGCTCTCCTGGGTGGAGAATGGTACGGTTGCGGGACGCAAGGCGCTGGTGCAACTCTTTCCGCAGACCGGGGAGGCGCATGTAATTGGTATCACGGGCGCACCTGGCGCGGGGAAGAGTACGCTGGTGAACCAGCTGGCCCGCGAGATTCGTGAGCGCGGTCAAAAATTAGCCATCGTCGCCGTTGATCCTACCAGTCCCTATTCGGGCGGGGCGTTGTTAGGCGACCGGTTGCGGATGCGCGCTCTGAGCACTGATACGGGCGTCTTCATGCGTAGTATGGCCTCTCGCGGAGATGCGGGAGGGATAGCTCACGCTACCCGCGATGTGGTCTCCGTGCTGGACGCGGTAGGCTACCCGCTCATCTTGGTGGAGACGGTGGGCGCGGGACAATCCCAAGTCGAGGTGGCGCGGATGGCGCACACCGTGGTGCTGGTGGAGGCGCCGGGAATGGGTGATGACATCCAGGCGCTCAAGGCTGGGTTGATGGAGATCGCGGATATTATCGTGGTCAATAAGGCGGACAAACCGGAAGCCCGGCAGACCGTCCGCGCTTTGCAATCGGTGCGTCCGGGGATGCGCTCGGAGGGACATCCCCGGGTCTCGTTGGGGGAGGAAGCGCAGGTCGCCGTAGAGGTCGCCGGCTGGGAAGCGCCTATTTTGCAGACCTCCGCGCTGGAAAACCGGGGGGTGGAGGAACTACTGGCTGCGCTGGAAGCGCATCGAGATTTCTTAAAAGAGAGCGGGCAATGGCGCGCACGGCTTCAGGAAAACGCTCGCGCTGAGGTGGAGAGTTGGCTACAACGGCAGCTGTTGGCCCTGCTGGCGGATAAAGTCGGGGAGGCCAGATTGACGGCGGTGGTGGATACGGTCCGCCGCCGCGAAAATGATCCGGCCTCGGCTGCGCAGGAGCTGCTCGCGGCTGTTTTGGCGGCGGCCGGAGGGAAACGATGAGCCTACGTCTTTGGTTAGTGCGTCATGCCGAATCCATCTGGAATGCTGCGGGTCGTATCCAGGGCCAAGCCGATCCCCCGTTGAGTGCGCAGGGATGCATCCAAGCGCGGAGCGTTGCGCTGCGCCTGGGCGAAGTAGAACTCCAGGCTCTCTATGCCAGTCCCCTGCAGCGGGCGGAGCAGACCGCTCAAGCTATCGCCGAGACCACCGGCTTGGAGGTATTACTTGATGCGCGCTTGCAAGAGCATGGAGTAGGCGAGGCTTCCGGTCTTGATTGGGACAGCATCATAGTGCGCTGGCCGCAGCTGGAGGAGATCGCTCTGCGGGGAGAGTTAGTTGTGCCGCATATTCCCGGCGCCGAGAGGATGCAGGATTTTGAGGCGCGGGTATGGGCCATTTTTGCCGAAATTAGAAGAGAGCATCAGGAAGGCGATGTAGTATTGGTCTCGCACGGCGGGGTCTTCCATACCTATTTGCGCAAGTTAATGCACGTGGAGGACGGTTACGCTTCGCGTTTGAGCTTTGGCAATGCTTCCCTCTCGCAAGTTGAATTTGCCGCCGATGGACATGTCAACATCAGGTTTGTGAATGACAGCCATCATTTGCGAGATGGTTGGAGTAAAGTATAATATGAGCCGTTTGGTTGCTAGTTTGATATATAAGGAGAGCTTCTGTGTACGAAGACGAATTCATTGACTTGCGAGTTTATTTAGATGTGTTGTTGCGCCGCCGGCGCATGATTGTTGTGGTTACGCTGGTAGCCGCACTAACCGCATTTGTGGTGAGCGCGGCCTTACCGCCGACTTACGAGGCGAAGGCCGCGCTCTCTGTTGGCTCCCGGCGTTCCAACATCACCTTGACGGAGGATTTTGTACTTTCGGAGGAAGAGACGTTGTTGGATCTC
The DNA here is from genome assembly GCA_034717835.1 of Chloroflexota bacterium. Taxonomy (GTDB): domain Bacteria; phylum Chloroflexota; class Anaerolineae; order B4-G1; family SLSP01; genus G713. The sequence continues at coordinate 22,845 of JAYELZ010000211.1, forward strand.
AAGAGGCAAGAAGATGCGTTGACCGAGATCGCTCAGAGTTTGACGGTAGCGGAGATGGTAGCCCAGGCGCAGCCGGAGTTGTTGGAGGAGGAGCAATCTTCCAATGTGCTGGTCAAGGCGATTGAGGTGCAGACCAAAGGGGACCTCTTGCTGTTAACGGCTTCGGCTGGCGATCCGCAACGGGCGGCGACACTGGCCAATGCTTGGATGGAGGCTATGAGTACACAGATCGATATGGTTTACGCCTTATCTCCAGAAACTGTCGCGGAGATAGAGAGCCAGCGGGATATTTCCAGGCAAGAGTACGCAGAAGCGCAGAGTAAGTTGGAGGTCTTCTTAGAGGCCAGCCCGTTGGCTGATTTACAGAGTCAGGTGCAGGTAGCGCAGGTTTCATTAGACAAGTACGAGGCTTCTCTAGCTCAAAGCGCGGCCTCGCGCTACACAAAGCAGATTGATGAGCAGAAAAAGCGTCTAACTGCTCTCTATGCCGAGGAGAGCCAAATCCGGCAGCAGTTACTGAATGCGCAATCGTTAGTGCGGCAGCTCAGTGAACGCGCTGATTCAGGGGCGGATAGTTGGGGTTTGGCTCTGGCCTTTATCAATTTGCAAGCGGGCGCCTACGGTGGTGTGCCAGCGGGATTGTTGCAACTTGATCTGAGCGGGTCGGCTCCTGACGTGCAATCCACTGAGGTGGCGGAGTTGGTGGCGACCTTGCAGAATAAGCAGGCCGAGATTCAGCAGGAGAGCGCGACTTTAGCAGAGCAGCTGGGGGACGTGCAGCCGGTAGAATCTGTTACCACCGAGAGTGTGGTCGAGCAGCAGGTCGAGTATTTGATCGGTGAGGTAGCAAGTCTAGAGTCCCAGATTGAGCGGCAAGCTGCTCAGAAAAATGAACTCACTGCGGCGCGAGATGTGGCTTGGACGACGTATAAATCCTTGTTGGATAAGTTGCATGAGCTCCAAGTGGAGAATGCAGTTTCTACCAGTGAGGCGCGGGTAGCGTTTGAGGCATTGCCGCCGACCAATCCAACTGCGCCCAGAAAGCTGATGAACACCGCTCTGGCCGGCGTGGTGGGTTTAATGTTGGCGGTGGGCACTGTATTTGTGATGGAATATCTAGCTCCTCCAGAAAGAGCTAAAGAGGAATCTCCGGAAGTGAAAGGTTTAGCCGGTTGGTTAATGGCGGAAGCCTCTGGATTGAGCTATCTGAAGATTGACGGCAACGGTAATGGGCGTGGGCAACATGATGAAGTGATTGTACAGGGGGAGGAGCGGGTAGTTCCCTCCGGATAGCAGTCCCTGCGTGAAAAAAGCCCCTCGGTTTGATCCGCCGAGGGGCTTTTTTATAGAATTAGGTGGCTCTTTGCTCGCTTACTCGCCTATTCGCGCACTTGCAATGGCATATCGCGACTGGCGACAACGTCAATCCCGGTATTCAACACGTTGGCTAACACTACTTGTTTAATCTCAACCGGCGCGTTGATTTCTATCTGGCGAATTTGCGCCAGTAGTTCAAAGATAAGTTGTTTGGGAATGGGGGCGGCGGTGTAAACTGGGACTAAAGGATGGAGACCCCCGTTGACCCTGACCGTCGTAGCCACCATACGGCGGGGATCGGTGAGTTCTTCTTGCGCGTAACGCTTCCCCCGTGGGCAACCGTTACCTTCTACGTTGAGTACCTTGTTGTCTTCGTGGGTGACTTGTAAGGTACAGCCCATTGGGCAGGTGATGCAAATCATTTTTTCGGTTACAGACATGCTTGCCTCCAGAGTGATTAGGCTTTTGGGCGTTAGTTTACTACTTATATCTAGTTCTGTTATAATACATGGATTCTATAGTTGCTCAAATATGTTCAGGGTAGCTGTGGGGATACGATAAATTTGTTTCCTAACAAATGCTTAAGTTGATTTGGCGTCTCAGCTCCCTTACTAATTATACTACATACTGGATATGAATAAAAACGAGGTTAAAAATCTAATATGAGTGCTAGGGATTTTTTCACTAAAGGCTGGCCTACACAACTGGGATTCTTCCTGGGCAAACACCTGTCCCCTCGTGGGGGTGATTTTGTCGCGCGCACTATCACGCGCATACTGGTGACGCTTAAACCGGATGTTTACCATGCCGTTTATGATAACCAACGGCATGTGCTAGGACTGGATGCATCTGTGGAACAGATTACAGCGAATACTCGACAGGTTTTCTTCAATGTTTCCCGTTCGTACTATGAATTTTTTCATAATATTGGCCGAGGACGGATACAAGTGGCAGATTTTGAGCCGACGGTCAGGATATTACCTCAAGCTCTGGCATATATTCAGCAGGCGTTGGATTCTGGACGTGGTTTATTTATTTTAGGCGCCCATCTTTCTAACTTCAACCTAACTGGGATTGCTTTGGGACAGGTGCTGTCAGTCCCTTTACAAGTGCTCTCTCTGGCTGATCCGTCTCCGGGGTTTGTACTCTTTAACCAATTACGGAAGCGGGCGGGGATATTACTGACTCCCATTTCTACGGAAGCTTTGCGGCAGGCCATGAGGCGTTTGAAGCAAGGCGGCGCAGTCATCACCGGCGTGGAGCATCCTATTGGAGACGGAGATCAACCGGTGGAATTTTTCGGAGATACTGCCCATCTACCGGCTAGCTATATCCGCATCCCGCTGCGCACCAACAGCTTGGTCATCACCATGGCTACTTTTTTTGAAGAAGGAGAATATCGAATGGAAGCCAACCCGCCGCTAGAATTGGTGCGTACCGGAGATCGCGTGTGCGATGTGACGGTGAACCAACGGCGCATCTTGGCTGAGTTTGAAGGCTTTATTCGCCGTGCGCCAGAACAATGGTTCATGTTTGACCCTGTGTGGAGATAGCGACTATTTTATCAATAAGTTTTTAGATCAACGGACTATAATAATACTTTATGCCGAAAGTTAAAGAACTTTCATTACAGGGATTTAAATCATTCGCTAATGCTCTGACCATCACGTACCCTACCGGGATTACAGCTATTGTGGGCCCAAACGGGAGTGGGAAGAGCAACGTGGCCGACGCCATCCGCTGGGTCTTAGGTGAGCAGCGCATGACCTCTCTGCGTGGGAGTACCAACGAGGATATGATTTTCGCGGGGAGTAAATCACGTCCCCGTGCGGGCATGGCCCGCGTAGCGCTGACGTTTGATAATGTCGATGGGTGGCTACCCGTAGATTTTGCTGAAGTGACTGTGGAGCGACGTACTTACCGCGATGGTAAATCTGATTATATGCTCAACGGTAGCAAAATTCGGCTGACGGATATGCGTGATTTATTAGGCCGCGCTAGCTTGGGACGCGACGCCTATCTCACTATCGGGCAGGGCTTGGTTGACCAAGTGCTCTCGCTACGCACCTCAGAACGTTTGGCGCTCTTTGAACAGGCTGCTGGCATAGTGCCTTATCGCCGCAGGCGTGTAGCATCCGTCAGAAATCTCGAAAAGACCGCGCGCAATTTGGAGCGCGTGCAAGATATTGTGGGTGAAATTGAGCCGCGTCTACAGCAACTTAAGCAGCAAGTTACTAAAGCGAAGCAACACGCGGAACTTTACGAGGAATTGCGCCGGCGCCGGCGTATTTGGTATGGTTACCGCTGGGGTAAAGAGCTGGAGAAGATAACTGCTGCGCGCCAACGGCTACTTTATCGTCAAGAAAAAGTAACTCAACATCAGGAAGAGTTGACCAAGCTTACCGCGCAAATCGCTGACCTGCGGCAACGCTTGAGTGCGGAGCGTAACCGGTTGGTAGAATTGCATCACGTGAGCAGCGTGAGTCATGCTGAAATCGAGAAAGTCCAGCGTGAATTGGCCGTATGGCAAGAGCGACATCGCTTGCTCCAAGAACGACAAGCGGAGAGCCGCGCGAACTTGATCCCGTTACAGACTGCTCTGGAGGCAGGCACAGAAGATTTAACAGGATTACAAGTTCGGTTAGCCGCGGCTGTCCAGCAGCTACAAGCCGGTACGGAGAGTCTAACAACTCTCGAGGCGGAATACCAGCAGCTTTCCACCCAACGTCATACATTGTTGCGGCAACAAAGTGTCCTGCAAGCGCGCGCGTTGGAAAACCGCCATCAGCTGGCTGACCGCCAGAGTCGTCTAAAGCAGTTGGATGAACATGCTGCCCAGCTCTCCTCGCGCATTGAGCAATTGCAAGCCGCACTCTCTTCAACCGCTCAGCGGCGACAGGCGCAACAGGCGCTGGTGGGAAAATCCCGCCAACAGCTTGCAACGCAGGAGGAGAAATTGGCTGCCCTGGAGGGCGAACGCGAGCGTATACAAACTGCGCGCACCGTGGCGCAGACCAACATTGAGCAGTTGCGACGCCGTTTGGGTGACCAACAGGGTGATTACCAACAGCTCTCCGCGCGTTTAGCTGCTCTGGAGCGACTTAAAGAGGAAGGTGCTGGACTTTATGAAGGCGTGCGCGCGCTGCTACAGGCTGTGGAAAAAGGACACTTGCAGGGACTCCCGGGCACTTTTGCCTCTATGATCCAAGTGCCACCAGAACTTGACCGTGCTATGGAAATCGCGTTGGGGGCGAAGATCCAAAGTGTCGTGGCACGTAGCTGGCAAGACGCTAACCATGCTATTCAGTGGCTTAAAAAGCACCACGCAGGGCGAGCCACATTTTTACCATTGGATAACCTGCGGCCTTCGCGTCCACTGCCAGTCCCTGCAGGGACTGGCATCCTCGGGCTGGCTGCCAACTTAGTGAAGTACGATGACCCTGACTTGCGCCCAGCAGTCCAACTGCTTTTGGGACGTATAGCCGTAGTGGAGCGATTGGAGGCTGCGCGCGCCTTGCACCAACGTCTGCATGGTGGTTTCCAGATTGTCACCTTAGAAGGGGAGATCCTGCGCTCTGGAGGCACGCTGACTGGTGGCCAAGTGCGTCGCCAACGACGCGGCGGTAGTCTCTTGGTTCGTGAGCGCGAATTACGCCAGCTTCCCCCTCAAGTGCAGCAGTGCCAACAAGCTGTTAAAGAGTTGCGGGCTGAAATTCAAGAGCAGGAAACCCAAGAGCGCGCCCTCTCAACCGAATTACGCTCCGCTATAAAACTACAGCGTGAATTGGAACGCGCACGTCAAGCAGCTAACCGGTATCTAGAAAGTCAGGCAAATAAATTGGAGAAGTCATTTCAAGAAACTGAGTGGCAACGTCAATTATTGGCTGAAGCCGCCCAGGAACAATCCCAGCTGGGAAGCCAACGCACCCGCCTGGCTCGGGGACAACAAACCGCCCGCGAGCAGCTGGATCAAGCCGAAACATCTTTGGCTGTCATAGCTCGAAGTTTGGTGGAACTCTCCGAGGCTCAAATAAATGAAACTGTCGCGGAGCAACGTACCTGCGTAGCCCTTTTGAAGCAGGATGCCGAGAATCGTCGCATTCTCCAGGATACGCGAGCGAGTGAGAATCAACACCTATCCGAGCGGCTGACAGAGCAGAAACGACATTCGCAGGAACGTACTTCCGCACTCGCTGCCTTGAGCGTACAACTAAGTGAACTTCAGCTTCATTACGAGGAAGTGCGCACCGCAGCCGGAGAAATCTCCATGCAAATTCCAGCCATAGAAGCTCAGGTAAGAACCTTAGAGCAGGAGCAGCAAGAGCAAGAGTCCGCCGTTGATGTCATACGGCGGCACCGACGGGATGCAGAGCAACGTCTCTCGCGGGCTGAGATATCCTTCAGCCGCCAGCAAGACAAAGTGCAAAGTTTGCGTGCCGAAATCGAATCGCGTCTGGACATCGTCATCATGGAAATACCGGAAGCACTCTCGGCCCAACAACCATTGCCTTTGAGTGCCTCCACCGTGCCCTTCCCTATCATTCTTCAGTTGCCGGATGGCATAGCGACGGAAATAAGAGACTTGCAGACCCAAATCCGCCGCCTGGAACCGGTTAATCCCACTGCTCAGAAAGAATATGCGCAATTGTTGGAACGACATACCTTTCTTGGCGAGCAAGTCAATGATCTCCAAACAGCATCCGCGCACCTAAATCAAATAATCAGCGAACTGGACGCGATGATGGCAATCGCCTTTAGCAGCACCTTCAAGGCGATTGCGACGGAGTTCGCGGACATCTTCAAGTTGCTTTTCAATGGGGGGGGCGCTAATCTTGCTATATTCCGGCAGAATGACGAAATCGCCGGAGTCGAAATCACCGCCCGCCCGCCGGGGAAACGCACCTCTGGGTTGGGTATGCTCTCCGGTGGGGAGCGCACCCTCACCGCAGTAGCCTTACTCTTCGCCGTCATGCGTATCAGCCCCACTCCCTTTTGTATCCTGGACGAGGTGGATGCTATGTTGGACGAGGCTAACGTCGGTCGTTTTCGTTCCCTATTGCGCGAACTGGGCAAGCAAACCCAATTCATCGTCATCACCCATAACCGGGGCACCGTTGAAGTTGCTGACACCATTTATGGCGTCTCCATGGGTGAGGATGGCGTTTCTCAACTCCTCTCTCTGAGTTTGGAAGATCTACCTCCTTCCGAGATTGTCTAATTTTAGTGACATTTACACAGACTTGACAAAAAAGGGAGGTGCAGTAGAATGCGCACCTGTTGCGGGGAAAGAGCAATTGGTTCCGTGCGCAGTCAAGAGACCGCCGCGAGGGGGGCTTGACAAAAGTGAGCCAGGTGGTATGATTAAGCACGTGTCTGGGGAGGGACCCCGGCGCCACCACTACCTCCAGCAACGGTGAGGGAGTGGTGCTAATTTGCTCCGGCACTTTAACAGCTGAATAGTGATAGAAAAGCAAAACGACAAACACAGTGAGCCTCGTTTGAGTAGGACTTTCACCCTACGGAAGTAGGGTAGTAGGATAAATAATGGAGAGTTTGATCGTGGCTCAGGATGAACGCTAGCGGCGCGCTTAATGCATGCAAGTCGAGCGATGAGGCCCCTTCGGGGGTACATCAGCGGCAAACGGGTGAGTAACACGTGGCTAACCTACCCTTAAGATGGGGACAACCATAGGAAACGATGGCTAATACCCAATGACCCCACAGCTCTGGGATGGGCGGTGGGGAAAGGTTCTGACGCTTAAGGAGGGGGCTGCGGCCCATCAGCTAGTTGGTGAGGTAACGGCTCACCAAGGCGATGACGGGTAGGGGGTGTGAGAGCATGGCCCCCCACAATGGGACTGAGACACGGCCCATACTCCTACGGGAGGCAGCAGCAGGGAATATTGCGCAATGGACGCAAGTCTGACGCAGCGACGCCGCGTGGGTGAAGAAGGCCTTCGGGTTGTAAAGCCCTTTTAGGGGGGAAGAGCCAGGACGGTACCCCCAGAATCAGCGTCGGCTAACTACGTGCCAGCAGCCGCGGTAAGACGTAGGACGCAAGCGTTATCCGGATTTATTGGGCGTAAAGGGCCTGTAGGCGGTTAGCTAAGTCGGATGTAAAATCCCCGTGCTCAACGCGGGGGCGCCATTCGATACTGACTGACTCGAGTATGGCAGAGGAGAATGGAACTCTCGGAGTAGCGGTAAAATGCGCAGATATCGAGAAGAACACCAAAGGCGAAGGCAGTTCTCTGGGCCAAGACTGACGCTAAGAGGCGAAAGCTAGGGGAGCGAACAGGATTAGAGACCCTGGTAGTCCTAGCCCTAAACGATGGATGCTAGTTGGAGGTTCGAGCGAATCTCTGATGCAGTTAACGCATTAAGCATCCCGCCTGGGGATTACGGCCGCAAGGCTAAAACTCAAACGAATTGACGGGGACCCGCACAAGCAGCGGAGCGTGTGGTTTAATTCGATGCTACACGAAGAACCTTACCTGGGCTTGACATGTTGGTGGTAGCGAAGCGAAAGCGGAGCGACCCTTCGGGGAGCCAACACAGGTGCTGCATGGCTGTCGTCAGCTCGTGCCGTGAGGTGTCGGGTTAAGTCCCGTAACGAGCGCAACCCTTGCCCTTAGTTACAAGTGTCTAGGGGGACTGCCGGCGACAAGCCGGAGGAAGGTGGGGATGACGTCAAGTCAGCATGGCCCTTATGTCCAGGGCTACACACACGCTACAATGGTCGGTACAATGGGTTGCGCAGCCGTGAGGCGGAGCGAATCTCAGCAAAGCCGATCTCAGTTCAGATTGTAGGCTGCAACCCGCCTACATGAAGCTGGAGTTGCTAGTAACCGCGCGTCAGCAATAGTGCGGTGAATACGTACCCGGGTCTTGTACACACCGCCCGTCACGTCATGGGAGTCGGTAACGCCTGAAGTCGGTAGCCTAACCGTAAGGGAGGAGCCGCCGAAGGCGGGGCTGGCAACTGGGACGAAGTCGTAACAAGGTAGCGGTACCGGAAGGTGCGGCTGGATCACCTCCTTTCTAAGAGGAAGCCCTCAAGGTGGCGACACCGCGAGGCAGCAGTAAGAGGCGAGGGTCCGTGGGAGGGACGCGGCTTTTTCTATCACTATTCAGGGGTTAAAGGAATTGAGGGCTTGTAGCTCAGTTGGTTAGAGCGCGCCTCTGATAAGGGCGAGGTCCGTGGTTCGAGTCCACGCAGGCCCACAGAGGGGATGTAGCTCAGGTGGGAGAGCGCCTTCCTTGCACGGAGGAGGTCCGGGGTTCGAGTCCCCGCATCTCCACAGGTCAGACATTGGACAGGAACGTTCACGGCAGCGTGAACGTTCCTGTCCAGCGGCGAGACTGCTGGCAAACAGAGCACCTTAACAAGCAAATAGTCTTTTTAGAAAGCTGCGAAAAATTCAACATCTTCATATTATAACATGTGAAGCTACTAAGGGCATATGGTGGATGCTTAGGCATCAGAGGCCGAAGAAGGACGTGGCACACTGTGAAAAGCCTCGGGGAGTCGTGTGCGGGCAATGATCCGGGGGTATCCGAATGGGGAAACCCGTACGAGGGAACCTCGTACACTGTCAAGTGAATACATAGCTTGATGGGGGGCACGTCGGGAACTGAAACATCTAAGTACCGACAGGAACAGAGAATATTTTCCGAGTAGTGGCGAGCGAAAAGAAAGAAGCCTAAACCGCGTTGACCAAGTGGTATACGGACCAAAGTCAAGGCGGGGTAGTAGGACTCAAGAGGGGCGCCGTAAGTGACCCCACAGAGTAAAAAAAGCAAACGTTAATTGAAAGGCACTGGAAAGGCCTACCAAAGAGGGTGAGAGTCCCGTAGAGTAAAGCGTTAGCTCTCTGCTTGAGCACCTGAGTAGCACGAGACACGCTAATTTCGTGTGAAGCTGGGCAGACCACTGTCCAAGGCTAAATACCTGTGATGACCGATAGCGAACAAGTACCGTGAGGGAAAAGTGAAAAGAACCCCGGTGAGGGGAGTGAAATAGAACCTGAAACCGTATGCCTACAAGCAGTCGAAGCACGATACTCTACGGAGTTAGTGTGACGGCATGCCTTTTGGAGAATGAGCCAGCGAGTTACATCTTTGTGGCGAGGTTAAGGCAGAGACAGCCGGAGCCGGAGGGAAACCGAGTTCGAATAGAGCGCGAGTCGCAAGGAGTAGACACGAAACCAGGTGAGCTACCCATGGTCAGGCTGAAGCGGGGCTAATCCCCCGTGGAGGGCCGAACCTTTCTCTATTGCAAAAGAGTGGGATGAACTGTGGGTAGAGGTGATATGCCAAACGAACCTGGAGATAGCTTGTTCTCCCCGAAATAGCTTTAGGGCTAGCCTTATGTGATGAATCTTGGAGGTAGAGCACTGGATGGACTAGGGGGCGCGAGCTTACCACATCCAACCAAACTCCGAATGCCAAGATTGTAACAACATAGGAGTCGGACTACGAATGATGAGATCCGTAGTCAAGAGGGAAAGAACCCAGACCATCGGCTAAGGTCCCCAAGTACTATCTAAGTGGGAAACGATGTGAGAGCGCAGATACAGCCAGGAGGTTGGCTTAGAAGCAGCCATCCTTTAAAGAGTGCGTAATAGCTCACTGGTCGAGCACGCTTGCGCGGAAAATATAACGGGGCTCAAGATAGTCACCGAAGCCATGGGGGTTAAGTCAGCTAGTCTACTAGGCTACTAGAGCTTAAGAGTGGTGGTTCAGTGAACCGTCGTTCAAGAGCGTTAGTAGTCTAGCAGACTGGCGGACTGACTCGGTAGGGGAGCGTTCTAGAGGCAGAGAAGCTGTACCGTAAGGAGCAGTGGAGCGTCTAGAAGCGAGAATGCTGGCATGAGTAGCGAGAAACACGTGAGAACCGTGTTCGCCGTAAGTCTAAGGTTTCCGACGGGAGGGCAATCCGCGTCGGGTTAGTCGGTCCTAAGCCGAGGCCGCAAGGCGTAGGTGATGGACAGCCGGTTAATATTCCGGCACCAGCTGAGAGGAGCGAAGGGGAAAGCAGCGCGGTAAGTTAGCCGGGGGGTGGAAGTCCCGGTACCAAGCGTTTAGGGTAAAGATGGGGATAGGCAAATCCGTTCCCGGAATCCGAGGCGTGAGAGCGGACCTACGGGTCAGAAGTAACCTAACCGTACTGCCAAGAAAAGCCTCTAAGTGTAGAGACTCAGGTGACCGTACCGCAAACCGACACAGGTAGACTGGTAGAGCATACTAAGGCGAACGGGGAAACCCTCGTTAAGGAATTCGGCAAAATGATCTTGTAACTTCGGGAGAAGAGATACCTCTTGGGGTGAACACTGTACAGTGGGAGCTCTGGGAGGTCGCAGTGAGATGGCTCTAGCGACTGGTTATCAAAACCACAGGTCTCTGCTAACTCGGAAGAGGAAGTATAGGGGCTGACACCTGCCCAGTGCCGGAAGGTTAAGGGAAAATGTTATCCGCAAGGAGAAGCATAGCACCGAAGCCCCGGTGAACGGCGGCCGTAACTATAACGGTCCTAAGGTAGCGAAATTCCTTGTCGGGTAAGTTCCGACCCGCACGAATGGTGTAACGACTGGAGCACTGTCTCAACGAGGGACCCGGCGAAATTGAACACGCGGTAAAGATGCCGTGTACCCGCAGCAGGACAAAAAGACCCCGTGGAGCTTTACTGTAAGTTGGTAGTGAGTTAGGGTTTAGTTTGTGCAGGATAGGTGGGAGGCAGAGAAGCCGGGACGCCAGTCTCGGGGGAGCCGTTAGTGAAATACCACCCTGGCTAAAGCTTGGCTCTCACCCTGGCCCGTAACCCGGGCAGGGGACACTGCCAGCTGGGCAGTTTGACTGGGGTGGTCGCCTCCCAAAAGGTAACGGAGGCGCCCAAAGGTTCCCTCAGCTGGAATGGAAACCCAGCGCAGAGTGCAAAGGCATAAGGGAGCTTGACTGCGAGGCCTACCAGCCGAGCAGAGACGCAAGTCGGGCTTAGTGATCCTACATCACCGAGTGGAAGGGATGTAGCCTACCGGATAAAAGCTACCCCGGGGATAACAGGGTGGTGAGGCCCAAGAGTTCATATCGACGGCCTCGCTCGCCACCTCGATGTCGGCTCGTCACATCCTGGGGCTGGATACGGTCCCAAGGGTTAGGCTGTTCGCCTATTAAAGTGGCACGCGAGCTGGGTTCAGACCGTCGTGAGACAGGTCGGTCTCTATCCGCTGTGGGCGGAGGGGATTTGAGGGGAGCTGCCCTCAGTACGAGAGGACCAGGGTGGACGGACCGCTGGTGTGTCAGTTGTACCGCCAGGTACATAGCTGAGTAGCCAAGTCCGGCAGGGATAACCGCTGAAAGCATCTAAGTGGGAAGCTCGCCCCAAGACTAGATCCCCCATTCGGACCCCCCTTGGGGGGGGAAGAAGTAAGACCGCTGGCAGACCACCAGTTAGATAGGCAGGAAGTGTAAGGGCTGTAAGGTCTTGAGCTAACCTGTACTAAAGGTCGAGGGCTTCACAGGATAGTATGAAGAAGTTGAGTTTTTGGCAGTAAGCAAGCAGACTATTTGCGAGTTAAGAGCAATAAGTAAGTTAAGCGCACAGAGTTCTTTTGGTGAGCGGAGCGGCGGGGACACACCCGGCTCCATCTCGAACCCGGCAGTTAAGTCCGCCAGCGCCGATGGTACTTGAGGGGCAGCCCTCTGGGAGAGTAGGTCCTCGCCAAGAGAACTCTGTTTTTTAGGGCCACTACGTCCCCCACCGGGGACGCTTTTTGGTGACTAGGG
>JAYELZ010000212.1:0-10411 GCA_034717835.1 Chloroflexota bacterium
GTTCCCGGTGACCGTCTCGGTGGCGGTCGTGGTTGCGGTGATGTGGTTGACGAGGGGGCCGGTGGCGGTCGCGCTGACCTGCGCCGTGACCGTGATAAGGTGCAGCGCGGTGGTGGGTACGTCGCCGAGCTGCCACACCAGTTGTTGGCCGGCGTGTGTGGAGGGGGTGGGGGTGCTGTTGAGGAACGTCACCCCTGCTGGCAGCGTATCGGTCAGCCACGTCGCGGTGGCGGTGATGTCGCCGGTGTTGCTCATGGTTAGCTGATAGGTGATGATGTCGCCTGCGGTCGTCGTGAGCGGGCCGGTCTTGGCGACGCTCAAGTCGGCGGTGGGGGTAGCTGGCGGTTGGTACTGCGAGTTTTGGGCCTGCGGCGTGCCGTTGAGAGGGTCGCCGTTGGCGTCCTGCCCGTTGCGCGTCACGCCGTCGTTGGCGGCCCAGTTGGCGTCGGTATCGGCGGCTAACGGATTAATGCGTTCCATGGAAGATTTGGTGCCGTTGTCACCGGCGGGCCAGTCGCCGCCGTTGGCGTTGGCGGTGTCAATGACTTGGCTGGTGTTGCTATACAGAGTTAATCTCTCGGCGTTAGGATTGTTCTCCAGAGCGCCGGTGTAAATCTGATCCGCTGGGATGTTGTTAACGGTGGTATCGTTGGTGCGTTCCAGCAGAAAATATCCGTGGGCCGGGATAGAGCCGCTCAAGGTGATGTTGGGCGTGCCGTCGGTGGCTTGCAATGTCCAGCCGGTGAGGGTTATCGCGTGGGATGTGGTGTTGTAGAGCTCCATCCATTCATCATTGTAATCGGCTGTCGTCCCCATCCAGGCCACCTCATTGATGACCACAGCACCGGGTTGCACCGTACCCTGGAGACGCGGCTCGGCGCGGAGCGGGGTTCGTCCTAGTAAAAATACGACAATCATAAGTAAACCACTTCCGACTAGTGCTAGAGATAATTTGCCATACTTGCTCATGCTGGCTCTCCTTTGGGATTTACTGGTTGGTAATTTTCATTATAGCACGAGAGCGAAAAGGCGATAAAGCGAGAGAGCGAGAAGGCGATAAAGCGAGAGAGCGAAAAGGCGATAAAGCGAGAAGGCGAAAGAGAGGGATAACTTTCGACTTCGTTGCTCTCTAGCTGGACTAAGTTATAATGTACGCACATTGACTGTGGTTTAGCATCACCAAACGATTACGGGAGACTGAGATGAGCAAGAAGTTAAAGGTACTTATTCTGGCCGCAGAGGCGGCGCCTTTTGCGAAGGTTGGCGGTCTGGCCGATATTGCGGCGGCTTTGCCCAAGTCGTTGCGCTCTTTGGATGTGGATGCGCGCTTGTTGATCCCCCGTTATGGGACTATCCGCAGCGAGGATTATGACTTTCACCGCGTGGGACATCCTATTCCTGTCCCCATCGGGCCGAATGAATCGCGGGTGCATCTTTTGGAGACTACGATTGAGAAAGATGTGCCTACTTATCTAATTTGGCATGAAAAATACTTCTCTTCTTGCAAAGAAATTTATGGCTTCAACAACGATCCCCAACGTTTTACCTTCTTCTCGCGCGCGGTGATTGAGGTGCTCAAGACGCTGGATTGGAAACCGGACGTCATTCATGCCCACGATTGGCACACCGCACCGGTGGTGGCTTGGCTCGATTTCTATGGGCGTCACGAGCCTTTCTATCGTGATATCGCCACGCTCTACACTATCCATAACCTGGCCTACCAGGGCCTGGCTGGTCGTCTGTTGTTGCCTTTCGCACGGATGAAAGAACTGCCCCATCTGCCGGTCGAACCACCCGGCAAAGTGAGTTGGATGGCACAGGGGATTGCGCATGCTGACTTGGTGAACACTGTCAGCCCTACCTATGCGCGCGAGATTCTGGAGCCAAAAGCTGGCATGGGATTGGAATCGCTTCTGTCGGAGCGCGAAGGGCAGCTTTTCGGGGTACTCAATGGTATTGATACCGAGCTCTGGAATCCCGATACGGATTCGGCCTTGCCTCAAACATTCAGCGCTGAGACATTTTCCATGCGGAGTGTGAACAAAGCTGCTTTGCAACGCGAGATTGGCTTACAGGCGCGGGAGAACGTGCCGCTCTTGGGGATGGTTTCGCGATTGGATCGCTTCAAGGGCTTTGATATCTTGTTCCCGGCCTTGCAGCAACTCTTGGCCAGCGAGGAACTGCAGGTGGTGATATTGGGGGCTGGGGAGGCCGAGTACGAGGCCCGGTTGCGGGATTTGCAGGCACAGTTCCCTTCGCAGGTGCGCGTCCTCATCAAATTTGATGAGCGTTTGGCTCGCCGCATCTATGGCGGCATTGATATCTTCCTAATGCCCAGTCTCTTTGAATCCTGTGGCCTCAGCCAGATGATTGCTATGCACTACGGCGCCGTGCCGGTGGTTCGCGCTACCGGTGGCTTGGTTGATACCGTGGTTGATGGGGACGCACAACCACGACGCGGAAACGGGTTCGCTTTTGCGCCTTTTGAAGCAGCTGCTTTGGCTGCAACTGTCCAGCGAGCTTTGGTAGCCTATGCCCAGAGCGAACGCTGGCAAGTCCTTCAGCAGCGGGGTATGGAGATGGATTTCTCTTGGGAAGCTTCTGCCCGCACTTATATTGACCTCTATCGCCGTGCGTTAGCCGTTCACGGCTAACAGCTGACGCTGGGGAGGAACTCTAGTGGCTAACTCAAAACCTTTTCTATGTGTTCACGGTCATTTTTATCAGCCTCCCAGAAATGATCCCTTCACAGATGAGTATCTTGTTGAGCCAAGCGCCGATCCTTATAAGAACTGGAATGCGCGCATTGCCGCCGAGTGTTACGCTCCTAACGCTTTCGCCGGAAATTTCGAGCGGATTAGCTTTAATATGGGCGGCACTTTGGCGCGGTGGATGGATCTCGAGGCGCATGCTACCTACCTCCGCATTGTCAACGCGACGCAGGCTTACTATCGCCGTTACGGAGTGGCAAATGGAGTAGCGCAATCCGTACATCACACCATCCTGCCGCTGGCGCGCGGACGTGATAAACGTTGTCAAATCAGTTGGGGAATCGCGAGCTTTGAGTATCGTTTTGGCGGCACACCTCAAGGTATCTGGCTGCCGGAGATGGCGGTTGATTATGCGACCCTGGAGGCCGTGGTCGAGTTGGGGTTGGAGTTTGTCATTCTCTCTGGAGGGCAGGTAACTGGCGAACTCTTACAGGGTGCTGGCCCGTATCGCGTGATGTTACCGAGTGGCCGTTTTGTGAGCGTCTTTGTGCGCAATAATGAACTCTCAAATGGTTTCTCTTTCAACATGCCGGCGGCGGAACAAGCTAGAGCTCAGGTCAATGGAGCGTTGCGTGGGGCTAAACCAGGCTCTCTCACCCTGTTGGCAACGGACGGGGAGACCTTTGGGCATCATCACGCGCAGGGCGTGGATGTGTTGCGCGCGCTGACTATGCCTACTGAGCACGATGCTTACGAAATTACCACGTTAGGCCGCTACCTGCGCGAGCATCCTGCCACCGTGGAAGTGGAGATTGTGGAGAATACCGCGTGGAGTTGTTCGCATAACTTGGGACGATGGGCGACCGGTTGCGCTTGTACCAGTGGGCGTAATTATTGGAAAGGTGCTCTGCGCCGGGCGTTGGATAATCTCTCTCACGACATTGACGCGCTGTACGTGGATGTGGCGCGCGCTTACGAACTCGCTCCCTGGGCATTGCGTGACGATTATATCCAGGTGTTGTTGGGGCAAGTTGAGGGGTTAGGGTTTTTAGCCAATCATGGTTTGGGATCTCTGGCAACGGTTAAGCAACATCGTCTATTGCAGCTATTGGAGGCACAGATTTATCGTCAGCGTATGTTTACCAGCTGTGCCTTCTTTTTTGAAGATCTGGAACGGGTAGAGCCACGCTATGCCATTGCTAATGCGGTGCGGGCGATTGCTTTGGTGCGTTATGCCACCGCCACAGATCTCACCGGTTCCTTCCGCCGTGATCTAAGCATCGCCGTGAGTGAAAAGACCGGGCGTACTGGAGCGCAGATCAAGGATGAGATACTAGCCCAGGCGAATTTGGGACGCAGCCCCCTGGGTAATATGATGGAACGCAACGGGTATCATGTTAAGTAATGTGCGAACGGCAAATCGGTAAATTATCCACTGAGAGCTAGCGTTATTCCACACGCTAGCTCTTTGATTCCTCGTCACTAACTAGCATTTCCACGTCTCTGTCGCTCATTTACCTACTGTTTAACGTGACGGTGTACCTAATCCCTGCTAACTAATCACCGCGCCCCTGTTCTCTCGCTTTGTCGCTCCACTTCCCATATCATCATTTTTAGGTATAATTCTTTGTGGGTGTTATTCTACACCTTTTGTATGGTGTAATGGCAGGTCGCTTAAAGGGAGGTGGTTGCAAAATTTATGATGAAGTTGTGCATTGAAGATAGCGTTATGTTCAATTAGTTTAGTTAGGAGGAGAATCATGAAACGTAAGTCCCTGTTAATTTTATTGACGTTGGGTGTGCTGCTCAGTTTGGCGTTGATGGGTTGTGGTAAAAAAGCGGAACCAACCCAGGAACCGGCTGCGGTAGTGACCGAGGAACCGGCTGCGGTAGTGACCGAGGAACCGGCGGCCGCTTTTGAACCTATGGTTGTCACTGCTCCAGATTGTGATTACGGTGGCCTAATTAAGGAAATCGCGGCCCTTGATGAGGGGACGGTCCAATTTACCATGTGTGTGCCTGATCCGGCTTTCCCTTCCAAGGCTGCTTTCTCCGCTTTTTCCATTCAGCCCAAAGAATGGCTTGAGGAGGCTATAGCTTCCGGTGAGATTTTGGAGAAACCCGTGGGCACCGGCCCATACATGATGGATAGCTGGAATCGCGGTGATAGCATGGTCTTCAAACGCTTTGATGACTACTGGGGCGATAAGGCCAATGCCGAGACGTTGGTTTTCCGCTGGAGCACTGAGGGCGCGGCCCGCTTGTTGGAGCTGCAATCTGGCACAGTGGATGGTATTGATAACCCCAGCCCTGATGACTTCTCCGTTGTTCGTGACGACGATAGTCTGAACCTGGTTAACCGCGCGGCGTTGAACATTTTCTACGTTGCCACGACCAATACTTTTGAACCGTGGGGCGATATCCGAGTGCGTCAGGCGTTGGCTCAAGGCATTGACCGCCAGCGATTGGTGGACAACTTCTACCCCGCGGGCTCTGAAGTGGCTTCACACTTCACCCCTTGCGCGATCCCCAATGGTTGTGTGGGCGATGAGTGGTACGATTTTGACCCCGTTGCCGCGAAAGCCTTGTTGGCAGATGCTGGTTTCCCCGAGGGTTTTGAGACCACCATTTACTACCGTGACGTGTTCCGCTCCTACCTGCCTGAGCCGGGGCTGGTCGCCACCGATCTACAGGCCCAGCTGCTCGAAACTCTCGGCATCAAGGCCGAGATTGAGGTGATGGAGTCGGGTGCGTTCATTGAGGAATCTAACGCCGGCCGTTTGGACGGCATCTATTTGTTGGGATGGGGCGCGGACTACCCGCACATCACCAACTTCTTAGATTTCCACTTCTCCGAGATGAATCCCCAGTTCGGCACTCCTTATCCTGAGATTTACGAGAAGTTGCAGCAGGCTGCGCAGATCGCCGATCCCGCTGAGGCTGAACCCCTCTACGTCGAGGCCAACAACGCGGTCCGCGAATTTGTACCGATGGTGCCGATTGCTCATGGTGGTTCTGCAGTAGCCTACAAAGAGGATGTTGAAGGCGCTCACGCCAGTCCGTTAGGCAACGAATACTTCGCGGCGACGGATCCCGGTGGACGGGACACCTTCGTCTGGATGCAGAATGCTGAGCCGATCTCGCTCTATTGCAACGACGAGACGGATGGCGAATCGCTGCGGGCCTGCGAGCAGACGCTGGAACCCCTGCTATCGTACGAAATCGGCGGCACAGAGGTCAAGTCTGGCTTGGCTACCTCCTGCGAACCCAATGCCGACCTCACGGTCTGGACTTGCAACTTGCGCGAGGGCGTGAAGTTCCATGACGGTTCTATGCTGGATGCTAACGACGTGGTGATGTCTTGGAATGTAGCTTGGGATGCAGCCAATCCGCTACACATTGGTAATACCGGCGCGTTCTCTTACTTCACTTACCTCTGGGGTAACTTGCTGAACGTTGAAGAGTAGGCTCTGTTTAGTAGTTGCTGGTTAGTGTAACCGCAACGCGGGGTGGTACTTGTATTCCATCCCGCGTTGTCTTTGTAATACATTACCACGAAGTGCCAGGGTGCGAAGATTTGAAAATTAGCCTTCAGAAAACTAATCTTTTGATGCTATGGTAAATTTTTTCAGGGGAGCCATTTATG
This sequence comes from Chloroflexota bacterium, assembly GCA_034717835.1. GTDB lineage: Bacteria > Chloroflexota > Anaerolineae > B4-G1 > SLSP01 > G713. Next base: position 6,358 of record JAYELZ010000212.1, read on the forward strand.
ATCCAATATATTATACGCCGTCTTATATCGGCTATTCCCGTGTTGTTGGGTATCTTGATTGTGACGTTTGCTCTGGCCCGCATGATCCCTGGAGATCCTTGCAAGGCGATTCTGGGGGAAAAGGCGACAGTGGCTGTCTGTGAACGCTTCAACCGCGAATACGGCCTGGATAAACCCATCTACGTGCAGTTCGGGATTTACATGAACGATGTGTTGCATGGCAATTTTGGCGAATCCATCCGTTTCAGCCGTCCCGTCACTACCATCTTGATTGAGCGTTTGCCGATGACAATAGAACTGGGAACGCTGGCTTTACTCATCGCCATCGCTGTCGGCATTCCGGCCGGGATTATCTCGGCGGTGCATCGCAATTCCACAGCGGATGTGGTCACGATGATTGGGACGAACATCGGTATTTCTATGCCGGTGTATTGGTTGGGATTGATGCTGGCCTATGTTTTCGCGTTGCTGCTCAAAGATACTCCTTTTTGGTTGCCACCCACGAGCCGCCTCACTGCGGGAGCGGCTTCCACTCCATTTTATGAGGCCTTCAATTGGACGCTCACCGAGGGCAGTTTTGCCTACCCCGTCATGGAATTTATCTCTAACCTCTATCTTTTCAACGCCTTGATCAGCGGCGATTGGGTGTTGTTGGGAGATGCGCTCAAACATCTGCTCTTGCCCTCCGTCGCCTTGAGCACGATCCCGATGTCCATCATCGCCCGCATGACCCGTTCCAGTATGTTGGAGGTATTGAAGCAGGATTACATCCGCACTGCCCGCGCCAAGGGATTGGTCGAATACCGGGTTGTGTTGAAACATGCGTTTCGCAATGCGTTATTGCAGATTGTCACCATCATTGGATTGCAGGTCGGGACTCTCTTTGCCGGCGCAGTGCTCACCGAGAGCATTTTTGGATTGGCGGGCGTGGGCCGCATCTTGTTTGAGGCTATCACGGCCCGCGATTTTCCCATCATTCAGGCTTTTACCGTGGTGATTGCCGTGGGATATGTACTGGTCAATCTGCTCGTGGATATTTCTTATATGTTTATTGATCCCCGTATCAAATTGGAGTGAAAACTTATGGTCGCGACAGCATCCACCAGTTCTACCACCACCAGGGATTATCGTTCCAACAGTTTGTGGCGCTTGACTTTGCGGCGTATTTTCCGCCAACGTTCCGCCATTATCGGGCTGGGTATTTTGGGAATCTTGATATTGACTGCCATCTTGGCCCCGCTCATTGCTCCCTACGACCCTGAAGGGGTGTTGATTGGGATTGAAGATATCAAAAAGCGCTCAGCCCCGTGCATTCATCTGTGGGGCTGCCCGGCAGACCAGCCCCAACATATTTTGGGGGTAGACGGCAATGTGCGGGATGAATTTAGCCGGGTGATCTACGGCACGCGTTACTCACTGTTCATTGGAATTAGCACCGTCAGTTTTGCGATCTTGGTTGGTACTTTGTTAGGTTCCGTGGCCGGGTATTTCGGCGGATGGGTGGACAATGTCATCATGCGTCTGTTGGACGTGTTGATGGCTTTCCCCTCGCTACTGCTGGCGATTACCATCGTCTCGGTGCTGGGGAGGGGGTTGCAAAACGCGCTGTTGGCGATTGCGATTGTTTCCATCCCTATCTACGCGCGAGTTGTCCGCGCCAGCGTGCTAGCGGTCAAGGAAAATCCCTATGTCTCTGCGGCCCGCGCGCTGGGAGGCAGTGACGTGCACATCTTGTTACGCCGCATCCTGCCCAACGCCATCCCTCCGTTGATCGTGCAAGGGACGTTGGGAGTAGGCACGGCGATTTTGGACGCCGCAGCGCTCTCCTTCTTGGGATTGGGAGCGCAACCGCCGATTCCGGAGTGGGGCACGATGTTAGGTACGGAGCGCAATCAGGTGTTCACCGCGCCGCATTTGGTTTTCTTCCCCGGCATTGCCATTATGCTTACCGTGCTGGCCTTTAACTTATTGGGCGATGGTTTACGTGACGCGATAGATCCACGGCTGAAGTGAGATAGAGAAAGCGAGAAGGCGAGAAGGCGAGAAAAGAGCTGCGTTAATTTGGAAAGCGCGGTTACTGCTCCGTTAAGATCGCAGCCAGCTAGCGACTATCTGACTAAGGACTACTTGACTAAGGACTATCTGACTAACGACTACCCGACTAAGGACTATCTGACTAACGACTACAAGGACTATTTATGCACAACGATGTAAACCCGCTATTAGCAGTACAAGGTCTTAAAACTTATTTCTACACCGACGACGGCGTCGTCAAGGCCGTGGACGGGGTGGATTTCCACGTCAACGCCCGCGAGGTGCTGGGATTGGTGGGAGAATCCGGTTGCGGCAAAAGCGTTACCGCGCTCTCCATCATGCGACTGGTGGATTCCCCCGGAAAAACCGTGGCCGGGAAAATCTTCTACGAGGGGCGCGATTTGTTGGCTTTGGACAAATCCGAGATGATCAACATACGTGGTAACCGCATCTCCATGATCTTTCAACAGCCCCAGACAAGTCTGAACCCGGTCTTTACGGTAGGGGATCAGATTGTAGAAGTTTTTCGGATTCACGGCCGGGTGAGCAAAGAGCAAGCCTGGGAGAAGGCTGTGGAGCTCTTGCAGCTGGTTGGTATCCCCGACCCGGAAAGAAAGGCGCGCGCCTACCCTCACGAAATGTCGGGGGGGCAGGCCCAGCGGGTGATGATCGCTATGGCTCTCGCGCTCAAACCGCAACTGTTGATCGCGGACGAGCCGACTACGGCGTTGGACGTGACCATCCAGGCGCAGATACTCAATCTGCTGCGCGGTTTGCGCAATCGTATTGATAGCTCGATCATCCTGATTACCCATGACTTGGGGGTCATCGCCGAGATGGCGGATCGCGTGGCGATCATGTACGCGGGCCGCATCGTGGAGCAGACCGACGTGCGCACCTTGTTCGCTCAACCGCTTCATCCCTACACGCTGGGCTTGATTGCGTCGGTGCCGGTGCTGGGCCACGTCAAAGAAGAGCTGGCGACCATCCCCGGCAACGTCCCCAACTTGATTGATCTGCCCCCCGGCTGCCGGTTTGCGTCACGCTGTCAAGCACGGGAGAAGTATGGATTGAACATTTGCACCGCAGTGGAACCAAATCTTATTCCTATTGACGAAGGGCATACGGTCCGTTGCTGGTTGTATCAGGATTATGAGGGGCATAAAGCGCCGCTTAAAATGTAGAGTGGAGGCAACGATTTTAACCGCTAAGGCGCAAAGACGCTAAAATGCTAAATACGTATTACTCAACCACCATTTCACTTCAGGACACAAACTATGAGAGAACAGACAAATGCTAAAGACCTGATTCAGGTTGAAAATTTAGTCAAATACTATCCGGTGTACGGCGGCGTGTTTCGACATGTCGTCGCCTGGGTCCAGGCCGTGGATGGCGTCAGTTTCAGCATCAAAGAGGGCGAGACGCTGGGGCTGGTGGGAGAATCTGGGTGCGGCAAGTCCACGGCGGGACATACCATGCTGCGCTTGCTTGCGCCGACGGGAGGCCAGGTCAAGTTTGAGGGGGTGGATATCCTCGCTGTACCAGGACGCGCCCTCAAGGATATCCGCCGCAACTTGCAGATTGTCTTCCAGGACCCCTTCGCTTCCCTGGATCCGCGTCTCCCGATTGGGGAGTCCATTGCGGAAGGGCTCAAAATTCACAAGATCGGCACGCCCCAGCAACGCTTCGAGCGGGTTTTAGAAGTGTTGCGCCAGGTCGGCCTGGAGGATTATCATGCCATGCGTTACCCGCACGAGTTCTCCGGCGGACAGCGCCAGCGGATCGGCATCGCTCGCGCGTTGGTGCTGCAACCCAAATTCATCGTCTTGGATGAGCCGGTCTCCGCGTTAGATGTGGCCATCCAGGCCGAGGTGCTCAACATCTTGAAGCATCTCCAGCGCGATCTTGGCCTGACCTATCTGTTCATCGCGCATAACTTGGCGGTGGTGGAACACATTTCGGACCGCGTCGCGGTCATGTACTTGGGGAAGATCGTGGAGCTGGCCGGGCGGGACGAGCT
>JAYELZ010000213.1:0-10338 GCA_034717835.1 Chloroflexota bacterium
AGGTACTACGCTCACTCGTAATTCTTGGGCTTGCTGCACGGCGTCGTAGTTGCGCTTGCGCAGGGGAATTTCTAGCATTTCGCCAGGGCGCGCATATTGTTTGTATTTGCGGGCGATGAGATTTTCGCCGTCATGGACTAGCACGTGGATGGGTTCTTCCATGGGATGGGTGACTCGCAGTTGTAGGGCGACTTTATCTTCTGTGAGACTTCCTGGGGAGACTAGATGAGGCACCACGTAGCGTACGTTTTCTCCAGACGCGGTAGGGATGTATTTCCGTCCCCCAACTTGAGGGGAGAGTTGCTGGGCATAGCGGGCCGCGTGCCGCCCGGCGACCAAGCCTGCTTTTGTAACCCAATCAACCAGATCGTAAACATGTACTACGTTGCCTGCTGCAAAGATGCCGGGAATGTTGGTCTGGAAGCCATCGGTGACGATTGGCCCGGCGGTGAGTGGATCTAGCTGCACACCAGCTTGCTTGGAGATCTCGTTCTCTGGGATGAGACCTACGGAGAGGAGGAGGGTGTCGGCGGGGATGAGCTCCTCACTGCCGGCGACGTAGTTCCAATTCTCATCCACTTGGGCGATTTCGATGGCTTCCACGCGGTCGTTGCCGATGATGCGCTTGACCGTGTGGCGCAGTTGCAGCGGGATATCGAAATCTTGCAGGCATTGGACGTAGTTGCGATTGAGGCCGCTGAGGTAAGGGAGAATTTCCAGGACGCGCTCCACTTTACCGCCTTCGAAGGTGATGCGCCGGGCCATGATCAAGCCGATGTCACCAGAACCCAAGATGACGAAGCGCTCACCGGGCATGTAGCCTTCTATATTGACCCAGCGCTGGGCGGTCCCGGCGGTGTAGACTCCGGCGGGACGCGGGCCGGGCAGCTGGACTTGGGCGCGGGTGCGTTCGCGGCAGCCCATGGCTAAGACGATGGCGGTGGCTTGGATGTCGAGGTAGCCACTCCGCGCTCCGGTGGCGTAGATGTGACGGTCGCGGGTAATATCTAAGACCATTGTGTCCAGCAGGGTCTCGATGCCTAGTGTTTGGACTTCATGGATGTAGTGCTGTGCGTAGCTGGGTCCCGGTAGGTCCTCGCCGAAAATTTCCATACCGAAGCCGTTATGGATACATTGTAAGAGGATGCCCCCCAACTCCAGGTCGCGCTCGATGATGAGCACGTCGTCCGCGCCCGCTTTTTTGGCGGCGATGGCGGCCGCCAAACCGCCGGGGCCGCTCCCGATCACGACGACCTCGTAGTTGGATTTGAGCTGGTTACTCATGTGGCGCCTCCTTCGTTTTGCGCGTCAAAAATTCCGAGCCGCCGTTCTTTTTGCTAATCTCAGGCGGGTCTTTGCCCAGCTCGCGGGCCAGAATTTCAACGACGCGCGGGGTATCAAAGGCTCCTAAGCAGCGTCCGGTTCCCAACCACGTCCGGCGTTTGATGGCGTCGTAGGTGGTGGCAGGGATGGGCGCGTGGATTGCGGCCACGATTTCACCTTCGGTCACGTTCTCACAGCGACAGATGACGCGCCCGTAGCGTGGATCTGTTGCCACTAATGCGGCTTGTTCCTGATGGGAGAGATGGCGGAAGACTGGCCGTGCCGGGCGAATAGGGTTCCAGGTGGCTTTGATCGGTAGTTCTTCGCCAGCAGCCTGCAATAGTTCCCCCACGCGCTCGGCAATGGCCGGGGCGGCGGTGAGGCCGGGCGACTCAATGCCGCCTAAGTTGACGAGGCCGTGTACCTCCGTGGGGATTTCGATAATGAAGTCTTTGTTATATGCCACGTCGCAGCCCTGACAGGGCGCGTTGCCACCAGGGCGCAAGCCTGCAAATACGGCAACGATGTTACGCCGGGTAAGGCTGGGGACTAGTTTCTGTGCGCCTTGCCAGATTTCCGCCATGCCCGCCGGGGTGACATCCACGTTGCTCTTATCATCAATTTCTTGAGCATTAGGGCCAACCAGGGGGTTGCCGTGGGTGGTGGCGGTGACCAAGATGCCTTTGCTGATTTCGGTGGGTACGGGGAAGAGTACGTTGTTGATCTCCACGTCGGCGCGATCTAAGACGTAATACTCGCCACGTCGTGGGATGATGGTGAACTCTGGTCGAACGCCAGCGCGGTGCATTACCTCGTCAGCGTACAGCCCTGCTGCGTTCACTATCCAGCGGGCGTAGAAATCGCCCTGATTGGTTTTGATGCCGATGATTTGTTCGTGCTGGGCTGCATCTGCCCAGATAAAATCGCGGAATTGGGTCTTGAGGCGGAGCTCTACGCCGTTCTGCACCGCGTTCTCGGCGGCGGCGATGGTGGCGGCCCAGGGGTCGCAGATGCCCCCGCTGGGACAGTAGAGTGCCCCACTGGTCTCGGGGTTGATGCGCGGTTCACGCCGGCGCATCTCCACGCCGGAAATGATCTCTACTGGGATGCCGCTGGCCGCACCGCGTTGGTGGAGTTCTTCCAGGATTGGAAGTTCTTCTTCTCCGATGGCAACGACGTAGGTGCCGCGCCGATCAAAGGGGAATTGTAGCTCTGCTGAGAGTTGGTCCCACATTGCGTTGCCCCGCACGTTCGTCTTTGCCTTGAGTGAACCGGGCACGGCATCGTAGCCTCCATGAATTAACGCGGAGTTGCCGCCGGTCGCTCCGGTGCAGATGTCGGACTCTTTTTCGATGAGTAGAATGTCTAGATTGTAGCGAGAGAGGAAGCGTGCGGTCAACGAACCGACGATGCCTGCTCCAATGATGATGATGTCATACTTTAAGTGCATGAAGTCCTCCTGCGGAGTAGTCTTTTTCTGGTAAAGAGGAAACTAATTCTCTTGAAATGGATGGTTTACCTTTTTCAGTAGCCCCCAAATTAAGAGATGCCTTTTGAAACAGACTAACCTCGTTTATTTGCTTCTGCCTAGTGCAAAGCCCTTGGTGAATTGCTCGTGGAGGAGCATGAAGACGACCAGGGGCGGAATCATAGCCATCACTGCCCCAGCCATCACTATGCCCCAGTTGGTAACGTCTTGCTGTGATGTCATGGCGCGCAGGCCAATTTGGATTAGTTGACGTTTGTTTTCGCGGATGATGACCAAGGGCCAGAGATACTGGTTCCACATATAGATGAACTGGATCAGAGCCATCGCCGCGATGGTGTTTTTGGACATGGGGAGCAACACGCTCCAAAGGAAACGCAGCGGGCCGGCCCCATCCACGCGCGCGGCATCGGCCAAGTTGGAGGGAACGGTGGCGAAATGTTGGCGGAAGAGGAAGACGCCCGTGGCGCTGGCCATAAAAGGTACCGTCAAAGAGAGATAGTTATTGCCCCATCCAAGATCGGAGACCAGGTTGAAGAGTGCGATGATCATGATCTCGGTGGGCATCATCAGGGTGAAGAGGATAAAGTAGAAGATGGCGTTTTTCAGAGGGAAATTGAAATAGACGAGAGCGAGACCGGCCAGCATGGAGAAGATGGTTTTGAAGATCATGACCAGCGCCGCGACGATGAGCGTATTGGTCATATATCTCCCTAGGTCAAATTCTCGCCAGGCGGTGCGGTAATTGCGCAGTAAGGCCGTTCCGACCCCCAATTTGGGCGGATAATGGTAAACTTCCGCGCGTGTCTGGGTAGATTTGGCCATGGCGAAGAATACCGGGGCCATTACTAACAGGCAGATAATAATTAACGCGATGTGGATGAACAATTTCTGTCGGGGTTTAGTTTGCATATTAGCCTCCGTAGTGGACTTGACGTCCGCTGGTGCGGAATTGAACGAGGGTTAACCCGACTACAATGAAGAAAAGGACTACGGATTCTGCGGCGGCTAACCCGGTTTTATAGTATTCAAAACCATCACGATATAGATTATAGATCATCACATTGGTAGCATCCAACGGGCCACCTTTAGTCACAATGTCAACCATGCCGAAGATGCTGAAGAATGCGTAGATGATGTTGGTGATGAGGAGGAAGAAGGTCATTGGGGAAATTAGGGCGAAGGTGACGCGCCAGAAACGCTGCCAGCCATTAGCGCCGTCAATGGCGGCGGCTTCTAGTATTTCCCAGTTCACATTTTGTAGCGCAGCTAGATAAAAAACGATGTTGTAACCTAAATTTTTCCAGATGCCTGCCATGATAATCAAAAGTATCGCCAGATGTGGATTGCCTAGCCAATTAAGCTCGGTGTTGAAGATTTGTCCGGTGATATAGTTCACCGGACCGAAACCGGGGGAAAACATGAAGAGCCAGATCACCCCGGCTACTGCCGGCGAGAGGGCATAAGGCCAGATCAGCAGGAGACGGTAGAAGCGTCCGCCTTTGATTTTACTATTGGCTAACATGGCAATGGCTAGCGATAGTCCTAATCCACCGATGACGATGCTGGTGGTAAGCAGTATTGTTGTTGATACAATTTTATGGTAGCCGGTATCTCTGATGAGGTCCATGAAATTTTCTAGGCCGGTAAATTGGGTCTTTAGTCCTAGAAAAGCAACTCGATAAGTGGAGAGCCAGAAAGTTTGAACAACCGGATAGTAAAGGAAGACGGCTAAAATTAGTAACGTGGGAAAGAGAAATAAAAGCGGTAGATATTTATTTTTGAACTGTGAATGGTATTCCATAATATCTCCTTACGGATCCATAAATAATTTACCGGAAAAAGGGGCGCAGATTCACAGGATAAAGACTGTTGGTTAGGGTTTCATCTGTGGTAATCAGTATTTATCTGTGTCCAGAAAAGGGCTATGAATTTTTCTGGTGGTTCTATGCACCCTGATCTTGGCGAATTAAAATTTTGATAGCCTCAATGGCGGTTCTGATAGCGCGGTCACCATGGAAGAGCTGCTTGCCCGCTTCAGTCTCAGGCAAGCCTTCGTCTTTGCCGACCATCATCATCACGCCCCCGGCGCGTTTGCGGTGGATGCCGGCGATGATGAAGAGCGCGGCCGCTTCCATCTCTGAGCAGATCGCGCCGCCCTGTACCCACGCTTCCCAGCGCGCCGCTAGCTGCTCGGAAAGGGGCATACGTTCTTTCTCGACTTCTCCGTAGAAAGAGTCCTTGGAATGTGAGACGCCGGTTCTGAAGGGTAGCCCTAAATTGATGGCTCCCTGGCGTAACGCCTGTACCACGGCTGGATCGGCGACCGCGGGGAATTCCAGGGGGAGATAGTGTAGCGTGGTCCCCTCGTCGCGTATAGCCGCCGTCACCACGGCGATCTCGCCGGTTTCGATGCCAGGCTGCATCCCGCCGGAGGTACCGACGCGGATAAAGGTGTCTGCGCCAATTTTGATTAGTTCCTCCACGGCGATGGCGGTAGAAGGGCCGCCGATGCCGGTAGAGACTACTGAGATCTTTTCACTCAACAGCGTGCCTGTATAGGTCGTGTACTCGCGGTTTTGAGCTAATTTTTGCGGGTTGTCGAAGAAGACTGCTATTTTCTCACAGCGACCGGGGTCGCCGGGGAGTAATACGTAGCGGCCAACATCACCTTTTTCTAGCTGGATATGGTATTGGAGGGTCATTTTGTCTCACTTGATTTAGGTTAGAGTAGAATTGACTTCACAAAAAACTAGTCTTGGGCTGGAAATATTTATTCATGCCGTTCGAGAAATAAATTTTTAGCTCTGCGCACCTTGACGATGAAATGCTGGGGTTAAAAAATGTCTCGTAGCTTTCTGGGCCTCCGTAGTAAAGTCCGGGGTTTTCAAAATGAAAATGAGATCGGGCACTCCTGGCCGGGAGTAACCCGATCTCTGTGGTTTTATAACCGGTTAGGGTTACTCAACTGATTTGTTGTAATCTGTGATGGCCTTATCTGCTTCGGTCTTGGCGGCTGCTAACGCCTCGTCCACGGTGGCCTCGCCGGCTAAGACTTTCTCGACGGCCTGTTCAATGATGGTGCGGACTTCGGGGAAAGCGCCGATTAGGGCACCCTGGGTCGCGCGGTTGATTTTGGTGTTCAGCAGTTGGTCAAAGGCGGCTTGGTAAGCGGGATTGCGCTCAAACCAGTTTTCCACCTCTAGTACATCCACGGCTGATTTGCGGATGGGGAAATAGCCGGTGGCTTTGTGCCAACGGATGGCGTTCTCGGTGTTGGTGAACCAGATGACGAAGTCTTTGGCTGCCTGCATCTCTTCATTGGGATGGCCTGCGGTGAGCCACATGCTGGCGCCGCCGACGACTACACCCTGCCGCTCGCTGCTTTCGGGATAGGGGAGATAGCCGGTGCCCAGCTCGAAGCCGTTTTCCGCCGCATCGTTCTGGCGGTTCACCACGTCACTGGTGGAGGTGATCTCCATGGCAGATTGGCCGGAGACGAAAATGGCATCAGCGCCGCTCCAGTCTTCTAATTTACCACTGTAGGCATAGTAGCCCTTGTCGTACATCTCTTTCCACCAATTCATAATCTCTTTAGCGGCATCACCGGTCAGGTTGACCTCGGTGGCGCGGGCGTCACGGCCGTTGCCGTTGTTGGCTAGTTCAGCGCCCATATTGGCCATCCATTGCTCGAAGAACCAACCGTGGAGCGGCCAGGAGATGCAGTTTTCTGCTGCGCCGCTGGAGACGATGGCGTCACAGGCGGTGAGCATCTCTTCAAAGGTCTCGGGGGGAGCTTCGGGATCTAGCCCGGCAGCCTTGAAGATGTCCTTGTTGTAGTAGAGAACGGGGTTGGATGAGTTCCAGGGCATGGAGTAGAATTGCCCGCCGAACTTGTAGTAGTTGGTTACGCCCTCGATGTAGTCGTCTGGCTGGAACTCAATGCCCTGCACCAAGCCCTCAATGGGGGTGAAGATGCCGGAATCCATGGCTAGCTGGGAACCGATCTCGAAGATCTGGACGATGTGGGGCGCGTTATCTTGTTGCGCGGCCAGGATGGCAGCGTTCAGGGTGTCACGGTAGGAGCCTTTGTTCTCCACGCGGACATAAACGCCGGGGTGGGTGTAGTTGTAGTCGGCGACCATGCGCTCAATGAGCGACTTGCGTCCGCCGCCAAAGGCGTGCCAGAAATCAATCACGATAGACCCTTCAGGAATCTCTTCCGCTGTTTCTTCAACGACCGCTTCTTTGGTCTCTTCAACCGCGACTTCTTCCTCGGCCGGCGCACCGCCACCACAGCCTACTAATAGCGAGCCTAAAGACGCGACAACAAGCAATAGTGCTAATAGTTTGTACATGCGTTTCATTGTTTATCTCCTCCATAGAAATTAACTTGAACAACTTGAATAAATGTAAGGTAGCTCATGTTTTGATTTTAGCCAGCAGCACCTCCTTATGGTTCCTGGTGACACGTACAACCTTTAACGGCGGATATTCCATTCTCTCGGGGAATGCTGAGAAAGAACGAACGTATGAAAGGAGTCTAATTATATAAGTATACTGAGATTGTGCAAGGCTAAGATAAAGATATGGTTTATTCCTCCACCCAATCCAAGGTGCGGGTGATGGCTTTTTGCCAACCTGCGTAGAGGCGGATTCTCTTTTTCGCCGCCATCTGTGGTTCAAAGGTGTGCTCTACATCCCAATTTTTACGCAGTGCGGCTATATCATCCCAGAAGCCGACGGCTAACCCGGCGGCGTAGGCGGCACCCAGCGCCGTGGTCTCCGTCACGGTGGGGCGGATGACCGGCACGTTTAGGATATCGGCCTGGAATTGCATGAGCAGCTCGTTGGCGACCATCCCGCCATCCACTTTGAGCGCTTTTAACGCCACGCCAGAGTCTCGTTCCATGGCTTCCAACACGTCGCGGGTTTGGTAGGCGGTGGATTCTAGGGCTGCGCGGCAGATGTGTTGCTTGTTGATGTAGCGGGTCAGTCCTACCAGCACGCCCCGCGCGTCGCTGCGCCAATACGGGGCGAAGAGGCCGGAGAAGGCCGGGACGAGGTACATGCCGCCGGTGTCAGCTACTTTGCAGGCCAGTTCCTCGATTTGGGGGGCGCGCTCGAAGAATTCCAAGTTATCGCGCAACCATTGGACTAGCGCCCCGGCAATCGCGATGGAACCTTCCAACGCATAGACGGGTGGCTCATTGCTAAATTGGTAGCCGAGTGTGGTGAGCAGCCCGTTCTCTGAAGTCACGCTCTTTGTGCCGGTGTTGAGCAACATGAAGCAACCGGTGCCATAGGTGTTCTTGGCCTCGCCTGGGGTGAAGCAGGTCTGGCCGACCAACGCGGCTTGTTGATCCCCCAGATCTCCGGTGACGGGTAGCATCTCGCCGAAAGGGCCTTCTTTTCGCGTGAAGCCATAAGGTCGCGCCGCGCTGGAAGGGCGAATCTCCGGCAGCATGGAGCGTGGAATGCCCATGAGCGCTAGAATCCCAGCATCCCAGGAGAGCGTCTGGAGATCCATGAGCATCGTGCGGCTGGCATTGGTCACATCAATGATGTGAGCACCGCCCTGCGGCCCGCCGGTCAGCCACCAGATGATCCAAGAGTCCATAGTGCCGAAGAGCGCATCTCCTCGCTTGGCGGCCTCATGCACTGCGGGGACATTCTCCAGCAGCCATTTGAGCTTGGGGCCGGCGAAGTAAGTCGCCAGCGGTAGCCCGACTTGCGCGCGGAAGCGATCCTGGCCGCCATCGCGGGCCAATTGATCACAGATTTGTTTGGTGCGCGTATCCTGCCAGACAATGGCATTGTAGAGCGGCTTCCCGGTATGGCGGTTCCAGACCATCGTGGTCTCGCGCTGATTGGTGATGCCCACGGCGGCAATCGCGCCGCTGGGGATGTTGCCTTGCGTCAATGCTTGGCGGATGACTTTCTGGGTGGTCTCCCAGATCTCTTGAGGATTGTGTTCGACCCAGCCGGGCTGCGGATAGATTTGTGTATGTTCTGCGTAGGCCCAAATGACGGGATGTCCCCCGTGATCAAAGAGAATGCAGCGACTCCCCGTCGTGCCCTGGTCTATGGCGGCGATGTATTGCTGGGTCATATAAATCTCCTAAAATGTTATTGTTCCCCTCTAACCTGAGTGGCTAGCCGTTGGGCTAGTGTTTGTAGTTGCAAGAAGCTGATGGGTTTTAGGAGCACCAGATCGGCTTCTGGTTCAACCATCTCGGCTAATTGCGAATCGGCGGTGGTAACGAGTATTTGGGTCTTTGCCAGTTTCGGGATGGCGCGGATACGAGTTAGTATTTCGCGTCCTCCGACATTGGGTAGATGTAGATCTAAAATGATGATGTCTGGGGTGAGGTCATCCAGACGCGCCATAGCTTCTGCGCCATCGTAGATCACCTCGGTGGTGAACCCGCCCGTTTTTAACGCTTCGGAGAAGATAGTGGCTACATCCGCTTCGTCTTCAATGATGATTGCGTGCAACTGTCTCATGTCGCCTCCTTATGTGGTGTGGTAAACGGTATAATTGCTGTGAATGTACTGCCCACGTCAACCTCGCTGACGACGACGATTCTACCGCCCATCAACTTAAGCAGTTGCTGCGAGATAGATAGTCCTAGCCCTACGCCTTTGTATCTGCGCGTTGCTGAGCTGTCTACTTGACGGAAAGCCTCAAAGATATATTTCTGGTCCTCTTCGGAGATGCCGATGCCAGTATCCTTGACTTCCATAGCCCAATGCGCAGCGTCAAAACGGTAGGCTTTGATATTGATTTGCCCCTTTTCGGTGAATTTGAGAGCGTTGTTGATCAGATTGATCAGGACTTGATGTAAGCGTCCATAGTCGCCATACAAATTAGTTGGCAATTCGGAATCTATCTCCTGGGTTAATTCGATTTTATGTTTTTCGGCGAGTATCTTCATATTGGCGTATACATCCTCTACTAACTCGGTTAAAGAGAAAGGTGCCGGGTAAAGTGCGAGCTGTCCGGCTTCAATGCGTGTTCTATCTAGTAGATCGTTGACTATCTTAATCAACTTTCTAGTATTTGCCAAAACTCGTTCGGCCGCCGATTGTTGCTCGTTGGCGAGGGTGCCATAAATGCCGACCAATAGCATCTGCGTGAAGCCTTGTATACTGGTGAGCGGCGTGCGCAATTCATGCGAGACCATAGCCACGAAGAGTGACTTGAGGCGATCCAGCTCGCGGAGATGGGCGTTGGCTTCTTCTAGCCGCTGATTGGCCTCTTCCAATTCGCGGGTGCGCTCCGCTACGCGCAGTTCCAGGTCACGGTTGAGCACGCGGAGGTCTTGGAGCGCGGCTTCCAAGCTGCGCGCGGCCAGCCAGGAGACCAAGGCTACGGCGAAGAATCCTAACATGGTGGGCGCTGGGGGGACGTAACCTGGGAGGGTGAGAGCCATAACGGTAACTATCGCACTGGTGACGCCCGCCATGAGAAAACTGGCCCAGGGTTGCAAGATAAAGCTAGCCATCATAACGGGCACGGTGAAGAG
>JAYELZ010000214.1:0-2020 GCA_034717835.1 Chloroflexota bacterium
CACCCTCCTGCGTGGTAATATCTTCCGACCGGGGTTTGGTCAAGACGAGGACGCGGTCACCCCGCACCAAGTCCAAGTCACCCCATTGCGGCCCTAAGGCCACCAGTTGGAAAAAGTCTGTCTGTGCCCCGCCGTTGGGACGCTCTAAAGTATCCGGTGCTAACCGATCCACCGCCAGCCGAAAGGTTAGTTTCGGTGTCCCGGCTGAGGTGAGGAAGAAGAGCGGGTCTGCGGTTAGATCGCCTAATAACATGGTGAAACCAAAGTTTTTAAGTCGCATGAATGCGTACCTCCTGAGTTAAATAATGCTGAATAAAAGCGGCCTAGGGGCCTGCGATATAACGTCGGCCACCGTGCTGCGCCTCCTCTGCTACCGTGGGGGGAGGCCAATTCCCATTCCGCTATCATGAGGGGCCATGGGGCGTTCATAGGGTATTTATTATGCTTTTCCCATGTGCCGGATTCCCATGTGCCATGGCACATGGCGCATGCCCCCCTTAGTATGGTGTCTGGCATGTGCCATGGCACATGATTGTTTGGCACATGGGAATGTGCATAACGATATGAGTACCAGTCGCTCAGGGATGATGCCTTGGGGATAATGGTGCTGGGGAGACGAGAAAAAGCGTACCTCCTGAGTTAAATAATTAATGCTGAATAAAGGCCGCATAGGGACCTTCAATGTACCGGCGGCCACTTGTTTCCTCTGCCTCCGGGATGGGGGGCGGCCAACTACCGGCGCGCAACGCGGCGCGAAAGAGCGCCGCCCGCGATTTGATAGTCGGATCGTCCGCGGCCTGCCAATGAGTCAGCAGTCCCGCTACCCGCGCTGGCTCCGCCGCGTAAGCCTGCGCCACCTCGGTGGTCGGCCCACTCCAACCCAGATTATGCAAGCCGGAGCGTATCGCGTCCGGCAGCACGGGAGACACCGCGGTCTCTGGCTCCGGTAGCGGGGTAGCGGTAGTATCCTGCGGGGCGGGGCGCGCCCCACCCCGCCGTTCTGGGACGGGCGGCTGCTTGGTGGTGGAAAGTTGATAGAGGAGCAGTCCCGGTAAATTGCGCACGGAGGGGCGGGACTGCAACTCATTGCCCCAGGCCCGAATCAAGTCGGGCGTGACATGGGGAAGCGCTGCCGCCCGTCGGGCCTGCGCTACGGTCGGGCGCACCCCGAAGGTTGCCAGCGCGTCTAGATTGGCCTGCACGGCCGCTGACGGCGGCGCGGTGGTGACCGCCCGCTCCGCAGGTTGGTCGGCCGCGGCGCGGGGCATGAGTGGTTCGCTGAATGACGCTGTCGTGCCCTCCGGCTCCTGGACTTGGATACGGTAGGCGCGGCTGGCTCCCTGTATGGTGAGCAGCCCCTCCTGGACTAGGGCTTTCAAATGCAAGCGCATCACCCGTGATTTGAGGTGGCAGAGAGCGGCAAGTTCAGCGAGCGAGAGCGGAGGCAAGCGCGTATGTTCCTCATCGCGCCAGGCCAGCCCCACCAGCCGCACGTAGGTGCGGAAATGCGTGGCCGATAACTCATCACTGTAGGTCACGGCGGCCGAGACGTTGACATACTGCGGCGGCAGCAAGGCCTTAGCAATCATGGTGCGCCTCCTCCGCGGGAGTCAGCGTTAGTTCCAGTTGGAGGAGGGTCGGATGTTGATAGCGCAAGGCGATCAGCAAATCCGTGAGGCCGCGCAGCCGCGCATCTACGGCGCTCGTATGCGCTACGACCCAACGGCCCTCCTCCCACTGTGGGGTGGCGCTCAATAAGTGGGCTAAACGTTCGCCCCACGGTGTGGCTTCAATGTGAATTTGTTGGCTACCCGTATCTGCCGGGTGCTGTAATTCGATCCGCGTTGCTTGTACGATAAACGTTTTCATAGGTTTACTCCTTAGACTAAAAAGGCGGCGGTGTGCAAAACTTTGCAAAATGCGCGCTAGTGACATGTATGTTGTTGTTGTTGTCCCTAGGTTTCAACAGCAACAACAACATACATACATACATTGAGTGCAAAACTTTGCACTTTTGCAA
>JAYELZ010000215.1:0-2019 GCA_034717835.1 Chloroflexota bacterium
TACTATTGCTTTAGCAAAAATGTACACCTCAAGTCTCTGGGGAAAGTACGTTTAATCTTCAGTTTTGAGAACCCAGAACTTGAAGGTACCTGTGCTATGCTAATCACAAACCAGCTTACTTGGCATGCCAAAAAGATTATCGAAACTTATCTGTTGCGCTGGCCAATTGAAACTTTTTATCAGGATGCAAAACAACAGCGGCAATACGAACGCGATTGTGGAAATTGCGCGGCGGGAAGGCTACACCATTCAGTCTGCTCCACGCGACGGTTAAAAGATAGCAAGTCGAAGGTTGAAAGTTGGCTGGCTGACAATTCTTGAGGTGCAGATTCACGCAGCCTAGTGTTCTGGCAAGTGTGAAATGATAAGTTGGCAACCACTCAAATCAGGGCCGGTAGAATATTAGCTAGCCATAAAAACAAAAAAATCAGCGTTTATCTGCGCTAATCTGCGTCCAATTTTCTGTTCTCAAACAAAAATCTGTGCCATCCGCGTAAGCTGTGGATACAAGGAGGGGAACCGTGAACAAGTTAGCCCAACTAAACGAGTACGCCATCCACCAGTGGATTGATGACCGTTCTTTCCAACGTGGAGAGAACTACTATCGCCACGGGTACATCCTTAACCCCCGGATACAAGGCCAGCTGTTGAAAGCCGAATGTCTTGGCTCTCAGGCGCGATCTTACCGCGTGGAAGTTACGCTGGATGCTGAGCGCATTGTCACTAGCCATTGTTCCTGTCCAGTAGGCAGCGGACATTGCAAACACGTGGCCGCTTTGCTCCTCACTTGGGTGCATAACTCGAGTTCCTTCACCACCAAAGAAACGTTGGAAGATATGTTGCAACGTTTAGATCGAGATATGCTAATCACCTTGGTCTACCAGCTATTGGAACGCGCACCAGAGTTGGAAGGGCTGCTAGAATTACGGGTCTTAAGCAACGCCGAGACCACCCCCGCTATCGCCACCGAAACTATCCGCCGGCAAGTTACGCAGGCGTTCTACAGTGGCGGTGATGAGTGGGATGCCGGCTATACGATTGCCATGAATTTAGTCCCCATTCTAAAGATCGGCGACGAACGCCTAGCTAAAAATGATCTGCGCAATGCCCTCACCGTCTATGCTACCGTAGCGCGCGCCATCCTAGATGATTACGAGACCATCCACGATGAGAATGGAGATGTCGCCATGGTGGTCGATGATTGCGCTACGGGACTGGGACAATGCCTCGCCGTCGCCACCGGCCAGGTACGGCGTGAAGAAATTTTGGCGGAGCTCTTTCACATTTATAGCTGGGACTTGCGTTATGGAGGCATAGGCATAGGTGATGGAATCCCTGGCATCCTGGATCAGGCTAGCCCGGCAGAACGTAAATTGGTCGCCAGCTGGGCCGAATCTGCGCTGGATGCGAGCAGCTCTTGGTCACAACAAAGTTATGGACGTTTTATACTACAGCTGATACCC
Source organism: Chloroflexota bacterium (assembly GCA_034717835.1). Taxonomy (GTDB): domain Bacteria; phylum Chloroflexota; class Anaerolineae; order B4-G1; family SLSP01; genus G713. The sequence goes on from JAYELZ010000215.1 coordinate 1,464, forward strand.
GATCAATTGGATGATCAGGAATTTCTGCGCCTCTGCCGGGAGAGCGCTCTCTTTGCAGAGCTGGTGGGACGGCTACTCTCATTAGGTCGCGTGGAGGAAGCTGCCGCTGCTACCAAAGAGGCCAGCGACTATGAACTCTTGCAGCTGGTCGATATCTTCGTGTCGCATAAACATGACGAGCTAGCCAGACAACTCGTCCAGGCGCGTATTCCAGAGAGCCAGGATAGACGTCTGTCCCACTGGCTCCAAAAATATGCGGAATCGCATAACGACCCGGAAACTGCTCTCGCATTGGCCGAAGAACTCTTCTGGGAACGCCCTAACCTGACACAATATCAGGAATTACAAAACATTGCTAAGTCATTGGATAACTGGCCCGCGTTACACGAAACCATACTGACGCGGCTCTCTCAAGAAGGGAAAACGAACTTACTCATTCAAATCCACCTGGAGGAAGGAGATGTTGGCTCCGCGCTGCTAACCTTGGGCTCCCGCGCAGCCTCACGTCAGGCAGAGCGTTACTACGCTTACGGCCCCTCCATGCGGCTCCAAGTCG
>JAYELZ010000216.1:0-1994 GCA_034717835.1 Chloroflexota bacterium
AGTAATTCGCTTCCGCGATGAGCATGATGTTGGTCGCGTTGGGATACCTGAAATCGTAAAACGTCGCATCGAAAGAGACCACACCAATGGCGCTGAGGATCTCATAGATTGCATCTTCGAGTTTGGTAGTTCCAATATCAACGCCATCATAGTGTCGCAGGTCCATAATGGACGAGGCTGGTTCAGAAGCCAGGTAGTATCCCAAGACCCAGCCGTCAGTATGGACGTAGACATGGGGATCGTGGTCTTCGGAATAGTCTGGAATCCCCACAGAGCCGATAATGTAATCGTCGGTCTCGCGCTCTATGGTCCGGAACTCTCCTCTTACTGTAGAGAGGTCAATCGCCCCAGATATTTGGGTATAGGCCGCGATACCGGCTTCTTTCGTAATCACGGACATGGCAGAGAGCGTCTCCGCCCTGGCGACATCCACGAAGGGCGGTGACTGGAGGTCAAGGACGTTGTCAGTGTTGCTTGACGTATTGCGTGCGCTCACCAGCCCAAAGGCTGCGAGCAGAACGACGACGATCCCGGCAACGAGTAAAGTCCTGCGAATGCTTCTGGTGTTCATACTTCTGATGTTCATTTTTTTTCTCTCCTTGAGAATATAAAAGTAAGTGACTTGGCGGCAGTGCCGGGTAGCACCCCACTTAACCGTGGTCGAGACTACTAAGACTTGAAAAAAGCGGGAACTCTGGCAAAATCTGGGTATGGAAAAAACAGACCAGCAACCCATGCGCCCGCAGGAAGTATTTTGCCCTAACGAGACGTGTTTAGCCCGGGGGCAAACCGGCCAAGGCAACATCAGCATTCATAGTCAGAAGGAACGGCGTTACAAATGCAACGTCTGCGGCCAGACCTTTGCAGAAACGAAAGGCACGCCTTTCTATCGCGCGCACAAATCACACGCCGAGATGGTGATCATCAGCACGCTGCTGGCGTATGGCTGTCCGGTGCAAGCGATTGTGGCGGCTTGGGGGTGGGATGAACGCACCGTGAAGCGCGTGCAAGCAGCAGCCGGGAATCACTGCCAAGAAGTGCACGAACACTTGGTGGAACAGCCGCGCGATTTGCAGCACGTGCAAGCCGATGAAATCTGGGTGAAAGCGCAAGGGATGATCTTGTGGCTGGCCATGGCGCTCCAGGTCGAGACGCGGTTGTGGTTGGGAGCAGTGGTAGGGAAGCAGCGAGATAAGACGTTGCTGCGGGCCTTGCTGCAACGAGTGCGTGCCGGCGCGCTGTGTCGCCCGTTATTGTTTTGCGTGGATGGGTTGAGCACCTATCTGCAAGCTATCCAAAACACATTTCGGGAAGCTATCCCGACGGGCAAACCCGGGCGCCCCCGCTTGAGACCCTGGGATGGGATTGAGATTGCGCAAGTTATCAAACAGTATCGCGGCAGGCGCGTGGTTGGCGTGGTACAACGTATCTACCAGGGCACAGCGCCGCAAATCGCGGCTCTCATCCGCGTTTCGCAAGGCCCTGGCGGCATCAACACGGCGTACATTGAACGCCTCAACGCTACTTTTCGCTCGCGGTTGGCCTCTTTGGTACGGCGCGGACGTGGTTTGGTGCAACAACTGCCCACCTTGCACGCCGGGGTCTATTTGGTCGGGACGGTCTACAATTTCTGCACCTATCATGATAGTTTACGTGTCGAACTCCTGTTGCCCCAGCAGCGTCGTCGCTGGCTCAGGCGTACACCCGCCATTGCGGCCGGTATCACGGATCATTTATGGTCCGTGGGTGAACTTTTATGGTACCAGGTTCCTAAGCCGCCAGTCTTACCCCCACACCGGGGGCGGCCCTCCCTAGCCTTTTTGGAGCTCAAAAAACAGTGGCTGGGCTGACCACGATTCCCTGTGGTGCTACCAAAAATACCAGACCCCCCGCAAAACCATAGTTAAGGCCCTTAGAAGACTGGGCCGGGCCGAGCTCCGTACCCTGGACGTTCGCCCTGGCCTCCCCTGGCCGCTCTCACTTCCCACCGCACC
>JAYELZ010000217.1:0-1992 GCA_034717835.1 Chloroflexota bacterium
GATCGACCTGCACAAGCAGAAGCAAACGCGCGTCGACGCCTTCTGGGCCGACCTGGCAGCCGCTACCGACGCTGCCACCTTCGAGGATTTGCGCGAGCACGGCAAATGGGAGCAGAACCTGGCGAAAGTTCCTGCCTGCTTGCCCTTTGTGGACGCTGAGAGCCGTTCCACCAAACATCTAGACGAAAGTCTCGGCTGGGACGCCGACTGCTACGCCGCCTTCGTCGGCCTGCTGGCGGGCAAGCGCGCCGTCACCGCCGCCGTCCAGCGCGTCTACACCGTGCACGCGCCCGCGTACACCGCGCTCGTGGCGCGCATCGCAGCGACGGATCGGCTGATTGACGAGGTCGTCTATCGGCTCTACGGGTTGACGGCGGAGGATATCGCGGTGGTGGAGGGGGAGAACGAATGATGCAAGGAGGATACGATGAATCGACGTGAGGCATTGCAGCTCATTCAGGCTGTTCAAAGGCGGCGATATGAAGGCGCGGAGATTGAGGTAAAAGCGGCACACCGAGGATTACCCAGTCGTCTTTATGAAACGCTATCAGCCTTTGCCAATTCCACTGGCGGCAGAATAGTAATTCTGGGTCTTGATGAAAGCCAAGGTTTTGCAGTTGTGGGCGTGGATGATCCGCAACAGCGGTTAGCGGAGTTGGTGGATATGGCATCGCGAATGATTCCGCCGTTGCGCTTAACACCGGTCGTGGTCCAAGTAGAAGGGAAATCGCTGATCGCTTTTGAAGTTCCAGAATGCAACTATAGACAAAAACCATGCCACTATGAGCCAGCCGGTTTGAATAGCGGTTCTTATATTCGCGTTGGCAATTCCAATCGTCGGATGACCGATTATGAGATCTTCACCTACGTCAGTTCCCGTGGGCAGCCCACGTATGACCGGGAACCGGTGCGTTCAACTACGCTTGCAGATTTGGATCAAGAGAGAGTGGCGGATTACCTGGCGCAGGTCAAACGCGAGCAACCTCGGTTGTGGGAACGGTTACGTCTAGATAAACAACCATTTCCAGATCAACTGTGCGCTCTTGATCTGGCTGTACGGACCAACGGCTCTTTCCATCCGACGTTGGCCGGTCTGCTCACCTTTGGCGTTTGGCCCCAGAAGTCTTTTCCCTCTCTGTTAATCACTTTTGTACAGTATCCTGGTGCTGAGCCAGGCGCGAAAGGGCCGCGCGGGGAGCGTTTTCTGGATAACCGTAAGTTCGAGGGTCGATTAGATGAGATGGTAGATGATGCGGTGCAGCGGGCAGTGGCTAACATGCGTCACGGTATGCTGATCGAGGGGACCTTTCATCGCACTATATTGGAGTATCCGGAGGAGGCGGTACGTGAGGCCATCGCTAACGCCGTGGCCCATCGTGATTATAGCCCTCTGGCTCAAGGCGGTCAGGTGCGTATTGAGATGTACGCCGACCGGCTGGTGATCATCACCCCCGGTGGACTGCACGGCCCGGTCAATGAGGATAATTTGGAAGAAGAACTAGCCACCCGAAATCAACTCTTGATGCGTCTATTGGAGGAGACGGGTGTGGTGGAGAATCGTGGGTCCGGTATCCCGATGATGATTTCAGCAATGCGGGAGGCACATCTAGAACCGCCACAATTCCGCGATACCCGAGCTTCGTTTCGCGTCGTTTTCAAGAATCACACCTTGCTGGATGTAGAGACGGTTGCTTGGTTAAACCAATTTGCAGGTTACCCGCTCACTGATGCGCAACGAATGGCCTTGGCTTACTTAAGAGCCAATGCTCGCATGACGAATAGTGACTATAGACGCCTCAATAATACATCCACGGTCGAGGCCACGCGCGAATTGCGTGATTTGGTGGATCTGAGGTTGATCGAGATGCACGGCACGCGGCGTTGGGCGTATTACACGTTGGTGAAAAACATCGAAACAGAAGCGCCGAGACAGGCAACTTATACCGCTCTAGGCTTGAATACTCGGCAAGTAAAAGCCATGCAGTATTTGGA
>JAYELZ010000218.1:0-10178 GCA_034717835.1 Chloroflexota bacterium
TGGCCCGGTTTGTGCCACGGCCATTGTTGTACTATGTGGGCGTGGGGATACGGGATTGGCGCGAGTAGTTTCCTCAAAGGGGACGCAGATTAACGCGGATGGACGCTGATAAAAAATACTATATTCTGCGCGGGAAAAACTCAAAAATCTGCGTCCAGCATTAAAAATGTCAGGTAACTAATTTAGCCCTCTGCTTTCTCTAAGAAAGCGAAGGGCTTTTTTGGGTCTCTGGGACTTGGCGGGGCAAGTGCCACGCGACGTAAATTTTTCACCACAGATTACACGGATTACACTGATTTTTTACTTTTTTCCGTGCTAAGCCGTGAAATCCGTGGTTAATTTTAACTCAACCCCGTAAATTCCCAAAGAGCCGCTTTTTTGTTTGGTTGGATTGCGCGGAGATGGCGGCTCAGTGGACGTTGATTGAGCCGGAGCCTTGAGCTATTTCTAGTTCGATTTGGTATTCGGCGGTCTGATAGTGGATAGTTTCCCAGGTACTGGCGTCGGTGGCCGTGCCGTCCACTAGCCGGAAGCGTTCGCCGGCGTGGAAGGAGCCGTTGCCGTGTTCCAACTTGACGCGCAGGCCGACTGCTGCGGGGAGCGTGATGGAGAGTGACCCGGAGCCACCATCAATTTGGCCGGAGAAGGTGCTGGTCTCCGGGAGTAACAGCTCTACTGTGCCAGAACCGGCATCTAAGGTTAGTGCGGTGAGCTGTAGTTCGCTCAGATCTAAAGTGGTGGTGCCGGAACCGGTATTCATATCCAAGGCTAACTCTACCGTGGGATGGAGTGCCACCTCCCACTTGCCGCGTGGGGGAGTGGCGAAGCTGTGGAACTCGAAGACGGGGCGGGCGTAGGAATTATCCAACTCGATGGTGGCAGTTTGATCATCCACATGGGTCTTGAAATGTAGGGATCCGTAGTAATCAAATGTGCCCGTGAGTAGTTGCTTGGTGTCTGTGGAGGCGGTTAGCTCGCCAGGTTGGCTGGGCCAAGTGATCTGGACGGTGGCTTCTTCAATGTCGCCTAGAGGGTGGCTGAGTTCTTCGTGTTGGAGTGCCGGTTGGCGGGCCAGATCGGCGAGCGCGGGAAGCTGGCGAGCAAAAAATACTACTAACAAGACTCCCCCAACTAGCATTAGAATCAGCAGGCTACTGATGATGCCTCCCAGCACGGTGCGACGTCCAATCATAACATCTATGCCCAGCGCGATGAGGAAGACGGGCCAGATCTTCCAGAGAAGATTCCAAGAGGGGGTGGGGAGATAGCCTAAGTTGCTCAGGAGCAAGACGCTGCCTCCAGCAATTAGGAGGATGGGCCAGAAAAGCGAGGGGATGGATCTTCTGGAGTGCGGCACGTATGGTCGTTCATTCATTTAGAACCTCCGGTTGCGAGTCGTTCCTCGTATTCTTGATTAAAAAAGAGGGTGTCGGGCGTTTAATAGGATGGAATGGAGCAAGAGCTCCCGCCCGACACCGTTATTTATACGTGATGGGATACTGGGGGGTTGCAGCTAGTACTTCAGCGCGAGGTTTGGAGTTCCGTGAACTGTGTTTCAAATGCGTGCCGCATGGCCTGTTTTTCATCCGCTGGTAACAGGGTAGCATTTACCGCGTTGAATACCAATTGTTCAAGGGTTGCTTGGCTCCAGTGCCAAGTTTTCTCTCCCAACATATATTCGTGGGTTAGGGTGGTGTTAAACATGGGGGGATCGTCGCTGTTGAGCGTGATGTACAGCCCGTGCGCTAACAGGTGGGGGAGGCTGTGGGCGGCTAACGAGGGAAAAACTTTCAAGCAGATATTGCTGGAGGGGCAGACTTCTAAGGGGATTTGAGTATCCCGTAAATAATCCAGTAGCCGGGGGTCTTCGATGGCGCGCACCCCATGCCCCAGGCGTTGGCTATCCGCCACTTGAATGGCTCCCCAGATGCTGGCGGGGCCGACGGTCTCTCCGGCGTGCAGAATGCACGGAATCCCTGCCGCGCGCACTTTATCAAAGGCCGTGCGAAATTTCTCCGGTGGATTACCGAGTTCCTGTCCGCCCAGTCCCAACGCGATGATCCCATCACCATAGCGTTCCGTGGCCCAGCCCGCGATCAAATCTCCCGCTGCGGGGGCAATTTGGCGGGGAATGTCCATGATGATCCCCATGCGTACTCCCAACTCCTGCTCTCCCCACGCCCGGGCACGATTGACCGCATCTATCTGTGCGTGGAAGCTCAGCCCGCTGGTCAAGTATTGGTTGTATGGCGTAAAGGTTACTTCGCTGTAGCGAATGTGCTGTTGTGCTTGGCCTGCCAGGAATTCACGGGTGATTAGTTCGATATCGGCGGCGGTGCGCAAACAATTTGAAATGGTCATGTAAATTTCAAGAAAGTGATTGAAATCCCGAAATGTGTACCAGTTGCGCAACCCTGGAACATCGTCTGCCGGTAAAGTCACTTGATGGCGGCGGGCGAGTTTTAACAGGGTTTGCGGCTGTACCGACCCTTCGAGGTGTACGTGTAATTCCACCTTCGGCATTTGAGTGATAAATTCTGCAATGTTATACATAGCTACCCGGTCCTATTTTGACATCTGCCTAACTTGCCTATACTAACTACCTGGACAAACTCAGCAGCCGCGCGGTTCTGACCAGTTCTCCGTCATCTGTGTCTGAGGGGGCTTAGAATAACATATATGGACGGGGGCGTCAACTGCTGGCGGCCTAGTGGTTTCGGGCGATGGGGTACGGACGAGCACGGGATGGTTATTTGACTACTGGACTAAAGACCACCTAACTATTTTCGAGGAGGAAACTATGTTTTTGTTGCTGATATTGGCGTTTACCGGAGTGAGTTTACTGTTTCTGATCGTTGGCGGTGTGTTGACTCTCATTTATGCAGGGCAGACGCGCCATCGCAGTGGGCCAGAGGTTGGGGCTGAAATTATGAGCGATTCATTTGACCCGGAAAACGGAGGCCAGCTAAATTACAAGCGGTCGTTTTTTGTGGGAAAGGCCTTCTCCGTTGAGCGCTACGCGGCTATTGACTTTGCTGAAGTGAAACAAGAGCTCGCTGCCGGGAACTGCCTGGGGATGATTCCTGCGCTGATGGCAATCAGCGGGTTTATGGGGGTGTTTTTCTCCATAGGGGTAGTGGCGCTCTTGGTGATTCCCAACATCTGGATTAGCGGCGGGGTGATGTTGGCAGTGCTCTGGTTATTGCTGCGCATGGTGTTCGATTTCATACGCGCTTGATATTTGCCAAGGCAAAATTTATCCACAGATTACGCAGATTTTTTCGTGTTTAGCAGCGTCCCTTCGTGGTCAATTGCGACTCGACCATGCGAAATCCTGAAGAGCCTCACTCACATAACTGGGCGGTTTTGGTAAAAATCACCGTGACGTCTTGGCTCCCCAGCCGTCCAGTTATGGTGATGCTCTCATTTTCTGTTGGTATGTAGTCAGAGAAATTGCTACTCACTTCATTTAGCGAGTATGTACCATTTTTTCCTACACTCACATCTAGGCTCACACGGGACGAGGGTGGAATCTCTACGCCATCAAGAGCTAGGGTCTCGTGACAAGTATTGTTCACCTCCAGCACTCCCCCATTGCAGTTGTTCGCCGTGAGGTCTAAACACTCGTGGGGGGGCTTAATCATCAAATCCAAAATGACTGTTTTTCCAAAGCAGCCGCCAATTATGGGAAGTCCAATGGATTTGATACACCCTGGCGCGGGACTGTCTTTAGTAACCAGACAACCACTCAGCAGTAGCGCCAGCAATATGACTAGGATGGCTAGTGTTGATTGGGTGGATTTTGAACGTTGCATGTTTCCCTCCATTTCAAGGCCCAACGTGTTGCCTTACTCTATATAAACTGATTACGTGTAGTTTGGATCTGTGGTTAAAAACTCAGTATATTTAGTTGGAACGAAATTGCTCTCCAGTTCCAGGAGGGTGATGGACTCGGCACATTCTTGGGCGGGAGCTTGCTCCACCAGGCGGCCGGTTAATAACATCAACGTAATCAAATCTCCTGGGGCAGCTATGGCTAGATCGCAGGTGGGGCTGGCGCAGCCGGTCAATAGCATTACAAAGGCCAGCATAACGGAGAACAGGTTACAAAGTATGCGGTCTTGCGATGGTTGAGTCTGCATGTCTTACCTCCGGGTATGGATTAGTGATTAGCTGCTAGCCATTATCGGTTAGTCGTTAGCATGCCACGCCCGTGGCATTCATGGGCTACTAAACGCTGCTGTTGTATTTTATCTGCGAAAATCTGCGTGAATCTGCGTCTCGTTTTTTCTCGCTTTCTCACTCCCTCGCTTTCTCGCTGCCGGCAAAGACGCCCAACGGGACTTCGACAAAGAGTGGGCGTTTGGTGTTCTCTGCAACCTCATCCAGGGGGACGCCCTCTTGGCGGAAGATGCGTTTAATCAGGGTGGTGCAGGTCTTCCCGCCGCAAGCGCCCATCCCGGCGCGGGTCACGGCCTTAATCTCGTTCATATCCCGGCAACCTTGCCGAATCAGTGCGCGGATTTCGCCCGCCGTGACGCGCTCGCAACGGCAGACGATCTCATCATCGGCCAGCCGCTCAACGCTCTCTGGCAAGGCCGCGCCGACCTCCGGTGCTTGCACGCGCAGCCCCGCGATGAGTTTGGCATATACGCGCGGCGCTTTCACCTTGACGACTACGGTGCGGGCGTTGCGCTTCGTCGCGCGAACCTGGCTGATCTCTACCTCTCCCAGCTTCTCGCCGGTGGTGTCCAAGACCGTTACCAGGTCGCCTACGGCCACACTCTCGGCGCGGAATTCGTAGGCCAGCGAGACGGTGGGATATTCAGTGTCTTGCCGGTAATCAACCAGCGTGATGGCCAGACCAGGGCAGGTAATGAGACATTGCTCGCAGCCCAGACACCTTTTTTCGCCCGCAAAGCCACGATACGCCGGCAGCTGGCGGATGTCGTCGCTGGGGATGTGGATGAGGTCTAGCGGGCAGACGGTGGAACAGGGATTACACGGAATCTCCTGCGAGCAGTGGAAGACCGGGAAGACACCCGTCTCCGCTGCGGGAGTGCGTTCGGGGCGGGTCGCCCCTGGATGTGATTTGAGGATAGCCGCGGTGCGCACCCAGCTTTCTGGTGTCTCCTCGTTGGTCGCGCCTAACATGCGCGCGATCTGTAACCCTTTGATCTTGCCGGAGAAGATGGCGGCCGAGGCCTCAGCGATCTCCTCCGCGTCGCCAGCGTCTAGGACCGTGAGTCCGAACTGGCGCGCCTTCTCGGTGAACTCGTTCACCGGCTCCAGCCCCACGGCGATGAGCAGCGTGTCGCAAGCGAAGGTTTGTTCGGTGCCGGGGAGCGGCTGGAAATGCTCATCTAGCGCGGCTACCGTCACCGATTTCACCTCCGCTGTCCCGTTGGCGCTGAGGATGGTGTGTGAGGTGTAGATGGGGACGCCTAAGCGCGCCAGCTTGTCTCGATGCACTTTGTAGCCGCCGCATTGGGGCAGCGCCTCAACCAAGCCGACCACTTCAATGCCGGCCTGGAGCGCGTGATAGCCCGCGATCAGGCCCACGTTCCCCCCGCCGACGATGAAGAGCCGTTCGGCGGCTCGCACCAGATCGCGGTTGACTAACGTCTGGAACGCGCCGGCGCCGTAGACCCCTGGCAGCGTGTTACCCTTGAAGACCAGCGACTTCTCCCGCGCGCCGGTAGCTACCAACAACACGGCTGGCTTGACCAAGACATATTTATCTCTGCTCTGGTCCCCGCGCAGAATACCCACCAGCCGGTCGCTAAAGACCGCCAGCGCGGTGCTCTCTAGCCAGATCGTCACTTTCTCGTGTTCGCGGACGGCGGTCTCCAATTTGGTGGCGATGTCGATGCCGCGCGTGCCGGCGTAGACGGCCTCCTGCGAGCCGAAGAAGCGGTGGGTTTGCAAGACCAACTTACCGCCCAGCCGGTGCTTATCATCCACCAAGAGTGTCTTTACCCCGCGCTCCGCCAGCTGGATAGCGGCGGACATTCCCGCCGGCCCGCCGCCCAAGATGAGTACCGGCACAACCAGCGTCTCCACGTCATCAAAAGGCGACTTCAATTCCTCCGGGGCGACCGGCGGCAATTTGGGCAAGCCCTCTAACGGTTCCACCACCATCCCCGGTCGCACCGGCGTCATGCACGACTTGACCGGCTTCCCATCCGCCAGTACCAGACATTGGCTGCACTGCCCGTTGGCGCAGTAAATACCTTGTGGCGCGCCATCCTTCTGGTGCTGCCCAAAAGTGCGGATACCGTGGGCGAAGAGCGCCGAGGCGATCATCTCGCCGGGTTGCGCGGTGAGCGTTTCGCCATGCCAGGTGAACTCTACCGGCGGCTCATCTTTTGGAGTCAAAATGGGGTGTTCGGTAATGCGGTATGTGGTCATCTAACTCTCCTTTGGAAATAAGTCGAAGGTCGAAAGTTGAAGGTCGAAGGTCAAAGGTTGAACTATGTTCAATATCAAGAACCGCGTCACGCTCCCCATGAGTGTCATTCCGAGCGGAGTGCGACACGCAAAGCGTGGAGCACGCAGTCGAGGAATCTCTAGCGTCAGTTTGAAGCACCCGTTTTGTTAAGCACTTCAGTCGCCAGACTGCTGACCGACCCTGCTCTAGGGCAAATCCGGGCAAAAATCAACCACCGGCGGCTCTGTCTGCGAGCTGGCGATCACTGCTACCCGGCCGTGTAAGGCTCCTGAGTCTAGTGCGACGCCGGATATCTCCTCTACCGTCGCGCGGAGTTCCGCCAGCGGGAAGTCGAACCGCACGCCGTCCCGTTCCGCGTTGAGCTGTGCTGTCATAATATCGGGCGTGTCGCCATCCCAGTCGCCGAGTGCGTTGTTCCAGGCATAGATGTATGGTTCCAGCTCACCGTTGGGCTGCAGAAAGACGCCCGCTCCAATCTCCGTGCCCAACTCCGGGTTGATGTGCCCGTCACCTGGCGGACGGCCGGTAGCGGAATCGCCGTCCAGATCCAGCGCCACCAATAGGTGATATGTGAGTGTGCGTTGCGCGGGGATGGGGTTGTGGAGTGTGAACCAGAGGGTCAACGTCTCCGTGGAGCTCGTCGTCCCGGTGAGGAGGGCCGCCGGTGCGGGTAACTCGCTCAACACCGTGGTCTCCGAGGTGCAGTTGCACGTCGCAATATCCACGCCCGTGGGCGGAGAGGCGACGGCTACCCCGCCTGCAAGGTCGGTGATATCCGCCAGCGCATCCTGGAGAGGATTGCGGGCAGGAGGGAGGGTGGGGGTGGGGACGGGCAGCGTCAGCGTAAAAGGTATAGTCGCGGTGGGCGGTGGCGTGGCCGGGACGACCGGTGTGGGTTGGGGCGTCGGAATGTCCACACGAGGCGTTTTTTGGCTCTCCAAAACGACGGCTACTGGCAAAGTGGGCCGCACGATGGGTGTGGCGCGATCAACCCCGCGCACTAAAATCTGCGCAATTCCCGCCGAGGCCATGATAACCAACAACACCGTGCCTAAAATCAGCCCCCAAAGAGGTATTTTCCGTTTTCCACTGTGCATGTTTTTACTCCTGACCGGCCATTCGTTGCAAGAGGGTGGCTAAACGTAGTGGTTCGTGCCCCAACTGTTGGGCCAGATACCGTCCAGCAGTAATCAAATAGGTTTGTTTTTCTTCTGCGTGGAGTTCGGCAGAGCGTTGTATCGCGCGCACGATTAGCTCGTCAGCCGGGACTTCGCGGTTTTCTAGTAATGCTCGTATCCACTCTGGGTGTGCGGTAATTTGCTTGACCTCGGCAGGTTGACAGACGGCGATTTTTTTCAGAATCATGGGGGGTTGTGGCGGCAATCCGTAATGATAACCGTGGCTATCTTGGTAGCCGATGGCTGCCACGCTGATTTCTACCGGGATAGCGCGTTCTCGCTGGTCGGCGATGATCTCTTGGTGTGCTGGATTATCCTCTTCCAATGTTACGGCCAGATGGCGTAGGAATTGGTCATCTTGCATGCTGATGTCATAGACCAGCCCGATTAACTGACTCTGCCCTTGTTGGATGGGGGCCCGCACGAAAGTCCCAAAGGTGGGGACTTCTGGCTCTGGAATGCGCGAAGCAGCCACAAAGCCGCGAATATCAGCCCGCAGCACGTTTCCAATGCGAATAGCTCGGTTCTCTGGATTCACTTACTTCTCCCTCCCGTCTACTGTCTGCTGGCTACCGTCTACCGTTCTACTTCCTTCCAAAATACGCTTTTTGCTCCGCTTTCACCGAGGCATGGACCATTATCCCGGCCGCGGCCAGCTGTTGTTGGAGCAGGTTGTTCAGCGCGGCTTGATCTTGATGTGTCACCAGCGCCAACTCGTGAGCGCGGGCCAGCACGTAGGGATGCCCGTGCAACACGCGCGCCTGATGTAGGAGGACTTGATGTAGTGTTTTGTTCCACGTCGCGTGTTGGGCCGCCCAAGACGGAGTCTCCAGCCGGGCGATCACCGGCCAGGTTTCCGTGCCGACGTTGAGGTAGGAGAACCAGATGGCGTGTCCGCGCCGGGCATGGCGTTGATTCATGGCTGAAGCGCGTTGGAACCAGATGGAACGTTCCCCCGGTTGGAGGAAGTGTGTCAGCAATTCGCGGTCGGTGAGCCAATCAGAGGAACTCTGGGCGGCGGAATCCGCAGCTGCCCCCGCGTGGGGACGGGTCAGTCGGAGTAGATTGACCAGCTGGCGACCGCCTGGCCGTTCCACAAAGCCGACCGGCATGCCGTTGCTCTGTTGTAGACTGTCCAGGGCGGCGAAGTAGGCCGGCAGGAGCTGCCGGGTCTCTTCCTCACTGCGCCCGCTGTAAGGCCAGAGGAGCGGGCCATCGGTGAGCGCCAGCAGCGGGGACGGCGCGCCGGCGGAGCGCGCTTGCGCCGTCAGTTGGGCCAGGTACTCCAGCTCGGACACGGTGCGCCGTTGGCCTAGCTGCCCGGTGATAATTTGGCTGCGCTCGTCGTAGAGTTCGCTGGGCTTGAAGTGCAGCGAACTCTCGCTCTGTGTGCGGGGCGCTTGTCCATCGTAGCTAAAGATCATGCCGCCCACTTGGAGCAAGTAGTACAAGATCGCTGCGTGGCGATCCGGCCGGATCTGCGAGCCATCCACCGCCACAACCGTAGTTCCTCGCGGAGGTGGGCCGGGTGGTTGAAAGCGTTGGTTTAGCGGCTTATCGTCTGTTGCCGGCAGTGCATACGACTCTTGGGGATCGCCTTGTTGCTTGACCGACTGGCGCAGGGTGGGGGCGTCCGGCGCGTCCGCCAGCCAATCCAACGCCGCGGACGTCTCCAGCTCGCGGCGTCGTTGTCGCGCTATGGTTGCGCGCTTTAATGCTCTGATTTCGTCTTTTAGCTCTGCTAGCTGTAACATAGCTCTTCCCCGGTTGTGGGCTAGAATCAAATGCGCTTTCATTATAGCCGAGGTAGCATGAGTAACAACCGCATTTAGATAGGAATTTGTAATGGAAATTTCCCAAATTCGTCATGCTTTTTTGGGTTTTCGTTATTGATTAAGTTGGGAGAGTGCTGTATAATGTGGCTATTGGTGGGGCGAAGTGGGTGATAGTGGCAACTGGAGGGCTTGGCGGGATGTTTTTGGGACAATACACCTATATTTTGGATGGCAAAGGTCGCTTAACCATCCCCGCGCGTTTCCGGGAGGAGCTGGCCGGGAGATTGGTGATCACTCGTGGCTTGGACCGTTGTCTCTCGCTCTATTCGCTGGATGTCTGGCAGGAGCTATCCTCCAAAGTCAACGCGCTGCCGATTACCTCTGGACAGGGACGCGCGCTCCGCCGTCTCTTTTTCGCCGATGCGGCTGACGTGTCGCTGGATAATCAAGGACGCATTCTGGTTCCTGAACGGCTGCGCGAATATGCTATTCTGATTTTGTCGCACGAGGTGATTGTGGTGGGATTGGATCGCTATATGGAATTATGGTCACCACCGCAATGGGCAATGCAGAATTCAGAGCAATTAGAATTGATGAAGGAGAACCCGGCGCTATGGGAGAACCTGAAGATTTAGTGACCAATTCCTCTGGAGAGCATATTTCGGTACTGTTGGCCGAGGTATTGGAAGGCTTGGTGTTACGCGCTGGGGGGAGATATATTGAGTGCACGGTGGGGGGCGCGGGACATGCGGCCGCTATCTTGGCAGCGAGTGC
>JAYELZ010000219.1:0-1315 GCA_034717835.1 Chloroflexota bacterium
TGGCTGGCCTCTAGGCCGTGCCGCCAGGCCGCGTCAAGTTGTCTAGGCGGGCACGGTCAGGAGACCGGCCCGAGCGGCGCGTGGCTACAGTGCGCTCTCTTGTTATTTCGAGCCAGAGCGACACGCTCAACGTGGAGCTCGCCAGCGAGAAACCTCCCCTTTTCGCCCCGATATCTCGGAGCTGCTAGAGGTTCCTCGACCACGTGCCGCCCCACGCAACGGGACGGTACTCTGCTCGGAATGACAGTTCGCACAGGATTGCGGACGCCCACTGAAGTAGGCTACCAGGGGTTAACCCGCGGCGCGGCGCGTCTCCAAGAGCGACTTCAGTCGTGGCAGCGAATCACTCCGCGAGCAGATATGCCACGATGAGTTGGGCGGTGGCGGCGAGGGAGTCGCTGTGGGTGCGCTCGTAAGCGTGCGAGGCATCTACGCCGGGGCCGATGAGACCCACGCGGAAATCTGCGCCGGCTCGCCAGGCGGCTTCGCCGTCGGAGCCGTAATGCGGGTAGACATCAACACGGTAGGGGATTTCGTACTGCCGGGCCAACTCTTCCAGCCGGCGGCGCAAGCCTAGATGATAAGGCCCGCCGGAATCCTTAGCGCAGATTCCCACGCTAAATTCATCGGAATTCTGAGCTCCCCCGGCGGCGGCCATGTCCACGGCGACTAATTCGGCTACATCCGCGGGCCAACCGGCCGCCGCGCCGTGCCCGACTTCTTCGTAACCAGAGATGAGCACGTCCAGGCGATAGCGCGGTTTTAGTCCGGAGCGCTGCAAGGCCAGGAGCGCGCCGTAGATCGCCGCAACGCCGGCTTTGTCATCCAAATAACGGGAACGGATGAAGCCTTCGTTGATCTCTACCCGGCGGTCGATGTAGACAAAATCGCCTACCTGAATCCCCAATTCTTGGGTTTCCGTCTGATCCTCTGTGCGCGCGTCCAAACGCACCTCGTAGTTCTCGCCGGTGCGTTTGAGATCGCGGCTCTCTTGGCCGTAGATGTGTACGGAGGCTTTGGTCGGCAGTATACTGCCGCGATAGGCGCGCTGATCGCCGGTGACGACGGTGCAACCTTCGCCCTCCAAAGTGTGCCAATCAAAGCTACCGATGGTGGTGAGCTGCAAACGGCCATTATCTTTGAGCTTGCGGACCATCGCTCCCAGCGTATCGACGTGCGCGGTCAGCGCGCGGGGCGCGCTCTCGTCCCCCGGCCAGGAGAGCAAGAGGCCGCCTTTCCGGAGCTGCCGCTGTTTCAGGGGCAGTTCGGTGCAGGCCGCTGCCACAAAGGCGAGCGCGACCTCGGTATCCCCGGT
>JAYELZ010000219.1:1415-10113 GCA_034717835.1 Chloroflexota bacterium
CGCGGGGCGCGCTCTCGTCCCCCGGCCAGGAGAGCAAGAGGCCGCCTTTCCGGAGCTGCCGCTGTTTCAGGGGCAGTTCGGTGCAGGCCGCTGCCACAAAGGCGAGCGCGACCTCGGTATCCCCGGTGGGACTGGGGATTTTCAAGAGATCAACTAAAAAGGAGCGGGTCTCTTCTAGCGGAATGGTCGGTAACTTCATGGGTGCTATCTCCTTGCGATTTTAAGTTGCTGGAAAAATAATTCACCCTGGAAACACAGAGAACACTGAGAAAAGATTAAGTTTGACTCCGCTGGGAAAGACGGCTCGCCGCTAAGCCGCTAAGCCGCCAAGACGCTAAGAAAAAATAGTTTCAAAATCCTTGTGTTCTTCGCGCCTGCGTGGCGGTGGCTTGTGATTTCAACCGCCGCGTTCCTCCTGCATGCCCAACCGCGCGAATATCTCGTTGGCAGTGGTCGTCATCTCTGCACTGCGCTTGGCGTCCCCGTGTCTGGATTCGTATTGGGCCCAAGCGCGCAAGGTGCGGGCCAGTTCCCCGGCGGCGCCTAGCTCGGTGAAGATACGGTGGCTGGAGGCAAAGCAGGTGGGAGCGTGGTACGCCTGGTCATCAATAATGATTGGGGCGGAGAGGGCCATAGCAATCTGCCCTAGTACACGCCAGGCGCCGCCGGTAATTTCCAGGATGTTTATCTCCTCACCTAGCTGGAGTGCTTGTTGGGCGTTGTGGCGGGCGGCTGCCATTTCCCCTTGTCCTAACAAGGCCACGGCTAAGAAAAGGTGTGCGTAGGGACGGGAGAAATGTTCCTCCGCAACGCAGCTGCGTTGAATTGCTTGCCGCAGGGTTGTTTCGGCTAGCGCGTACTCTTGCAATCCCGCTTGGGCACCTCCCAACGCGCTCATGAAAGCTAGCTCTCCCGTATGGTCGCCTATCTTGCGCGCCAGAGTGAGGGCTTCTTGATAGAAATTGACGGCTGCTTGGTAATCACCACTCAGACGCGCGTTCTCTCCTAAATTGTTTAGTGAGCGGGAAATCCGTTGGGGATCTTTCAGTTGGTGACAGATTGCCAAGGCTGCTTGCTGATAGCTAGCTGCTTTTTGATAGTTCCCTTGTATGTCATGAATGCCACCTAGTAGATTGAGATTTTGGTTGATCATTCTTTTAGCTTGCAACCGTTTAGTTAGCGCTAGGCACACAAGGCCTAGCTCTAACGCCTCAGTTAGCCGTCCTATTCTAAAGAGCGCAAAACCTTTATTTATCCAAGCTTGAGCTAATTCAAGTTCTGAACCGATAGCCAGAGCGATTTCTTCCGCTCTCTCCGCGCTCTCTTGTGACAGGCGATAATTTCCTTGAAAATCCTGGGTTTTTGAAATTCCATTCCAGGCGTTGGCGAGCAAGAGGAGATTGTGGCTGGCTTCTGCTAGCTGGAGTATATTTTGATAGGCTTGCAGGGATTCAATGAAACGTGCCTGCCAGCGGAGAGTCTCTCCTAGGGCAACATAGAGCTCTCCCCAATAGGCTGGGGAAAAAGGCAGCTCTGCGGGGGAGGCAGCTTGCAAAGCTAGCGCGGCTTGATAATAGGTGACAGCCTCATCTAGCGCATAATCTTCCCTGGCGTAATCACCGGCCAGCTGCCAATAGCGGATAGCCTCTTCGGTACAGTCGGCTTCTGCATAGTGGTGGGCTAGCTCTGCGTAGTAATAATTTAAGTTACCCGCGTGTAATTGTTCTATGGCTGTGGCGGCTAGCCGGTGTATTCTTTGTAGCTGTTTACGTAATTGCATATTGTAGGCTACGTCGCGTAGCAATACGTGTTTGAATAGATAGTGCATAAGTTTGACTACTCTCCAATTACAGGTAGCTCATTGGAAAAACTGCTTTGCTGCCAAGCCGTTATTGAGCTCAGGGCAGTACTTCCACATCGTAGGGGAGCGTGGGGATGAGCTCCAGCGTGCCTTTGTACTCTGCGACTTCGCCGGTAGCGCGCACGGCGGTGCCGATGGTTCCCAGCGCGGGGTTGGCGTGGGGGATGCGATCCAAGATGTTATTCCAAAGGAAGACCAGGGCTTCGCCGCTTTCATCGGTGAGGTAGACTTTGACGGCGGATGTGCCGGCGCCTTCCACGCGGGAGACTTGCCCGGTGAGGGTGACTCTTTCGCCCAAATGCTCTCCGAGAGCGTTGGCAGCTACGTCTGGGGCGGCATAACCGCCGCTCAACACAGTCACGTCGCTGCCGCTATACGGCGTGATCTGTAGCTCGCCTTCGTAGGCGCCGATCTTGCCTGTCGCGCGCACTGTCGCGCCGAGATTGAGACGCGGAGCAGCTGGGGTTTCGTCATAGGTTGTATGCCAGAGCAAGAGGACGAGTTGTCCGCTGCCATCATCCACCGTGAATTTGAAGCCTTGTGAGAAGCTCGCGGTGGCAATGACCCGGCCCTTGATGGTTATCCCATCGCCGGAATTTGCGTCTAGTTCTCCAATAGGGACGCTATCATCTGCGGTGGGTGCCGCTGTCGCTCTGGAGGTAGGCGTGATAGTCTCCGTGGCGGTGGCGTTGACCTCGGCGGTGGGTGTGGTGGAAGGCGCGGGTGTCGCGCTGGGGGCCAGCGTAGGGGTTGCGGTGGGAGCAAAGGTAGCGGTCGGGCGCGCCGTCGCGGTGTCGGTGGGGGCCAGAGTGGGCGGATGGGGGCTGGCCGTGGGTGTAGGAGCGCTACAACCGGTCAGCATGATGCTAATTAGTGCTAGTGGTATCCAAAAGGTGGTCTGGGATAGGCGCATGGCTCTCGCTCCTTAGGTAAGGGTTAGTCATCCTTGTCTTTGACGAACGTGTTGAGAATTACGCTCACGATACTGACGATCAACGCGCCTAAGAAGGCGTCCCCGAAACTATCAATGTAGAAACCTACTCCGAAGAAGCTGTTAGCCAGTGCCGCTGCTAGCCAGAGCGTAATCCCGTTGATGATCAGGGTGAAGAGTCCCAGAGTCAAGATGATGAGGGGGCAAGTAAGTACTTTCATCAGAGGGCGGACAAAAGCGTTGACTAAGCCTAAAACTATGGCCATCACTGCGTAAACAACCCACCCGGCTTCCAATACGTGAATGCCTGGCACCAGCCAGACGGCGGCGAAGAGCGAAAATGAGCTGATGGCCCAACGAATCAAGAGTGTCATGCGTACACCTCCTTAGGGTGATGTTACTAATCAACTATACTACGCATCGACCAGGGCAAAAGTGGCGTTTTGGTTGCGTCACCTCTATTCTGGGTTATGATTGTTTTAGGAGCTTTGATACTTAACCTGTTAATCTCCCTAAGAGTTTTTATTTTTGGGGTATCTTGATGGTGAGCCTCTCTTTTCAGTGGAGTCGATTCTAGAAAGGAAAATAAAATGATAAAGCCACAAGTGCTAATCTTGGGCGATAATTCGCTTGAGCAACTCGCTCGCCAATTGTTACCAGCGGAATGCGCACTGCTACCTTTGTCAGAGTCGCGGGAAGAGTTGTCGCCGGCAACTCTGGTGTTGCTGGACGTGGCTTGGCTCCAAGATCAAAGTGTGTCGCAGGTGTTGGAGTTTGTCGGGCCAATCCCTTTGGTGGCATTGTTGGCTGATTTAGCCGATGCTCACTTACTAAATCCATTTTTGGCGCGGACAGCGTTGCGGGGAGTGTTGACGCCGCCTTTCGTTACGCCGGAAAGTCGTGCGTTAATGCAGCGTATTCTGAGCCAAGCTCCACCAGCAGCACCGGAGCAGTTACAGGAGGATCTGGCGCAAGCTAATCTGGCCCTCAACCAGCGGTTGCAAGAGCTTAACACGATCTACACTGTCGGGAAATCTATTATTTCTACGCTGGATTTGGAAGCGGTGCTCTCACGGGTGGTGACGGTCTCGGTTAATCTGACGCAGGCGGATGAAGGATTTATTTTCTTGTGTGAGGGAGACACTCTCTATTTGCGGGCGGCTAAGAATATGACCGCTGAGAACGTGGAGCGTTTCCATAAGGAGGTTTCCGACTCCGTTGCCTGGCGTGTAATTCGCTCTGGTCGCCCGGTGATGTTGCATCGTGATACCAAAATTGCTACCAATTACCTGGCGAGGGCTTTGCTTTACGTACCTCTACGAGGGTCCAGCGGGAAGAAGGTCGGGGTGCTGGGGATAGTCAACCGCACGCGAGAGGTGGCGTTTACGGAATCACAACTCTTTACTTTATCCTCACTGGCGGATTTCGCGTCAATCACGTTGGAGAATGCCCGGCTTTTTGAGTCCCGAGAGATTGAACAATCACGCCTGCGCTCGATTTTACAACATGCTACCGAGGTGGTGTTGATTACCGATGAGCAGAATCAACTCTTGTTATGGAGCCAAGCCGCAGCGGATACATTCAATATCCCCGCTACGGCACAAGAGGCCTCTTTGTCGGAGGCTATTGCTAATGCGGATTTAAGAG
Source organism: Chloroflexota bacterium (assembly GCA_034717835.1). Taxonomy (GTDB): domain Bacteria; phylum Chloroflexota; class Anaerolineae; order B4-G1; family SLSP01; genus G713. The sequence goes on from JAYELZ010000219.1 coordinate 5,855, forward strand.
ACCTGTTTATGGATGATGCCGAACGTGCTCATGCGGAGATCGCCTTGAAGAACGGTAAAGTTTTTAATGCGCAACTTACTACGCTTCCGAGGATCGGGCGGATGGTGGTGATGCAGGATATCACCCATTTGAAGGAATTAGACCGCCTAAAGTCCGAATTTGTCTCCACTGTCTCGCATGACTTGCGCACGCCCTTGACCACTATTCAGGGCTATATTGAGCTTTTGGATCGCGTGGGGCCATTGACCAGCGTACAGGAAAAGTTTATTGATAAAGCGTTACGCAGTCTTACTTACATCACCCAGTTAATCACCGATTTGTTGGATATTGGGCGGATTGAGGCTGGTTATAATCTGGAAATGCACACTATGCGTCTCGATTTGCTCTTAAAAGAGGTGGAGGAGGAACTACAACCTCAATTTGAAGATGAGGGTATCATGTTATCTGGAGAGAGCGCACCAGATTTGAAAGTGTTGGGGAACCGGCGGCGCTTACGTCAAGTGTTGGAAAATTTGTTGAGCAACGCGCTTAAATATAATCAGGCTGGTGGCTGGGTGCGTCTGCGAGCTGTGAGAGAGGGAGAGCACATCATTGTCAGCGTGCAGGATAATGGTTTTGGTATCTCGGTGGATGAGCAATCTCATATCTTTGAGCGTTTTTATCGCGTGCATACGCCTAAAACTGACGCTATCCAGGGGACGGGTTTGGGATTGGCTATCGTGAAATCGGTGATTGAGAAACATAAAGGGCGTGTGTGGGTGGATAGTGCGCTGGGGCAGGGTAGTTGTTTTACATTTATATTACCGGAGGCTATGGAGCGGTAGAAGTTTTCATAGTCTGTTGTAATTGTGTTAATTTAGGAGCTCTGAAAAATAATGTCTAAACCTTATGTCGCGATTGTGGGTCGCCCCAACGTGGGCAAATCTACGCTTTTTAACCGTATTATTGGCGAACGCCGCGCGGTGGTGAGTGATATTCCTGGAACGACACGCGATCGGCTGATGGCGCCCACCGAGTGGGAGAGTCGTGAATTCATGCTGGTAGATACCGGTGGGATTGAGATTCTAGCCCCTACGGTAGCAGCTGGACGCCGGGAGCTCGTGGGAACACCGTTGTTGGAAGATTCGGCGGAATTCATCCCGCTGATTAGGCAACAGGCCGAGCAGGCCATCGCCGAAGCCGACGTGATCTTATTCCTGACCGATACCATTACGGGACTCACCGGTGCGGATCGGGAGGTCGCCACATTGCTTTACCGCACCGATAAACCGGTGTTGGTGGTTGCCAATAAAGCCGACAATGCACAGCGTCGGCGTGAAGCGTTGGAACTGTATGAGCTGGGGCTGGGAACGGTTTATCCTATCTCGGCCATCCATAGTTTTGGGGTGGCGGATTTATTGGATGTGGTCGTAGCCAATTTGCCGGCCGTGGTGAAAGAACCGCCGACGGGAGATGCTGTGCGGATTGCTTTCCTGGGCCGCCCGAACGTGGGCAAATCCACGCTCTTTAACATGCTGTTGGGGCAGGAGCGCGCGATTGTCAGCCCGGTGGCCGGCACCACACGCGATGCGCTGGATACGGAGTTGCTGTGGGAAGGTGAGAAGATCATCCTCATTGATACCGCCGGTCTGCGGCGCCGGGGCAAAATCAACCCGGGGGTGGAGCGGTACAGCACGTTACGCACCATCAAGGCGGCGGAACGTTCCGATGTGGCCTTGCTACTCTTGGATGGCGTGGAGGGCATCACGGCACAGGACGCGCATATCGCCGGTCTGATTGCGCAGCAGGGCGTCAGCGTGGTGGTCTTGGTGAACAAGTGGGATGCTGTCTCCGCGGCGGTTAGGCAGGATGGGCTGGTGGTGGATAACAGGATCCGTGAGGATCTCAAATTCATGCCCTATATCCCGATTATCTTCATCTCCGCGCTGACGGGACGCCGAGTGCAGCAAGTGATTCCCGCCGCGTTGGATGTGGTCGCGGCACGGCAGACCCGGATTGCTCCCGAGTTGCTCAACGATGTGCTCCGTGAGGCGATTGATAGACACTCGCCGCCCAGCAAGCGTGGTCGCCAGATGAAGCTCTACCAGGTTGTCCAACCGGATGTTGAGCCGCCCACTTTTATTTTTTCTGTTAATGATCCGCATTTGATACATTTTTCTTATCGGCGGTATCTGGAAAACGTGATTCGAGAGGAACTTTTCCCCTTCCCGGGGACGCCGTTACGCATGGTCTTCCGAGGGCGTGAGAAGAAGAAGCGTTGAACGTAGTGCCAATTAGCTTATTATTCAGACAAACGATTTGGCCGTGGTTTGCTGGAGTGCTAACCACGCGCGCGCGGTATTTTTATCTTGGTGTAATTGTTTAATTAGGGCTTCCGCCGAGGCGAATTTTAGTTCGGGCCGCAGGCGGGTCATAAAATCGAGCTGCAATGTCTCCCCGTAGATATCGGCCGCAAAGTCCAACAGATGTGCCTCCACTGTGACCTGGCTATGGTTGAAGGTGGGGCGAGTGCCAATGTTGGTCACGGCGCCAAAGGCGCCGCGTGCGAGGTGTGCGCGGCAGATGTAGCAACCGTGAGCCGGCAGCAGTCGCGTCGTGGCCGTTCCCAGATTGGCGGTGGGAAAGCCCAGCGTCCGCCCGCGTTTTTCCCCGTGTTCTATCGAGCCGGTCAGTTGATAGGGTCGCCCCAAGAGCTCGTTAGCCAGCGTCAACAAGCCGTTTTGCAGGGCCGCGCGGATGCGTGTGCTGCGTACTGGTATTCCGTGGTGCTGGTACGGTGGCAGGATATGTACCTCGAAATCCAGGTCCCTCCCCAGGGACTGTAGAAAAGTGGTATCTCTCCGGTCATGCCCCAATTTGAAATCCGGCCCGATCCAGAGTTCGGTCATCTGTAGTTGTCGTCGTAAATGGATGACAAAGGTTTCGGCTGGAATTTGTCTCATTTGATGATCGAAGGGTAAGAGCACTACTCCATCTACCTCCAAAATTTCCAGCTGTCTGAGCCGTTCTTCCCGTGAGGTGAGCAAGACAGCTTCTTTCTGCGTGAAGCATTGTACCGGCAGCGGGTCAAAGGTCACGGCTATTGCTGCGCGCCCAGCGGCGTGCGAGTTATTGACCAGCGCGCCTATCAAGGCTTGATGCCCGCGATGTACGCCGTCAAATGCCCCGATGGTCACGCCGGCAGGTTGGGTTAGTGCGGGGAAATTTAGGTCACGTTTTAGCCACATGGAGTCACAGTTCACTTCGCTTTGAGCACCAGATTCGGTCGCCAGCGTTCTTGGTCGGGGACGAGCAGCGCTACCAACTCCCCCTGGGAATTGTGCGCTTGTATTTGAGCCGCGGCGGGCGCGGCGGCGAGTGTAATCTGCCGGCCATAACGGACGTCCACTATTTGTTGGGGCGTGAGTTCCACGCTGGGGAGCGCGGTGAGGAGTGCCTGGGGTGGGAGAAGCGCCTCGTGCAGCCGGTTTTCCGCCGCCAGCACGCTGAGTTCGTCTAAGGTGTAGCTATCCGCCAGTTGGAACTCTCCCACGGCGGTGCGTACCAGTGAGCGCAGATGCCCGCCACAACCTAGCGCCTTGCCCAAATCGTGGGCCAAACTGCGGATATAGGTCCCCGCCGAGCAGTGGACGCGCACGGTGAGGTCGGGACTCTCCCAGACCAAGAGTTCCAGCTCGTGGATGGTCACCTGCCGCGCAGGACGCGCTAGCTCCTCTCCCCGCCGCGCCAGTTTGTAGAGCGGTTGGCCGTTGATCTTAATTGCCGAGTACATCGGTGGGATTTGAGCGAGCTCCCCGCGAAAATTATCTAGGGCTGCGGCGAGGGTGGCTTGATTGACTCTGACCGGACGATGCTCCAAAATCTCGCCCTCCGCATCGTAGGTGGCGGTAGTGCCGCCCAACCGGATCACGGCGCGGTAGCTCTTGGGCGCTCTAGATAGAAAACGCGCCAGTCGCGTGGCCGGGCCAACCAGGAGTACCAGCACCCCGGTCGCCAGAGGGTCCAACGTGCCGGTATGCCCGATGCGCTGCACGCCCGTCAGCCGTCGCATGATGTTTACCACATCGTGCGATGTCGCGTGAAGCGGTTTATTGACGTTGAAAATTCCAATCATGGTTCCCTTGAAAAAAGATCATTCACCACGGAGACGCAGAGAAAGAAAATTCTGTGCCCTCCGTGGCGAAAACTTTGGTTTTAACGGCGAATAATCTACGTCCTAAAAAATTCATCAACTGCCCAACGGTATGGAGTTCAGTGAC